>JBMOJK010000001.1:0-135468 GCA_049315825.1 Patescibacteria group bacterium
TGGCGGAGGATAAGAGATTCGAACTCTTGAGGCGATTGCTCGCCTGCACCCTTTCCAAGGGTGTGCACTCGGCCACTATGCGAATCCTCCAGAAAGCTGGCAGAGTATAGCAAAACCGCAAAAAGTGTAAAGCAGATAATCCCGTTCTCTCAAAAAGCCGACTTTTCTTTCATGGAGGGCCGTGTATAATACAAGAAAAGCCTATGAAAGACTCGATTCAAGAACTTTCCACAAAATTTTTCTCGCTCATGAGTGTTGCAGTCGACTCGATTGAAGTTACTGCAGAGGATGTTGAGCGGCATATTTATCGTATAACGGTAAAGACGCCAGACTCCAAACTCCTCATCGGAGTGCACGGTCAAACACTCGACCTTACCACGCACCTCCTCTCGCGCATGATCGAGAAGGAACATCAAAGAACTGTGACGGTACACCTTGAAGTTAACGATTATCTCAAAAGCAAGGACGAGCGTTTGTATCGATACATCGATACAAAGATTGCAGAAACCATCCAATCAGGCAACGAGATCACACTCTCATCGCTTACTGGATACGAACGCAAGAAGGTACACGCATATATCGCAGAGAAAAACATCACATGACTTCGCGTCTGGAGTAGTGGGGACAACAGCGAGCGCGTGATGCACCTTTGATACGAGAAACAAGGAACAGAAACTCGTATGCAAGAATTAACCGAAGATGGAATTGGTATCTAATATGAAATATTTTCTCATCATTATTGCACTGCTCGGACTCTCGGGCTGGGCATTTTTTTCTGTAGGAACGGGTCTCAATTATGAGACACACACTACGATCCACAGATCGGTGATCAACCATCCAGAATTCATTCCAACTGCCAAGGCGGTTCGTATGGCAAGTTCAGGATTTGAAAGTATTGTGGCTGATTTTTATTGGCTGGGAAGCATCCAGTATATCGGATCCAACGCGATCAGCGCTGAGTATAAAAAATACCTCGGACGCATGCTCGAGCTGGTAACGGATCTTTCACCACATTTTACTTATCCGTATGAAATCGGACTTCTGCTCATCCCGGATGTAAATGAGCGCTACGAGAATATCAGTAAAGAGGAAGCAAAACTTCGAATCCAAGAGGCTATCGCACTCGGAGAAAAAGGCATCAGAAATACGTGTGATATGCAGAAAATCGAGGCAATCAAAAAGGAATTCGATCTCAAGAAACTCTTCTCAGACACCTCTCTTGCAAATGCCTGCGAAAATCCGATGATCCCCTACTATCTCGCCTACGTTTCATACTGGAGTGAGCACAATCCCCAAAAGGCTTCCGAATGGTACCGCATCACCGGGACGCACACCGATGCGCCGAAGGGTGCTCGTATCATGAGTGCTATCATGCAGTGAAAAACAGGAAACCGTGAAAAGGCAATCATCATGTTTCTCTCACTTGCACAGTGACTCGATCCAACAAAAGATGGACTGTGCTCGAAGATGTCTATCTGACTCCAAAACATCCTCATCCCAGGCTTTGCAAACGGAGGAAAACTCACGAAAGATTTTCTCATAGAAGTAACCGCAGCCGCTAACAAGGCACAAGATGCACTCAAGGAAGATCAAAAAGAAATCGAGAAAAATGATATATCCATGTACTGTTCATCGTACCTCAACAAAGCGGTTCGTGAGATGAATCTACAATACATCCAAGATGCAGACACGAAGTATTTCCAAGCAACAGGAAAGCATGCCAAGGATGCGAAGACTCTCTTCGACCAGAAGTACATGAATTATCTCCCACGTGACTACCAAAAAGGTGGGGCCGATAGCGAGATCATCTATGTCTGGAACGAAGAATCTCAGTCTTGGGACTTCGAGATGGGGAAATATTAGATTTTAAAAAAAGAGCGGTTAAACCGCTCTTTTTTATTTCACAAACAGACTGTATTTTAGTGCATCGAAGAGTTTGGATTTATCTTCGGTGAGTTCAAGATTAACGATAGAGTTTTTGATCTTGGCAGAAGCAACGATGCGAGAACTTGGGAGACTGAAGAGTGTCGGAGATGTGATCGAATAGCTCATCGCGGTGTTGTTTGCATTGTAGAGGACGAGATAGTTTTCTCGGTATTGTGCGATGAAGTTTTCCATGTTGGAGGCAGACTCAGAGAGTTCTCCGCCAGCATATTTCTTTATGCTTCAAGCGTGCATCATGCTGGGCTGAAGCGCAGAATCACTCGTTACACCGATCGCTTGATTTTGATCGCCTTTCCCAGAAAGACCGAAGGTTTTCCCGGTTGCGTCGTTTCCGATGATATTCCAGACGATCGGAGCAGTAACCTTGAGCGTAAATTCATTCGTGCTCTTATAGTCATCAAATCCATCGGCTGCCGTTGGCTTTCGGGGGTCTTTCCAGACCTTTCCATTGGACTGGGTAAGTGTTTTCCCTGCTTCGTAAAAAAGTGGGATAATTTCAAAGCCTTGTGGTGCGATAGTTCAAGAATACGATTGTGCAACACCGCTCAGAGTATAACTCATCTGTGGGGCACGCTTATCACCCGACTGACTAAACATTTTCCCGTCATTACTCGCAATATCAAGGTCATCACCAAATCCTTCTCGGTGATTTTTCACCTTAAGCAGCGCATATTCCATCGATCATTCTGCTGCATGATACGAAGAAACGCCGTCATAGAGAGCACGATTGATCTGGCTTTCTGATAAGAATAAGAACAGAACTCCTGCCGAGAGAACGATCAAAAAACCAGTAAGTAACACGGCAACAATAGTGGAGAAACCTCCGTTCGATCGAATGGTAGACATTAGCGAGCTTTATAGAGTTTTTCAGAAATAGTCGTCTGGATAGGCATCGTGAGGGATTCGATGATCTGCGCGGAAAGTCCTTGTTTTGCCGCAGGAGCAAGGAGAAACGAAAGTGTTACTTTCCCTTCTGAGTCAGTATTGGAGGCAAAAGTCTTTGAGTCCACTCCTGAGATGAAGAATTTAAGATTATCGAGCTTCACACTCTTGTCTGTGATGCGAATGCGCTGTCCATCAGGAAGTTCCCGTCATAGATAGCAGTCTGTATCGGTTGCCTGACACATACTCGGAAGTGATGCAAGGTTGTCGTGCATCAGATAGTACGATACAAAACAATCATTCCCTCCTGGACAGTCTGCTGGGGCAACTTTTGTTATAAGCACACGAGATCCTGATCCTGCGTACTCAGTATTTCCAGCTACTCATGGACAGTCATTCGATGATGCTGCTGTGTGATTATAGCAGCTGAATGCTATGCCATTTTCTCGGATATCTTTCGCGATAATTTCGGTGATATTTCGAGCATTTTCCTGGAGTGATCTCGAAACCGCAAGTCGCTTATTAAGTGCGATGATATTGGAATAAATCCCAAATACGCTCACCATAATAAACGACAATATCGTAACTGCGATAATGATTTCTATGAGCGTAAAACCGTGCTTTTGCATTATTTTTTCCAATCAGTAAGTATCGTGTACATGGAGAATTCGCGATATCCACCTTCCGTTGTCGCAAAATACGCCGTGAGCATAAGTGCGCTTGGCACCGTGATTGCGCCCGTCTTTACTGGTTCTACTTTGAGATAGCTATAGTACAGCGAACGTTTCATATTCGTCGTACATTGGTGCGTGTATCGACCAAGGTCATCGATACACAGTCGAAGTGAAGTGGAATTTCGAGGGTTATTTGCCTCGGAGATCGTAACCGCTTTGGGATCAATAGAAGTCCCGAGCGAGATCAGTCGGATCGGAGATGCCGGATCGTAATTATTTTCGATCGTGTAGTATCCGGGTGTCAGCTCACAAGAGCCCGTACACAGCGATGGGAAGCTCTTGAGAGAAATCCAATTACGCAGCGCAAGATAGTTGGTGTCTCGGATGTTTTTCACAAGTTCGAGCTGTTCACGCAGGACATTTGCAGAAAGAATCTCTTGCTTGGAACGAAGCGAAAGACTCATCGCACTCTTTACGAGTGCATAGGCTCACAAAAGACCCACCGTGAAGACGAGGATCGCCACCATAACTTCTATAATCGTAAATCCTTTGTGACTGCGCATATTAGGGCTGTATATCAAAGTGTTTAGAGAGGGCTCAGGTTGTTGCTCATTTGAATCCAACGATTCCACCGGTAGCGGTTGTTCTTTTGATCTCCTGCTTTCCGGATGGAGCTCGGAAAATCACAACTGCCTCAGTATCGTTTCCAATCTGTGAAATTTCTACCCTATCTTCGAGGCGAACAGATTCGATCAGCGCAGAGTTTGTGCTATCTGAAATATCCGAAGTCGTTGTAGTAAGCGCACGAATTTCTACAACCTTTGCTGATTTCTGGAAATACACCGCAATATCAGCATTCTTGTTCGTACCAGGAAAAGTATATCCCGTGGTCGACATGAGTCGTGCTTTGTTGATCGCTTGCTCGATCTTGTCCACCGAAAGCCCAACGCGAGCCTTATCCGTATAGAATCCATACGGAGCGTAAGTCAAAGTCATTAAAATAGCTCAGATCGCAATAGCAACCATGAGCTCGACAAGGGTAAATGCGCGAGCAGAAACGAAACGATTCATGCAAGCAGTGTAGAGAAAAACTATGAAAAATCAAAGCTACTACCCAACTGTATCCGTAATCTTCAGAACGGCGGAAAATATCGCGAACGCGAACCAGAGCACGAAGATCCCCGCGAAGAGAATTGCTCCCGGTTCAACGAATTTCACGAGCATTGTAACTGAAGCGTCTACTTCTCGAGTGTACTGAGCGGCAATTTTCACGCAGACCTTGTTGATCGTAGATGTTTTCTCTCCCGCTCCAACAAGCTGGATGAAATCCTGAGTGAAAATCTGATGCTTTGGATCGACCTTCTCGAAGCTTTCCGCGATTTTCATCCCGGATTCTACAAGATTAGAAACCTGAAGAACCGCCTCTTCATAGACGAGATTATTGGTAGATTCACCAGTAAGCCGGAGTGTTTTGATGATCGGAATACCAGCACCAAGAAGCAATCCAAGTGTAGTCGATACACGAACGATCAGGTAGTTGCGGTAGACTCTTCCGATAAGCGGAACTCTAAGGATGATCGTATCGAAGTGCTTACGCCCCTGATAAGTTTTGATATAGCTGAAGATCCCAATCACGAGTCCTGCAATACCAAACACAATGATGAGAAAATTATTCGCAACAAAGTTGCTTGCGGCGATAAGTGAGACGGTCACCGCAGGAAGTTCTGTACCTGCGTTCTCGAAAAGTGGGAGAAGCTTTGGTACTACAAAGACCATGATCACCATGATGGCTGCAACCAAGAAAGCGAGGATGATCGCAGGATACACCATAGCTCCTTTGAGTTTTGAACTGAGTGTTTCTTGGTTACGAAGATCTTCTGCAAGACTAGAAAACGAGCGCTGGAGTGTACCAGACTGTTCACCTGCCTCAATGATCGAAACCTCACCACGATCAAATGCCCGAGGAAGTTTCTTCATAGCATTGCTCATGATATCCCCTGACTCAACGAGCATAAGGAGCTCTGTTGCGTATTTGTAGAACAGAGGATTTTCTGTCTTTTCACAGAACGATCGGAGCGCATCGATGAAAGTAACGCCTCCATCGATGAGATTAGAAAGGTGCTCATAGAAAAGTGCCTTCTCCTTAAGAGTGATACGATTCCAAAAATGAACGGGAACTTCTGCGAATTCTGTTGCCATGTTTACTTGATATAGTAAAGACCGAGTTGGATAGTTGCCGCGATAGGCGAAGCTGAGTTTGTGTCGTATGGGAACGAAAGTGCCTTAATCATATATCGGCGCTTTGCATTTTCACCCGTCAGATCATCGATAAGCGAGTTGAACCGTGTAAGATTTTCTGCCTGAACAGAAATATTTACACTTCCGAGAGAAATACCAGATGGGAGTCGTTCACCCTGCTGAAATGATACGGCACCAATAGTTACGCCCGATCCAGAAACCGAGAAGAGACTTTCAAGAATCTGATCCTCGCGAAACTGACCTGCGTATTTTTGTATATCAATCTGATTTTCTGGAAGATCAGCGGTTTGCTTGATCGCGCCAAGTGCATCGAGGGTCTTTCGCTTTTCTGCTGCCTCATGTTGAACATCTTCAAGAACAGAAGATTTATCCATCATCGTATACCCGAGGTCATACGTGAAGAATCCTCCGATGAAGAATCCAATCAGTACAAGAATTACTGGAAGAAATTGACCCGATGAGTTCTGAAATCGTACTGGAGTATTCGCTTTCATGTTATTTAATCTTAAAATCTACACCAAAACTTCGCTTATCTGAATCCCCGGATATCGAAGTCACCGGCGAGAGCATCAATGAACCCGAGTATGTATTCGTTCGGTAATCTCCGATCAACTTGATCACCTTGCGGATCGCATCGTCCGAAAGCCCCTTCTCGGCAGTCACTGAAGTCGCGATACGCCCAGGCTGATATGCAAATCCAGAAAATTGGATCAGATAGTCTCGGTGAATACGATCCAACTCTCGAACATAGTTCGATGCAATCGAACTCGTGATGCTCTTTATGATCTCAGGCTTAGCTTGCTTGAGAACTTCAGAAGCCTGGACTGTTGGGTCAGATTTGAGTGCCACAATGGAATCCTGGTATTCTTGAGATCGCTTCTTCTCAGCTTCGATTTGAGCATCGAGAGAACTGCTTCGATAGTAGAAAAACCCAGTAAGTGCAAGCACTACGAAAAGAAATACGCCAGAAAGAATAGTTGCGAGAGGAATTTTAGTTTTTGGACTCTCGACTTCGAGTGATGTATCGGTCATAGAAAAAAGTATTTCCTTCAGCCTAACATGAAGTGTAATTTGTTGCAAATTTCTGCTTGCGAGAATATATACTTCCCTACAATAACCTGCATGACCATCCAAGAAAACGAACTTTCTACCCTCGATATCACACTCAAACCTGGCGATACAGTATATCTCTATGGTGACCTTTGAGCCGGGAAAACAACCCTCGTGCGTACGCTCATCCATAAACTGACTGGTGAGAATACGATAGTTCGCAGTCCGACCTATACATATTTCTCCAAATACGAGCCCAATATCTATCACTTCGATCTCTATCGTATCGACGACTACGAGACTTTTACCAATATCGGAGCCGAGGATATTTTTGCGGATCAGAATGCAATCCGACTCGTAGAATGGCCCGAGCTACTCGAAGGAATCTATGCTCCAACCATCACCATCGAACTCAAAAAAATTCCTGAGAACCAGGAACTTCGAGAGATTACAATTGTGCGACATTAGGACTGTGCTCGTTCATCGAAGAATACCTTCGTAAAGAAGAAATACCCCACAATCGCATAGATCGCTATGATCCCTGTTTTCCCATATGTCAGGGAAATATCGAAGAGTGCGTGCACTCCGATAGCCAGGAAGAATGCAAGGATAAATTTACCGTACATCGATCGGTTTTGTGCTGCGATATATCGCCCAAATCCAAGTGCGAAGACGAGCGCAGCAAAGATATGCAAGAGGAGTGAAACGATCGATCGTGAGATCAGCGTCCCGAGAAACGATGAGGAAAACATCCCGTTCTCCAATGCAAGATGGATGAGATAATACACATTCTCCAAGAATGCGAACCCAAGCGCGGTAAATACCGCAGTGAGTGCGATATACTTTGGAGTGATTTCCGCAGTTTCAAGAGACGGATAGAGCGCGAAATGCTTCGTCGCCTCTTCGAGTGCTCCAATGAAAAGATACGCGAGCGTGATCGATCCGAGCGAAGCGAGCGTTGCCCCCAAGAGTTCGATCTGTGTATCCCCTACCGCACTCTTTCCTCCGAGCAAGAAACTCATCCCCAGAAAAGCGAGCACAAACAATCCAATCACCCCCACAGAACGCATCATCAATCCGAATCGTCCGACGATCTGTTTATAAAATACAGCGCAAAGAACACCCAAAAAGAGAATAATCGGGAGTCCATACGAAACCAGAAGACTCTCTATAAAGCTGAGTGAAATACTCGGAGCGGACAAATATGAGAAAATACTCTGTGCCGAAAAAAACTCAAATATCTCTTTTGAGTGTACGATCGGCAAAACACTGAGGCTTCCTGCGAATATCCCGATGAAAAAACGTGTTGCTGAAAGTTTTGAGTTTTGAGCATACGAGAAAAGGTATCCCCAAAAAACGATTGGAAGAAACACGAGTGCGATCGAGATGATGATTCGCAGGATTTCCATTATTTCTTTTTCTTGTAGATCTCGTACCCTCCGAATGAAATTGACTCCGAACCTTCCTTACCGTTTGAGAAAATTCCTGAAATAAAGAGAAACTGTGTACCGATTGCGATGCAGAGCATGGCTACGATATAAGCAATGAGGTCAGGCTTAATAAGAACAAGAAGTCCAAACACTATGAGTGTTGCGCCAGTAGTTCGCATATGAAAAAAGTTAAGAAAGTATTATGCAACTTCAACGTATTCGATGTGTGCGCCGAGTTTTGTAAGTTTCCCGATGATATCTTCATATCCTCGGTCGATATACTCAACATTGGTAACAAATGTCTCCCCTTCTGCGATCAGTCCTGCTACGATCATCGCAGCTCCTGCACGTAGATCCCAGCTAGAGACGGTTGCTGCGCGAAGAGGTGTAGGTCCGAAAAGGAGTGCCTCGTGCGGATTGAGGACCGCAACATGCCCCTTCATCTTCTCGAGTTCGAGCAGATAGTTAAATCGTCCTTCGTAGAGTACTTCATGGATACGAGAGATTCCGTCCGCCTGGGTCAGGAGGATGGCAAGTGGAGATTGGAGATCCGATGGAACACCCGGGAATACATTCGTCTGAACATCGATCGCTTTGAGGTGTTCAGCACGGTAGACTCGAAGCGTATCGTTTCCGAGATCTTCTGTGTGCACCCCCGCAACTGAGAGTCGCTCGAGGAATCGATTGAGATCCGGGATGCACGCATGTTCGATGTCGATGTATTTTTCACTCGCGAGTGCACCGATCACGACGAAAGTTCCAGACTCGAGATAGTCGTAGGCGACGGTATATTCTGCGTGTTCAGGAAGTTCCGTCACCCCCTTGATAACAATAACATGGTCATATCGTGTCTCGATCTCGATCCCCTGTGCACGGAAGAAATTCACAAGATCGATCACGTGTGGTTCGTACGCGGCGTTGTGGATATACGTTACCCCGTCACGAAGCACACTCGCTGTGAGGAGATTCTCCGTCGCAGTTACCATCGCGTTTGCCTTGAGATGGATTTCACCAGATCGCTTCGAACCAAAAAGTTCAAAAAGTTCTTCCTGTCCAGTGAGCTCATACCCCAGATCCATAAGACCCGCGATGTGCTCACCGATTGGTCGCTTCCCAAGGTTACATCCACCTGGGAATGGAAATACAGCGCGCCCAAATTGAGAAAGAAGCGCCGGGAGCAAAAGGATACTGATGCGGATCTTCTTCATGCGTTCGCGATCGATCGTTGCATCGTTGGGAGTCTTCCACTCAAGTGTAAGATCATTGCCCTCGAAAGTCGCTTCCACCCCCATCGTTCGGATGATGTCGATGAGATTTTTTACGTCACTAATGCGTGGTACGTTGTGAAGTGTTGATTTTTTGAACATCAAAGCCGCGCTGATGATCGGTGCTGCGGCATTTTTTGCACCTGAAATAGCAACCGTTCCTGAGAGTTTCTGTTTTCCTGATATTTTGAGCATTTTAGAGTATGTTACGTAAGGCGGCTATATTGAAGGCGTAGTCCATTTTCATCGATCAGAGCATGCCGATATAGGCATCGTGACCTTCGAGATTGATCTTTTTGACGATCATGGCAGAGGTTTCGAGCTCTGGGATGATGTTCTCTTCTCCGAGGAATACCGAGACCCTTCGGGAAACTTCGAGTGTTTTGAGGAGGTCTATGAAGTGATGCTTGTTTTCGAGGACATTGATCACGTTGTAGGCTTCTGCTCCGAGCAGTGGAGTATTTTTCTCCAAGAAGCTCGTAAGTCCGAGATAATAGTTCGCGCCGAGCGTCGGGATACATCCGAAGGTGATCTCACGAGTGATCTTGGTGAGCTTCGCTACGATCGCATAGAGCGCATCATCAACACGTTCACGATCTGCACGTTCGACGAGCTCATTCTCTGCTTCGATGAACTGCGGCATCATGTGTTCCATGAGATAGTCCACGAATACTCGAATCCCTCGTGTCGTCGGAAGTCGTCCTGCGGAGTTGTACGGCTGGAAAATCAATCCCATCTTCTCCAGACTCGCCATGTCATTTCGAACGGTCGCACTTGAAACCCCCATGTCATGTTTTTTGAGGAGGGATTTGGAGCCTGTGATATCGCCGGTCTTAATATATTCTTCGACGATGATCTTAAGGATTTGGATTTTGCGCAGATCGATTTTCTTCATGGACGATTGAATGCTTGAATTGTAGAGCAAGGCGACGGAAAGTAAACGCGAAAACAAGGAAAAGTCAGGATTTATCTCAGAAAATATTGCCTAGACTTTAAACTCGTGTTTTTTCTATGAAAATCACCACAAGAATACACACATTCGATTGACAAAATAGGGTTCTTGAATACAAATACCGTACACAAATTTTTGCTCAAATGAGCTAAGGAGAACATTGTGAACAAATCAATATTTACAAAAAGGATCTCTGCCTCATTGATCGCCGCATTCGCGGTAATCAATGAGATAGTGACTCAAAAGCCACAAAAAGTGGTGGTGTTCGAAGAAACAGATCTCAGTCCTGCGGAATTCGGGCGCCTGATGAACTCGATCAACCATGATAATACCAAAACGGTCCAAGTGCCAAACGGCAAGCACTGGACGGTGTACACCACGTGTGAAAAAGTAACAAAACACCTGGTGCTGACCAAAAATCTGGAATATAAAGAAGTAGATTCATTGCCGACTGAGATAAGCGAATTATTTCTGAAACATCGCGCTGATACATCTGTTCCCTACGGTGCATTCAAAAGCAGCCTGGCCTTCATCTACTAACAGATGAAGGAAATAATATGCCTCATTCATCCAAGAGTATCGTTTCATTCGATACTCTTTTTTTATTCCTGTACCCCACTTTTACAACACACTTTTAATCTTTGTTTGACACATATGTTTTTTTTAATAGAAATAATCTATCCCAGCAAACAAAGGAGGTACTGTGGACTATAAAAAATCGAGGGTAGGAAGGGACGGAGGAAGTGTTATTCGGATCGACCAAGGAGACACAAGCGCTGCCGTGCTTGAACTGCTTGCAAATCCAGATGAAAAGTACACCGTAGCAAACGGTGTAATAACCACTTCTGTTCGAAGTCTTGCAAGGAAGATTAAACTTTTTCAGACAAGGGGACACTTTGTGTTACCTGGCAATATCGATTCTCATAAAGTTAGAACAATAGACCCCACACTCACGCGCATAAATGCACTGTGGGTAGTAGAGAAGATGTGCACACTGAAGCAAGTAAGAGACAATCCTTCTGCCTTCGCGAAAAATTACCCGTAGGTAAATCTAGAAACAGACTAGTATTCGCCGTCATCAAATAAAGCGCACTCATCAGAGCGCGCTTTTTCTTTATCGATCAAGTACTTCACGAGGCTTACTCCCATCCGCAGGTCAGACAATCCCCATTTCTTCGAGGATGTCGATGACGCGGGCAGCTCGGGCATAACCGAGTTTCATGCGACGCTGAAGCATGGATGTGGAGGCCTTCCCTGCACTTCGTACAAACTGAATAGCTTCTTCAATCACCTTAGGATCTTCGTCATAGTCACCCGCTCAACCAATCGATCATTCGAAGTTTCCACGATCTCACTCTGTGATAGAGGTGTCATAGATATCTTCGAGCATTGCGGGATCGATGGTTCGCTTGATATGATTGACGACAGCTTCGACTTCTTCAGTCTCAACGAGGATACCCTGGATACGCTCAGGAGACATCGATCCTGATGGGCTATAGAGCATATCTCCACGTCCGAGAAGATCTTCTGCACCCATTCGATCGAGGATGGTCCGTGAGTCTACGAGACTTGCGACTGTGAAGGCGATACGAGATGGGATATTGGCCTTGATAAGTCCCGTGATGACATCGACCGATGGACGCTGAGTTGCTACGATGAGATGCATGCCAACGGCACGGGCCATCTGAGCGATACGGGCGATCGTGGTTTCGACTTCTTTTTTGTTCCCACTCATCATGAGATCAGCGAGCTCGTCGATGACGATGACGATGTTCGGCATGCGGTCTTTGCGACTGACTTTTGCGTTGTATTCTGCAAGATTGCGGACCTTCGAGACATTGAGTACATCGTAGCGTCGGATCATCTCGGCAACGGACCATTTGAGGGAGTTGAGCGCCTTGTCTGGCTCGTTGATAACAGGAGTGAGTAGGTGTGGAATACCGTTGTATATCCCGAGTTCGACACGTTTCGGGTCGATGAGGATCATACGAAGATCACTCGGAGCATTCTTGTAGAGAAGACTCACGAGAAATCCATTCATCCCGACCGACTTACCGGATCCTGTCTGCCCTGCGATGAGCAAGTGTGGCATCTTCGCAAGGTCCCCTACCACATAATCACCGTTGATATCCTTTCCGACCGCGATAGAGAGATTGGATTTTGCATTGATGAAGTTCGGATGTTCGAGAACTTCGCGGATCCCGATCGTGTCACGCTTATCGTTGGGAACTTCGATCCCAACGAGTCCGAGTCCAGGGATCGGAGCTTGGATACGAATAGACTTCGCTTTAAGTGCGAGAGTGAGGTCTTTTTTGAGGTTTTCGATCTTGGAGAGCTTGACTCCTTCGTTGGGTTCAAGGCGGTACTGCACGACAGTTGGCCCCACTTTTTCACCCTTCATTTCTACACCAATCTTGAACTGGAGAAGTGTACTCTCGATCTCGGCAGATTTCTCACGGATCTCAGCATCAGAAACCACGGCGATATGCTTCACTTCGTTGAGTAGCTTCGTCGATGGGAATTCCCACGTCCCGAAATCTGGGATCGCAAGTTGCTTCTCAGGGCTGAGCTTTGCTTCTTTGGATTCGTCATTCTTATCACCAAAGATTGCACTCATCATCCCTTTTTCTTTCTTCTCGATCGCAACATGGCGAGGACTGGACTCTGGAGCTTCGAGTTTCTTTTTCTCGGCTTCGCGTTCTTTGCGTATGGATTCAATTTCAAGTTCGAGGTCTTTTTTGCGTTTTTCGAATTCCCCTTCTTGCTTTTTAGACTTCAAGTCTTCTTTGACCTCCTTGCGAATAGTAGAGATTGTCTCTTTTACATCACTAGGAGTCGGGAGTTTAGACTGTACAGTTGCGAATATTTTGCGATAACTGATACGCACAGCAAGATAGATTGAGACAAGGTAACCACCTATAAATATGAGAATCGCCGGCATACGTCCAAACCAAGACGTAAACAGAGCCGAGAAATCAAGAAGAGCATTCGCTCAGTAAGGTCGAAATGCTGCAATAAGTGATGTGAGTGAGATAAAATACATCAAGAGTCCAATAAATCTCACGCTATTCCATGAAAGTCGATTGAAGATGATGAGTCCCGCGAGAATTCCAACAATCGGCACAAATATGATCCGGTAGAGATCTCCGAGGAGATACGTAAGTGCACTCACAAGATAGCTTCCAAAAACCGATGACTGATCCCCGAAGAACGCAAGTACACTCAAAAAGAACAATACCCATCCAGCGATTACATTGCTCAGTTCAAAATTCCAGGTTGGTCGTGATTTTTTCTTGCGTGCCATATTGCCCGGAAGTATATCCAGGCCTATGAAAAAGAAAAGAATGATCTTGCTCGGAAACATCTCCCACAAAGCAATACTTGCCTTAATGATCATTCTCTCTATAAAAGAGGGCGTAACTTTTCTACTATGTTTCAAATTATTGAATTCTTCAAAAAACGACCTTCTGATCTCACGATCCGCGGGACTCGCACTATTTTCTCACTCGGAATCGCTGCACTTCTCGTGCTCAATGTTGCCGACTACTCTCTTCCCTTCCAAGCTCACTACGAGTCATTTGCACTCTACGCGAAATACGCACTCGCAGCGATTTTTGTACTCCATGCGATCGTATTTGGTATCATCGGGATCTGCTTCTGCAAGCGAACAACGATGAAAAAACTCCAGATGCTCGCAGGACTTCTCATGATCGTAACCGGAAATCTCATCGGAACCGTTGAACTTCCAACCACTCCAAAACCAACTGACACAACTGTAAGTCTCTCATCACTGAGTGCACAACCCGCAGCGAAGCCGGTCAATGTAGGATTCTACTTCGCCCTACTCGGACTCCTCCCGCTCCTCTCAGGACTCACTGGGAAAATGATACTCTCAACCTGCATGAAGCATGCAGAAGTTATCACCAAAATTCGTGTCTAATGCATCCTCCAGAAATGGAGGTTTTTTATTGAAAAATACAATCACACAATAGGCTTCTCGATTTGTCCGTAAATAATATGGTTCGGTTTTTGCGCCTACAGGAAATATTGGTACAATAGAGCAGAAAATTCAGCAATCATTTTTCTATGTTCAACAATTTCGCCGAAGACTACAAAAAACTCATGATAGACACGGAGAACACCGTAAAGTCAGCCAACCACAAAGAAATCCTCCCCGAAGACGTATTTCTCGAAATGATGAAGATCACTACTGGTCCGATCTTCGAGATGTTCGCCAGCTACGGAATCAACGAGAAAATCACACGCGATGTTTTTACCAAGCGTCCTTTTAGCGAATACAACAAAGGCGGAAACGGTGACTACATCGGACTTTCGACGCGCATCAAGGAACTCATCGTTTCGAGCGTGAAGATCGCAGCAAGTTTTGAGAAGCGTAAGGCAGGTGTCGAGGATTTCCTTCTTGCACTTATGCGTACCCCGAGCGAGAGTTGGATTTATCAGTTCTTTGACTTTGTGGGGGTAAGTCCGAAGGATTTCGAAGAGCAGCTCTCGAACTATTCTCGTGAGATCGCGAAGGACAAGGAAGCTGGTATGTTCGCTCCACTCGATGGGATCCTCAACGCTCTCGAACACAACATGGTCCAGGCAGATGACATGAATAATCCATTCTTCGCTAACAAAAAGCAAGACGGCAAGAAACAAGAAAGTGCCACTCCTGCACTCGATTTCTTCGGAAATGACCTCACCGCTCAGGCAAAGCTCGGGAAAATCGACCCGATCATCGGTCGTGATACCGAGATTGACCGACTCATCTCCATCCTCAACCGCAAGACCAAGAACAATCCTTGTCTCGTAGGTGAGCCAGGAGTTGGTAAGACTGCCGTAGTAGAAGGTCTCGCTCGTCGTATCGTCGAAGGAAATGTTCCACTCGCGATGCAAAACAAGCGCGTCGTTGCACTCGATCTCTCGGGTCTCGTTGCTGGCACAAAATACCGTGGTGAATTCGAAGCGCGCATCAAGCAGATCATCGACGAAGCAAGCAAGCTCGAGAACGAGATCATCATCTTCATCGATGAGATCCATACGATCATCGGAGCAGGCTCTGGAGAAGGAACGCTCGACGCCGCCAACATCCTCAAGCCTGCAATGGGCCGTGGGAAGATCTGCGTTATCGGAGCAACCACTCTCACCGAATACCAGAAATATATCGAGAAAGATACGGCGCTCGAACGTCGATTCCAGAAAATCGAAGTGGATGAGCCAGATCAGAAGACTGCGATCGAGATCATCAAGGGTCTTGCACCAAGCTTCGAAGAATTCCACAATCTCATCATCGAAGAAGATGCAATTGCTGATGCAGTTACACTCTCAACACGATATGTGACAGACCGATTCCTTCCAGACAAAGCAATCGACCTCATTGATGAAGCATGTTCTGCTAAGAGCATGAAGTATAATTTTGACGAAGACGAGATCAAAAAGATCAAAGAAGAGATCGAAACCATCCAAAAAGACATGGAGAATTTCATCATCTCACAGCAGTACCACAAAGCGATCAATGCAAAACAGCGTCGCGAAGAACTCGAAGCCAAGATCGCCGAGAAAAAAGCAAAACGCACCATCCCTCGAGATAAGCGCATGCACATCACCGGCGAAGATATTCAGAAAATCGTCCGCCAGATCACCGGAGTTCCAGAAAAAAGCCTCGATACCGAAGATATCGCGAAGCTCTCTAAGCTCGCAACGAGCATCAAGAAGCGCATCATCGACCAGAACGAAGCGGTAGATTCGATCGTAAACGCGATCAAGCGATCACGCACGGGGATTGCAGATGTGAATCGTCCAATCGGATCATTCCTCTTCCTCGGACCAACCGGAGTCGGTAAGACGGAGCTCGTAAAGGTCCTCGCCGAAGAATTCTATGGTGACCCAAAGGCACTCATCAAGATCGACATGAGTGAATTCAACGAGCGATCAAGTGCTTCAAAGCTCATCGGTACAACGGCAGGTTTCGTCGGGTACGAAGAAGGTGGAATGCTCACTGAAAAGGTTCGCCGCAAGCCATACTCGGTTGTCCTCTTCGATGAGATCGAGAAAGGAAATTTCGAGATCTTTAATCTCCTCCTCCAGATCCTCGAAGACGGAGTGGTGACAGACGGGAAGGGACGAAAGGTGAATTTCAAAAACACGATCATCATCATGACATCCAATATCGGTGGTGAAGAATTCACTTCGAAGGCGGAACAGATTGGGTTCAATGTGAGCGAAAAAGACGAAGAGAAGATCATCCGTGACTACGAAAAAACCAAGGATAAAATCATCGGGGGGCTCGATGAATACTTCACTCCAGAATTCATCAATCGTATCGATAAGATCGTTGTTTTCTCTCCACTCGACAAGAATTCGATGGGGAAAATCATCCGCATCCAGCTCGAAAGACTCACAAAACGACTCGAAAGCGTACACATCTGACTCGAATACGACACAAAAGTGGTGAACCTCATCCAGAAGGAAACATATGATCCAGCCTACGGTGCACGACCAGTGCGACGCTATATTCAAGACAAAATCGAAGATCATATAGCCGAACTTTTGATCGCAAAAGAGAAACCTGCTACAATACGTATAACTGTTACCAAAGGTGTACTCTCGTTTGATTCCATCGCTTCTCGTGCTTAGCATTATTGCAAGCTGTATACCCCTCGCGGCATTCGCAGAGGGGTATATTGGTGAAGACCTCGGGACAGACATCTACCGTAAGACAGATGCAGGATTTACTGCTCTCAAGAAAGGACTCATCGAAAAGCGCATTCCCGGATCGGCAAAGCGCATGAACGAGATTATCAAGACTCAGTGCGGGAAGCCAACCGATAAGGATGTACTCGACACAACGCACGAATTTACACAAGGTGAACTTTCGCAGATTTCTCAATGAATCGCCACTCCGCTTTTTGCACACATCCTCCTGCTCGATCCCTATGGAAAAGATGCGACGAAGACCATTTCTACTGATCTTTTTGCCTGTATACAAAAGGTGGTAAGTAGCGACTACACTCGGATTGAATACGAGGTAAGCAAAGAGCAGCGAACGCTCTCAAAACTTGGATCTGTAGGTTTGTATACAGACGGAAATATCGACAATTCGAGCTATGATCTCATGTATGATTTAGAACGGATTCATGATATTATTTTCTCTCGTGATATTGCATACAATGGCCGGGCAAACTCGAGTCTTGCAGACCTTAAGTGATTTGTCGGAAGTCCGACGCCTTTTTCAGGGGTGAGTACCCTTACGGATCGTCTTTCTTATGATCTTACGGACAGTGGCTGGCGACTTGTCTCAGCCGATGCACCAGCAAAAGATATACCTATTACTTCCACTGGGGCGCTCTGTGCAAGTGGCACTACGACGATCGCAGGGATCGATCCTGGTCTCATAAACGATCTCAACTCACAAACCAAATCTGGAACGAGTAGCAATTCTCAATCCAGCCCAATTGATGTTTCATTTGATCTTCCATATGTAACAGACGGTGGTGATACCATCCGCAACGCTGCCAATGGATACAATCCGGCGAATCGATTCGGATGTAAGACATTCTTCTGTATCAATGTAGATTTTGTTCGTTACGACACTTCCCTATTGACCGGTGGGAAAAGCTACGCGATCGAGAGTATTCTCCAGCAAAATCTGAAAATCGTCCTCAAGTTTGCAGGATCAAGCTTTGTACAAGCAAAACACACAAAGAACTTCTTCGAGCTCCTGCTCAAGAATATCAATCTCCCGAGCATGGCACACATCGGAACAGTCGTCACATCACGACCACCTCCGATCCTCAATCTTCCAGGGAAAGACACTCCGCGTGGAGCTCCAAAACAAACCGTTCAAGAAAAAGACATCGAAGAATTCTATACCAACATTCTCGCAGACTACGGTATGAACCAACAGCGTCAGAATGCTATCCTTGAGAACAAAGAACGAAACTACGGAACCACCCTTCTCGATGGACTCACAACAGACTTTGGACCTGAAAAATATCGCACCGTTTCCAATGCTCGAGCAAATTATTTCGCAGCAAAAGAACGCGCTATTAAGACTGGATACTACGATTCATTCCTCGATGATGTACTAGAATTCCAGGCATTCACCAAAACGTTTTCTGACAATATTGGAAACTTCTCAGCCCTCGTAACAGGCCTCCATGATATCAAACAGAATTAAATACCTCACAATCGCATTCATCTCGTTGTCACTTACGACCACGAGTTTTGCTGCGTCTGAGTGTGTTATTGATTCTGGACCTTCCCCTCAAATGGCGGAATATCTTACAAAACTCGATGCTACTATCTCCAAGCTTGATACTGCCACTCAGAGCGAGACATGCAAGACTGCTCCTGACAACAAACGTCGAGGCAGTGACAATCTCGAAGCATGAACATCTGCAATTGTAAAAAGCACAAACCGCGCTCTCACGCAGGATGACTATATGTCAGCGAGTCGTTTCTCGATCGATCTCATCATCCGATCCGAAGTCCCAAGCGCACTACGTCGCGACTACAACCTTCTCCTCTCCAAGCAAAATCGACTCAATAGTCTCATCGATACAATCTATGGAAAATGCGCCTGAGATGTCGAAGTAGACACCAATCTCATCGATGATCCCGCCTATACAACTGGGAAATCTCCCAAAAGCAGCCTCGGAAATCTTGCGGGAGATTTGCTCAATAATCATATTCGTATCATAGCATTTTACCGAGAGTCTGTCATCGGAACACCCTCAACCAAGTCAGGTTTCTTCTTGGTAAATAAAAACTTCGAGTGAGATATTCCTCAGAATTACGGACCAAAGGGGACAGAAATCTGTAATAAAAAAGGAGAGCCATTCAAGCGTGTTACCGAAGCAATCGATCGCATCGGAGATCTCGGCGGAGGAATTGCACGCGGAACAGAAGACTGGAAAGTTGCATGGGCACTTCTACAGTCCACTTCTGGCGACTACGCAAAAATAGAGCGCGGTGTGCTGTCTCGAGAACTCTCAAGACAAGGACTCTCAAGTAAGAGTTCAGCCGTGATCCTTCGCAATCTCGCCTACTACAACAAAACAGAACAGCATCGTGGCGTGAGTGGATTCGTAGAAGATATCGGTGATCGTATCAATCAAGGATTCTGAGTGCTCCAAGAAAGCTACAAAAGCCTTACGACCAATCTCGGCGAATCCAAAAATACCGATCAGTACCTCGATCGCTTCCGAAACATCCAATCACTCAAGACTGATCTCGCCAAAGAAATCTACAGCGACTATCAAACTCTTATGGATAGCATCGGAGACGAAAACCTCAATACTGACGAAATCAATGGTCGCCTTACCGACATCTACAACGAAGTCGAAAGTACTACCAAAATCCTCGGCCCAGCAGGTCGTATCGCTAAGGACACCTGCAATCAACAGACCAAGAATGCTGGAGGAAATTGTACGGGGAAGTAAAATTTATGCATGAAAAAAAACGGACATGGTTATGTCCGTTTTTTAGACCTATATCTAATTACAATATATCAAAATGTCATTATAAAATATTCACAGGCCAATGTTTAAGATATACTATTTGTAAATTATTCTTAAATAATAAAGTTTGGCCTTGGCTCGTTCAATATCTATTTGTTTCCTCCTATTTGTACTCACAGGTTGTGCAAGTCATAGAGATGAGGCTGTTGGTCAAAAAGAGACAACTTGATCTTCAGAGATAGTTCAGAAAATTGATGGTTCCATTTATTTATATCCAATAATTACAACTCAAGACTCCTGAGCTAATGGATGATTACGGTTAGATATAAATTGATTTACAGGATCAATAAAAGAGGGTACTTCTCACCGTTTATGTGATGCATTAATTAGCAACAAACAGGGGGATTGTATTGAGAAATATGCTAAAGCTTACGATGTTTACAAGAAAAAAGTTGCTTCTCTTTTGAGTAATTCTTCTTTCGAAATATGAACATGATCATTGTGCGTTGGAGTTTCTCAGTTTATACAAATTCATTGAGAAAACTTAAATAAACTCACCTCTGTCGGAATCGGAGTAGGAGTATGATCAAATAAAAATCATACTGGGTCACTTGCAAATTATCCGTCTAGCATGGAATGGAGTTGAGGGTGACTAACATTTAAGAGATTTATAAATTGAATAAAACGGCCGAAGGATATCCATCCTATGCTATACCTGTAAATCCTGTTTCTTTTTCAGGACAACTCTATTTTGCATCAACAGGGAGTATTTCACATATAGGAGCAGAACCCAATATCACAACTTCAATTTGTGCACAATGAACAAAGCACTCGGTCGTAATATATTTACACGACCTTGCAAGAATGACGAATTTTTCTCCAATAACACTTCGATATAAAACAATTGGTGAAAAACTCACCATACACAAACACAACTGAGAAACATTGGTGATCGCACCTGAAAAGGATTCCACTGGAAAACTTATGTTGCCAATGAATACAACAGATATCCTTCGAACGGACGATGCAAATTTTGAGTACTCGATCCATCTCTCCAAAGCCTTACTCAAAGATGCCGACTATCTCGAAATTCTCCCCTAACAAAAAACCTCGGATAATATCCGAGGTTTTTTCTAAAACGCATCTTCGTATTCTCTTTGATTCTCCACATCGTAGAATCTCTGGAATTTCTTCTCGAATTTGAGGTCAACTTGACCGACAGGTCCATTACGATTCTTGCGGACAAAGATGTTAGTAACACCTTTATTTTCAGTGAATTCATCGTAGTAGTCTTCACGGTAGATCATCATAACCACGTCAGCATCTTGCTCGATCGACCCAGATTCACGAAGGTCGGAGAGGATCGGTTCTTTGGTGGTACGAGATTCTACTGCACGTGAGAGCTGTGAAAGTGCCATGATCGGAACCTGCAGTTCACGAGCGAGCGACTTGATACCTCGAGAAATATCAGAAATTTCTTGTACACGGTTCATAGGATTTCCGCCGCTCATGAGCTGGAGGTAGTCGATTACCACGAAGTCGATCCCATTCTCGATCTTGAGACGTCGAGCCTTGGATTTGATCTCCATGAGATTCCCCATCGGGGAGTCGTCGATATAGATATTGGCACGAGAGAGTCGTTCGAGTGCGTCTCCCATTCGAGCAAATTCTTCATCTTCGAGCAGACCCTTGTTGAGCTTCCAGCTATCGATACCCATCGTCGCACAGATGAGACGATCGGTGAGCTGCTCTTTACTCATTTCAAGCGAGAAGATCGCAACACTCTTCCCGGCCTCAGCGATACTTTGAGCAATATTGAGCGAGAGCGCCGTCTTACCCATCGAAGGACGGGCAGCCAAGATGATCATATCCCCCGGCTTAAATCCTCCGATTTTCCCATCAAGATTCTTAAACCCAGAATTCACAAGCCCCTGCGTTGCACTGTCGGGATTTGCATGGATTTCAGCAAATGCTTCGTAGCGAAGATTGATAATATCCTTGATGTGAACCAGCTTATTCTGGATAAAGGTCTGTGTTACTGAAAAGAGTGCCTGCTCTGACTTTTCGAGGAGTTTGTTGATCTCAGATTCTTCGTCATATCCGCACAAAAGGATATCATTTCCAGCCTTGATGAGCTTACGGAGAACGGATTTGTGCTTTACAATCTGAGCATACTGATAGATATTCGAGCTCGTGAAGATCGAATTTGTGAGTGCGATGAGGTACTGATTTCCACCCACTTCTTCGAGCTTCTTGCGATCATCAAGGAGTTCACGAACCGTGAGGAGATCAATAGGTCGATTCTTCGAAAAAAGATCGAGCATCACCTCATAAACGAGGGCGTTCTTGTTATCGTAATAGTCCGACGGAGTAAGGAGTGACGAGACCTGAATAATCCCCTCCTTGTCGAGCAAGATAGAACCCAAAACACCCTGTTCGGCTTCGATCGAATGTGGAGGAACTTTCGTGATCATGGACTAGTTGGAAGAATCTGATACTTCTGGACTTTCGAATTTCTTGGCGAGTTCAAGTTCAAGTTCAAGCTTATCTTTCATCTCGCGGATTCGAGGATTATAGGGGTCGAGATTTTTGAGTTTCTCAATAGTTTCGAGAGCTTCTTCTTTGCGCTCAAGAGCAATGAGGCTTACAGCAAGCACTGACAGGATGTCAGCATTGCGAGGGTGCGCCTTGAGGAACTGCTTTGCGTACTCAGCACTCTCTTCGAATCTCCCAAGCTCATGAGCAAGATTTGCAAGCATTTCAATAGCTTCAATATGAGCCTCTGAGAGATTTGCAAGGCGCTTATAAATCTCGAATGCAATCTCGAATTTCCCTTGGATCGAAAGCGCAAAACCAAGCTTCATGTATATCTCAGGATCTGTATCGTGAACGAGGATGAGATCCTTGTAGATGAACTCTGCCTTTTTATAGTCTTTATCACGTTCATAGAGTGAGGCGAGCAGACAGTTGAGATCTTTGTTCCACTTGTCGACCGCAAGTCCTTCGATGATCTTTGCACGTGCGTCAGTAAATTCACCACGAGCAATTTTCGTACGAATAAGCTTTACAGCTTCGATAATTTCAAGTCGCTTCTCAAGAGATATCTCAGGAGTCGATTCGACAACTTCTTCCTCTGAAGGAGCTTCTTCCTGAGCGGACTCAGAACTATCCTCCAAAGAAATAACTTCTTGAGTTTCAGAAACCTCTTCAGTGCGAAGCTCAGAAGACTTGATCGGCTCTGCAGCAACAATGTCAGCAACTCGCCCTTTAGGAAAAAGAACCTCTGAGAGTTTCTTGATACGATTTACTAACTCAATTACGAAAAAAATCGCGAGAAATGCAATATTCGCGAGAAAAAAAGCGATCTCAAGTTTGAGATACGAAAGCGATAGTAGGAATTCCATAGAAAGTGGACGCAATATATAGAAAAGTCTCGAGTTTTCAATACTCAGTTAATTCGCCTCTTAAATATTTGACGATATTTTTCAAGTATGCTGTAATGAAGACATGTGGAATTCAACAGGCGTGGTCGGCTATATTGCGATCCTTATGACAGTCGGTGCATCTCTCGTTTCAAGCAACGGGACGAGTGCATATTACGCATCTCGCGCGGATGCTTTTTCAGCCAGAACACGGATAGAAAATGTGACTGGACAGAAAAAATTCGGAGACTCACAGTATGTCCGAATTTATGTCGATGGCATGGCATACGAAGGAACTGTTCATATTGCCCGATAATCAATAATGACATCAAAAAATCCTCTCAATCATCCTGCACTCTTATGAGACAGAACGATCGAGAGGATTTTTCTTAGACAGCGAGCGTATTTGATTCAATCTCGCTTGCAAGTTTGCGAGTCACCTCAACATCGGACCAATCTTCAGGACCAGCATTTCGAACGATCGAAGTTTCAGCTCATTTCCCCGCAAGCAGAACAACATCATCCTTCTGTGCGAGAATAAGCGCAGTACGGATAGCATCTTCACGATTGAAGATGATCCAGAAATCCTCCCCCTCCTTTCGTTTGATTCCTTTACTGACTTCATTCATGATTCGGAACTGATCTTCAGTGTAGTTGTCGTCTTCTGTGAGAATAATCACATCCGAGAGCTTGTGCACCATCGCCCCCATTTTCGGACGCTTATCCCGATCTCGATCACCGGTTGCCCCGAAAACAGTGATAATGCGTTTTACATTTTTAAAGGAGCGAATTGTCTCGAGCACATTACGAAGTGATTCCTCAGTGTGTGCATAGTCCACAAATACCGTGAATGGGAAATTGGTAGATACTTCCTGAAGTCGCCCAGGGAGTGTGCCGAGATTTTCCATCGTTTCTTTGATGGTCTGCGAATCTACACGCTGAGAGATGAGCACCCCTACTGCTGCGAGTATATTCCAAACATTGAACTCACCACAAAGCTTAGTATTGATCGAAAATGTTCCCGAAGGCATACGGACTGTAAAGCTCGTTCCTTCTTTGGTTGTTACGATATCTTGAGCTCGGATCTGAGCGTTGGGAAGTGTTCCAAAACTATAGAGTGTATCAACGGTCGCCTCCAGGAATCTTGGTGCGTATTCGGAGTCGATATTGATCACAGAAACCTTTTTCACCCCCTTCTTGCGTCGTCCATTCACAAGCCCAGTGAAGAGCCTAAGCTTGGTGTCTGCATAATTTTCCATCGTATGATGGAGATCAAGATGGTCTTGCGAGAGGTTCGTAAAGACTGCTACGTCAAAATCGATTCCATATACGCGATTGTAAAATAGAGCATGACTCGAGACTTCGATGATTGCATATTCGCATCCTCGACGCTTGGCTTCTACGAGAAGTTTATTGAGGATAAATGGATCTACACTGGTCATTTTCATATCGTTTTCGAACCATTCTCCTGCAATACAGTATCGCACAGTTGAAAACATGAAGACTTTCTTCCCTGCTCGTTCGAGGCCCTGAGCGATGATATTGGTAGTCGTGGACTTCCCTTTGCTCCCCGTTACCCCGATCACGATCATATCTCGGGCTGGATCGCCGTAGATGTGATGTGCCAAAAAACCACGCAAAAAGTGGTAAAAAACTCGAATAGGACTGTCGAGAGCGATGAGACTTCTGAGTGTATTGATCATAAACGTGATTGATTTTAGTAAAAAGTGATTAAAATCCAACTCAAGCATGAAACTCAATATTCAAACCGGTCGCGAAAACGAGATTCTTCGAACAATTTCGACAGAGCTTTCGCATGAAGACTGGAAAAAACTCGCTCCAGTTGGACGAGAAATGGTTGCCTGGCTCAAGGCAAAAGAAAACGGTGCAGGACTCGCAGCTCCACAAGTCGGTTACAACAAACGACTCATTGCAGTGAATCTCTACGATGAAGACGAAGATGGTCTCATCTACATCCGCACCGTACTTATGGTTAATCCTAAGATTGTTTCTCATTCAGATGAGATTTACAACGATGAGGAGGGATGTTTTAGCGTTCCTGGTGAGTACGGATTTGTAAAACGATGGAATTCTATCGTAGTAGAATATTTCGACGAAAAATTCACAAAACGGTCTATGCGACTCTCAAGTTTTAGTGGTCGTGTTGTACAGCATGAGATCGATCATCTCGATGGAGTGCTTTTTACCGACAAACTCGAAAAACTCAGCGTCTTGCATCAAATGTAGCGACATTCGCACAAAAATCACTCTGCATAATGATAAAAAATTGTACAGGGGAATTATTTCAATAGAATGCGCCGAACTACACAAACAAACAATACCCGGTATCCGAGTCAATCACCGACGATACATGGGCACGATTCGTTACATTCCGCATTGGGATCACAATCAGGACTATGAATATGCATGTAGGGTTACAACTTGTTACAGCAAGCGCAGGACAAATGCCTCCGCCTCTTTTTGTTGCCTGAAATCTTTCTGAGTCGCAGATTTCAAATATTGCCCCAATCGGAGCCCCCTTAGATAAGAACGAGGAAACAAATGTACCAGAACTCATCGAAAAAACGCGCTCTAAAACAGATAATAATTTACAGATTACAGAACACAACAAGACAGAGTTCTATAAAAATGCGTATCGCAATTCTCGTATTCGGAGCGCAACACTACGATACATTCGAAAAATGCTTGCACTGGTTAAAAACGATATCGATAGTACGAGCGTAGCAGACCTCAAAGCACTGTTCGTAAAACTCCTCGAAACTACACCCAATAGCCTAAAATGTGAGATACACTATCACATTTTTCAAGCTGAGAATGTGAGCACAGGAAGCATTGGTGAAAATCTTGCAAATCTTTTTACCTATATGCTTCAGCATACATTGTCTGAAGATAAAACCAATACTCTTGCTCAACATGTAAGTATATTCAACGACTTAGGTATTATCAATCCTGATGGCCCAGAAAGTGCATCATCTCAGTCTGCTGCTTATCTTAAAGTGGTAGAAAATCGCCAATGGGAAGACTCTACATTTATGCCAATAGCACTCCGTGGCACAATTATTGGTTACGTAGAATTCCCTCAATCAGACGCGTTCAAACTTTTTCCTGAAGAACTTCCAAACGCAGTTTCCGAGATACTAAAATCAACGGAATTATACCTCTCGCATGTAAGCACTTTTCTTGCAAATCTACAGCTTCAAGAAGCAAATGAGAAGCAACGCATGCTCCACCTTGAGCAAACCGAGGCGAGCTACAGAGATCAGCTCACTGGGCTATACAACCGCCGTGGATTTTACGAGAAAATGATTGAGTTTTTCTTGGTGCAGCCAGAAGCGACAGGAGGATTAATCGCATTCGATCTTGACCGATTCAAAAAAGTAAACGACGAACTTGGACACAATGGCGGTGATGCAGTACTGAGATATGCGGCTCGTAAATTCGAAGAGGTCTTAAACAAAATTCCTGGAACACTACTTACTCGCTACGGTGGAGAAGAATTTATTGCGATGATTCCAGGTGCGACTTCAGAAAAGACATTCGAAGTTGCTGAGCTTATGCGTCAAAACTTATCCAGTGATCCATTTGTATATCAAGTAGATAACAAAGAGCCTCAAACGCTCATCATTACAACAAGTATAGGTGTTACGCAGTTTTCATCAGATATTGGAAGGCTTACCGCTGAATTATTTAGCGACCAAGAAAGCCTGAGCATAACAGAACGAGATGAACGACGAAATAGGGTTGGTGATAAACTCGGTGAAGATATTAGTCATGCAGATAAGGCTCTCTATCATGCAAAGAAAAGTGGTCGTGACCTCACTGTAGAATACACACCAAAACTCGACCATAATAATTTTCAGAATTATTTAGCACAGAAATACAGTCTAGTTAAAAAGGCAGTCAATAAATTCGTTGCTACGAATATCTTTAAGGATATCGGTCAACGAGACGCTATTCCACCAGAAGGTATTAGAAGAATTTTCACAGGCAAAGGCTCGAAACATGTACTTCCACTTCGAGGCAAAGATCGAAAGAGTAAATAATAAAAAGAGCGGATATCCGCTCTTTTTATTATTGTCTTGGGTTTGTGTTTGCGTTCACGAGTCATTTTACTGCATCTCTGAGAGAGAAGACACCACCCGGGAAGAATCCTTCTGTTTTAATACCTTCAAATTCACGTGGAATATTAAATACACCTTTAGGGAGAGTCTGACTTCATTGGTATTGGAGTTGGTTCATATGCAGAATTGATTAAGAACATTTATATTTCAACATATATTTAATCTACGTCAAATAATTCAAATTAAATAAATAGTAAGTTCCTTTTAATCTATATTATGAACTTTCATAACCCGATTTAAATATGCGATCCTGGTTGATCGGAGGATTGATGGTTGCAATATTTTTCAGCATTCTCACACCTATCGAGCTGAGTGTACCAACGAATAAATTCCTCAAATCCCATACCTCACTTCCATCACCCCCTGCCCTTCTCCCGATGTCTGGAAGTACTGCACTCCTCGTACAAGCGTCACGATGACAAATAGGTGTAACCACTGCTTATGATGGTTCATACACGAAAATTGGCTATCCAAATGGTGATGTGCCCATCGAGACGGGAGTGTGTGCGGACGTGATCATCAGAGCATTTCGTACTGCATTCAAAAAAGACCTCCAAAAGGAGGTGCATGAAGATATGGATAAACACTTTAGTCTCTATCCTCAAGCCTGGTGACTCACCAAGACAGATTCCAATATTGATCATCGTCGCGTTCGAAACCTTATGGTGTATTTTAATCAACAGAAGTGGAGTATAAGTAACGAGCACTTTGAGCCAGGAGATATCATAGCATGGCAACTCTCCGATGGTCAGCATCATATCGGAATACTTTCCAACACCCCGCGTACAGATGGAAACCTGCTCGTTATTCATAATATTGGGCGCGGCACAGAAGAATCTGATACTCTCAATAGTTTTACGAGGATTGGGCATTGGAGAGTGAAATAACTCTCATTGTGGAATCTTATTCATCAACTCTGAAACAATAAAAAATCCTTCGCTTTCGCGAAGGATTTTTTGAGGATTAATTTGGTGCCCAAGGGGGGACTTGAACCCCCACACCTTTCGGCATACGCACCTCAAGCGTACGTGTCTACCAATTCCACCACCTGGGCAGGTATCTTATTTGCTTCAACATGGTGCACCCAGTAGGAGTCGAACCTACAACCAACGGCTTCGAAGACCGCTACTCTATCCAGTTGAGCTATAGGTGCAGATAGTTCTCTTGTTGAGAGCGTGGCGAGTATAGTGAAAGCGTAATTTTTGTAAAATGATTTTTGCGAAAAAAGAAGCCCCTGCATAGTGCAGGGGCTTCTTTTTTCTATTTAAAGCTGCTTGATTCGTATGAAGCTCAAGGGTTTGAGACTTCCTCAAAAACGATGAGATTTGTGCGAAACACGAGCACTACAGTAAGGCGTAGTGGGAGCTACTCCACACAAGGAAGTGCAGTGATGAGTACAAAGATCGTGTTTTGAAGAAGCTCTCCTATCGCTTCTTTGTAATGTCGTAGAGAAGCGGTGCTGCAATACAAACAGATGAGTAAGCTCCAACAAACGTACCGAAAATGAGTGCGAGAGTGAATCCCTTGATTGCCTGTGGTCCAAAGAAGAAAAGAGCGAAGAGAACGATTACAACCGTGAGTGATGTGAAGATCGAACGAGTAAGTGTGTCGTTGATTGAGTTATCAATGAGATCACTGAATGCCTGCTTCTTAGCAGCTGGAAGGCGGAGATTTGAACGAATTCGGTCCATTACGACGATTGTGTCGTTGATTGAGTAACCAAGAACCGTGAGGAGTGCTGTGATGAAGAATGTATCAACCTTAAACTCCGGAAGGAAGTGTGAAGTGATGATGTAGAATCCAAATGCAATAATCACGTCGTGGAAGAGTGATACTGCAGTAACTGCTCCGAATGAGAAGCTTGTAAAACCTTCGATCGATCCTCGGAATGCCCAAGCGATATAGAGAGAGATGAAGAGGATAACCATTGCGAGTGTAAGGTATGCCGTCTTCTTGATGTAGTCTCCAAATGATTCACCTACATTGATATAGCGTGAGAGTGTTGCCTTGCTCGATGTTCCAAGCTGAGTTGCAATCTCATCACGGAATTTCGTCTTTGCAGCGTCGAATGCCTGATCATTCATCCCTTCGAGACGAGAGAATCCGGCTTCTACAACGAATTTATTCTCACCGGTAATTCGGTATACAAGAACATTATTTACTACATGCTTACCAGATATAGTAACTACATCCTTTGCAGTTTCTACCGTCTTGGTAACTGCTGGAAGATCGAGCGTACCTGGGTAGTCGAATTCAGCCTGGATACCTCCTGTCATGTCGATACCGAGATTCATCGGGAAGACAAACGGAGCAGCAAGAGATACGATAGTGAGTACTCCCGCAATTGCGTAGTACGTAAATCGGTTTTTGATGAAATTGAAGCGCATAGTAGAAAAGTTGGCTCTTTTATAAGTCGGAAGCCTCGAAAGTCAACAGAAAAAGGCTCGATTTGTTGCCTGCTGGTGCGACTTAATATATACTACACTCATGCAATACAAGATTCCAGTACAAATCGAAAACGAAGATACCATATTTTTGGGTCTCTCCCTCAGACAGCTTGCAATCATCATGATCTGAGGAGGGATTGCGTATTCGATTTTTAAGTCTCTAGAATGAGGAATTGGTCCTCAGGCAGCCTCAATTCCTGCTATTTTAGTGGTACTTATAACACTTTTCGTGGCACTCTTTCGAAATTCAGAAATGACATTTTTGCCATTTATTCTCAATATGATCCGACTTAATCTCAACACGGGAACCCGAGTCTGGACTAAATGAACCGAAAGCTACTCCAATCTCGAGATCGGATATGTTGTCTCCTACAATAACGCAAAAACCACCTACCAAAATAAAGTCTCACTCCACGAGATCGATAATCTCCAGGATAATCTCTGAAAACTCTAAAATATGCCGGATAAAACTACTGCTTCAGTAAAGAGTGCCAAAACTCCCCACAAGGACTCCACCACGCAAAAATACATGCCGTTCTCAGAAATCCGAGATAATTGTATGATTATGAAGGATGGCTCGACTCGCATGGTCCTCAAAGTTCAATCACTCAATTTCAATCTCAAGAGCGAAGAAGAGCAGGATTCAATCATTTATGGATACCAGCGGTTTCTCAATTCGCTTCGATTTCCGATCCAGATCATCGTGCGATCGCTTAAGGTAGATATCGAAAGCTATCTTCTCAAGCTTAAGAATCTCGCTATAAAACAGCAGAATCCCCTCCTACAAGAGCAGACCTATCGATATATCGATTTCCTCACGAATCTCATCGATATGGCACAGATCATGAAAAAGGACTTCTACATCGTTGTCCCCTATGATCAGGACCTCGAGAAATCAGTGCGCGATACTGGAATGTTTGGGATGTTTCGATCATTCTGGAGCGCAATCACTTCAGAAGAAACAGTCGGCTCTATCCGTGAAAAGCGTCGCAATATCGATGTGATGCGCAAGGCGAATGCAGAACGCGTGAGCACGATCAAGACAACACTCGAGAGTATCGGGATCAAGAGCGAAGAACTCGGCAAGGATGCACTCATCAAACTCCTCTACGACTACTACAATCCAAAGGTAAACGGAGAAAACAAGATCCGCGAAAAGATCGACAATCTCAACGTTGAATAATTCACCGAAAAATCCACGAAATCGAACAAACCCTATCATATCTCGCATATGATAGGGTTTTTGATATGTCGACACGAGAAATAGGAGTGGACGGAGAAGATATCGCGAGTGCGTATCTCGAACGCCAAGGGTACGATATTTGCCTCAAGAACTGGACCATCCCCGGCGGTGAACTCGATATCATCGCCTACAAGGACGGGATCACCGTATTCGTTGAAGTAAAATTTCGCACCAATACCGTGCGCGGACATTCGAGAGAGTCGCTTTCCCTGCAAAAACGAAAACACTTACGAAGAAGTGGACTACTGTATGCAACCAAGAACGGACTCGCTGAGGAAGTAATCCGGTTTGATTTCATCGCGATACAAAAACGCTCAAGGTGTTATCACCTTGAGCACTTTATGAATATCGAGATTTAAGCAGCAATATATTCGCATCATGGACTGAGTATACCCATAAGACGCAATCTCACTGAGGCCTCAGCGAGATCAACGGTCGCAGCGCTGTAACCAAGATCTGTGCTATGTTTTACCATTATATCATTTCCTGAGAGTACTACGACGTTATCTTGTGAATATCCCTGTTTTTCAAGTGCTGCAAGTGCCTTCATCCCAAGTGGCTCTTCATTGTACTGAATTTGAGAAGTTGCATTTTCTGGAAATTCACCGTCGAGCACACAAAGTGCCCATCTTTTTGTCTCGATAGCCTTCTGAAATGCCTCGTAGTCTTTAACTACAGTAACAGCAACTTCAGGATTTAATGTCGTAAGAAAATCGGCCGAAATTTCAGCTCGAAAATCATTGTCATCAACAATGAGTACGTCTAAGGAGGAGGATGTCATAAGGAGTGTATAAGGAGGAAGTGTCTAGAAGGATTGTATACTTAATTTGTTTCGTCGTCCAATCCTAGACCCTCTTTGAGTGCATCGATACGGGCTTGATCTGCATTTACACGCTCGCGCTCTGCCATTTCACCGACGTAGATCTCACGAAGCTGGATCCAACCGTCTCGAGATTTGATCACGAGATCTTTGATGACTTCGCCTTCTTTGGTGAGAAGTTTGCGGAATTCTTCGCGTTCATCTTCGAACACCTTGTGGAGTTCATCGATCTGGAACTGTGAGAGTGTAGAAATCGCATCGATCACGCGTTTCTTCTCAGAAACCGAGAGCGAGAGCGAGTGTTCGAGAAGTTCCGCGAAATAAATCTCATCGAATTCGGTGAGGGGATGTACAGACATAAGCTCATAAACGAGCTTGTTGTCTTCTTTGTACTGAGCCTTTGAGGCTTTTTGAGTTCCTTCTTGGGTCATATTAGGTTCGAAAGCGGGCTTTTTCTACGTGAGCGATGATCTGTGCTGCGATATCATCTGGGATGATCGCATTGTGCCAAACCGTAGCAACGTCTTCGTCTTCTTCCAATGTCTCGATGAGTGTATGCACCTTGAGTGCCTTGTCAAACTCCTCCAAGGTCACAGTGACGCTCGGGAGATATTCGAAATTTGCGCTTTTATACGCGATGTTTTTAGCTGCGAGGAATTTCGCCACCTTCATGAGATCAGACCAAACAGTCTCTACAATCACTTCCCCATTCTCGAGTCGGTAGTCTTCTGCGCCAGATTCGATGATGATTTCTTCGAGTTCTGGAGTGATCTCGCTGATCGGGAGTTCGATGATCCCGCGATATTTGAAAGCAAAATTGGAAATCGATCCGGTTTCTCCGAGTGAACCACCACATTTTGAGAATGCATGACGCATGCTTGGAGCAGTACGATTTCGGTTGTCTGTGAGGGCCTTGATCACGATCGCAACGCCTCCGACTCCGTAGCCTTCATAGGTAACTTCTTCGATGGCAGCAGCTCCTTTTTCCTGACCACTTCCGTTGCGGATAGCTCGGTCGATATTATCGTTCGGAACATTTGCCTTTTTAGCTACTGAGATAGCTTCTGCGAGAGCAGAATTCTCGCTTGGATCAGCACCTTTCTGAGCGGCAAGTGCGATGAGCTTCGCGTGAATTGCGAAAACCTTTCCACGCTCTTTGGCGTTTTGTTCCTTCTGTTTTTGTACAACTGGTCAGCGTCCCATAGTTTCAAAATGAAAGCGGAAGTATAAACGAGAATCGATCCTTTACAAGGATTTCGTAAGCAGAAATACATACTCCTGGTTGCCCGCCTCGCCAATGAGTGAAGACGGTGCGTCTGCTACGATGAAAAGCCCGAAGAGCGATATATATGCTCGGAATTCCGTGAGCACCGAAAGTACGACCTGTTCGTTCTTTGGAACTCCGGTCTTACGCAGATTGCGAGATCAAACCTCAAACTGCGGTTTGAAGAGGACAATCATTTTCCCGTTCCGAGCAAGCCGCTTGACTGCATGCGGGATAATTTCTCGAAGTGAGATGAACGATACATCAATCGTAATCACATCGAACTCACGGGAGCTCTCCCAGGTTCGAATATCAGTATTTTCCAACGAAGTAATACGCGCATGACCTCGAAGCGTTTGATGCAATTGGGCAGTTCAGACATCTACCGCTGTAACATGGGCAGCTCATTGTTCAAGAAGCACCTGCGTGAATCCGCCCGTGGATGATCCAATATCAAGACAGGACTTCCCCACAATTTCTACTGGAAATCGCTCCAGAAATCCTGCAAGCTTCATCGCACTACGGGCAACATAGCGCAGTCTTGGATCATCTTTCACGGATACATCATTGGCTTCTTCAACCTCAAGAGATGCCTTGGTTGCAGGCTTTCCATCGACAAAAACGAGTCCAGAATCTATGAGAAACTGGGCTCGGTTACGTGAAAGCGAGAGTCCTTGGGCGAGATACTGATCGAGTCGCATTAGATTCGAGTCTTCATAAATTCACGGAGCTTTGGTCCAAGGTCTTCACGCGCAAGGGCGTAGTCGATTGTTGCTTGGAGGAATCCAAACTTATCACCCGTGTCATAACGAATCCCTTCTACTTCGAGTCCGTAGATATCACGATCTCCAAGCATCGCAATGAATGCATCAGCAAGGCGTCGTTCTGAGTCCTTTCCGTCAGTTGCCTTCTCGATATAATCAAAAATATCTGGCGTGAGAACGTATTTCCCGATAACACCGAGGCGAGAAGTTGTCTCAGAAGCCTTTGGCTTTTCGAGGAATCGGTCTACCTTGTGTGTTCGCCCCTCGGCACTGGTAGATTCTACGATTCCATAGCTTGAAACCTTATCATCTCCAACTCGCTCGAGTGCAATGATCGGAGACTGCTTACGGTGAAATGCTTCGATGAGCTGCTTTGCACCTGGAGTTTCATGAGCAATAAGATCATCTCCAAAAAGCACGAGAAATGGATCATTCCCCACAAAATGTCGTGCATACATAAGCGCATCACCATCCCCCTTTGGAAGTGGCTGACGAACGTAAGCAATATTCGCGAGGCTTGAAATACTCTCTACCGAAGCGAGTTCTTTGGTTTTGTTCTTTTCAAGAAGTGTGTGTTCGAGTTCGAAAGATTTATCGAAATGATCTTCAATGCTACGCTTTCCACGACCGGTTACGATGATAATATCTGTAATACCTGCTGCAACTGCTTCTTCAACGAGGTATTGGATAACTGGCTTATCCACGATTGGGAGCATTTCCTTTGGTTGAGCCTTGGTTGCTGGGAGAAATCGAGTTCCAAATCCCGCTGCCGGGATGATACATTTTGTGATTGGTTTCATAGGAAAAGTTTGTGGATAGTGTAGGGAAAATTGATATTTATCAAGCACTCTTTCGGTGGCAGACATAGAGCGTACGATAGACATACACCGTAGAAGCAATGAGCATAATAACACCCAGTGTTCGGATCTCAAGTCCTACAAACGGAAGCCCCGAGATCAGCGAAGAAAGTCCCAGGTACGTTGCGATTGTAACACTACACGCCGGACAACCCGTAACGAGAATCGAGAAAAATGATCCGAGCATTCCCGCTCCATCTTTCTTCTCAAAAGATGTAAAATAGACAATTTTATACGCAGATAATCCAAAAAATACCGGGATAAATACGAGGGTCAGAACCGCCATTGCAAGCTCATAGTATGCTGTCACAATTCCAAGGTTTCCTTTAGTGAGATCAAAATTCGAGAAACTGAATTCAATCCACGCAAAAATCCCAAACGAAATGATCGCCGGGATAAAAAATGCAGGAGCGCGAAGGATTTTATGCATGTTTATTTATCTTCATCATGACCACCACAGGCAGCAGGATCTGGTAGACCATTCTGCTCATGTGCGCTCGTTCCCACTCAGGCGAATCGTGCAATCACCTCAGCATCAGATGCAGAAGAATAATCAATAAGGAGTCGATCTTCCGAACGCATTTCTAAGTTTTGTGGGTTAGGGATGAGTTTTCCATTGAGAACAAATCGAAGCTTATTCTTTGCATCGGTTTGATACATTTTTCCGGTTGCATCTACGAGGTAATTTGCACCGAAATTCCAGCGAAGATTGCTCATGAGGTGTCCCCAGGTTGCACCGGCATCATGGACATGAATCAGTCCGCCTTTATTCTCGTGGAGGTGCACGCGATCCTGTGGTGTTTCTTTGTTCGGATCAACTGCACAACTCGCAAGTTCCTCCATGTATTGATTACCACTGTAGTCAACAAATGCTTTGTCGATCCAGACAGCAAAGTTCGCATGAAAATGCACCTTATGTGGTGTGGTGTGTGCATGTGTGCCAAGCACGATCCAACCAAAGGCCCACGCAGTGCTTACGGCACCTACACAGAGAAATATACCGGCCGCAAGAATGAACTCGAGACGGCTTCGAGATGAGAGAAATTTTTTCATGCACTCATACTACGATACAACAGTATCACTGCAAGAAATTTTTCTCCTTCTTCCTATAAAATAACCACCCGTTCATGCTATACAGGCAAGGCTTCCTGCGGCTACAACACGAGCAATGGGCGAGAGTGTATTTTCTTGGGGTTTTTGAGGATTTTTTAAAACTGGCTCAGGAGGATTTTTTGAGGCTTTTGCTTTAGAGGATGTTTTCTTGACTGCAAGCACCTTTGGTTTTTTGACAGTAACCTTCTTGGGCTTTGAGAGTTTTTTGACTGCAGTTTTTTTGGGGATTTTTGCAGGAGCTTTGGTGATTTTCTTGGGAGCGACAGCCTTAGTAGATGGCTTTTTAACAGATTTTTTAACCACAGCACTGTTTGTATCCCCTGCTACAAGTGGGAAAAGAGCATCAGAAATTTGTCCGTATAACAGCTCAACCGTGGGTGTAATAAATACCTCGGCAAGACTTGGGAGTGTAGAGGATCTTGCTGGTTTCTTAGGGGATTTTTCTTTTGGTGGCGTGGATTCATTGGAAACTATAGCAGTAACATCAGTTTCTTTTTCATAAATCATCATTGATACACCAATCATATTTGCAGGATTTCATTCTTCGAAGAAATAGAGCGTCACTCGATGATTTCCAGGCTGAAATTCTATCTGGGAAGGGTTACAGGTGGTAAGATTTTTGTTTTCAACAATTGCCCCATCAAATACCCAGTTACATTTCTCATATTTGAACTTAGGAGTTGCAATAAAATTCACACGACAAGGTGCTGACTTACAAATATTCTCAGGCGTAAGTCCAGATTGCACTGTGATCTTAGGATCGGAAAGGGATCGACCGTAGATGATAATGTTCTCGGTCGTATAAGGCAGATTTCCACCTCACGACGAAGTTGGAACTACTGGCGGAGATATGTAGGCAGTATTTTCGATATATGCCCCACTGTAGGCACGGAATGATTTTGTATATGTAATCGGGTTCACCATCCTTCCATCGAGGGTCTGGAGTCAGAATCCTGTATAGGTTTTGAGTCGGAGATCGCTGGAGGTTGTTGTGTTGATCTTGAGATCGAGATGTTCGATATTTCACTCAATGAGATCTATCTGAAGAAGATTCCCAGAGTATGTGAGCGATTCGATAACACCCGTTGAAGATTCGATGCGAGTATCGGAAAGTCCTCCTGTCGCTGAATAAACGATGAGTTTTGTGGCATCGAGAGCTCCAGTGAGTACAAATGGATATTGGATCACGAGTTGGTCGATCTTTCAGTTGCTGTCGAGGTCATAGAGAAGGAGTTTTTCAGGATCGAGCTCGCCTGTAAACGATGCTCCTGTGAATATATTTCATGATCCGATAGATCAGGAGGTAGAAGAACCTGTATTGCTCACCTGAGGAGGAAGGCTTCAGGTTTCATCCGCCGATCAATTAGATACAGCTCAAGTATGAACTATCGTTCCTCCTGTATTCGTCAAAATGATGCCCGTATTACTCGCTGGGATTTCCTGGATAGTTCAAGTTGAACTCGTGCCAGTCGAGGTTACGCCCGTTGAAACGGTGGATCAACTCGAAGCATCAGGAGTTATTGACCCCGTAGAAACCACCGGTGGCAATGGAATAACTATCGGATCTGGGATCAGAATCCCTGTATTTGTACCTATAGATCCAGTTTGAGTTGATCCTGATTGTATCACTCATGTCTGAGTCGCGGTCGCACCACCAGTATTCGTAACAGGGTCTGGAGTAATGACCGGTGGATCAATCACCGGAGATGAACAAACTGAAAGCACAAAATGCCCAGTAGAAAGTGCTATATCTTTGGAACTCGTTGCATACGAAAACTGATCAATTAAAGCACCTGAGTCATCGAGTAGATCGATTCGTTCATCGGTATTATTAAGGATGATTTTCGATTCAGGACGTAGCACTTTTTTATGTGCACCTGATGCAATAGTTCACGAAAGAAGATATGTTTTCCCACTTGCATCACGTAAAACATACCCTGAGAGATTAACCTCAAGGCAGTCGATGTTTCCGATCTCGACATACTCAAGATTCGCGTCATCGGAGGTATTCGGAAGTACCTCATCGATCACGATCCGAGTGGTGGCAAAAGCAGTGACAACCCCAATACATAAGACTGCAAGCAGTACAAAAAACCAGCGTTTCATGCAGGATGTATATCCTAGAAACGCTGGAAAAAAACGGAAAAAACTGCGAAATCTTACGCGACTGTTTTCTTTGGGACCGCAATATCTGTGAAGTATTCATCGAATTCGGCTGCGAGCATTTCTTCTTTTACTAACAATGCCTCTGCAATCTTTTCGTGAGTAGATCGATACTGTGTAATGATCAAACGAGCCTGTTCGTAGGCAGTCATGAGGATGCCTCGCACCTTCTCATCGATTTTCTCCTGAGTTTTGTCAGAGAATATCTTACGCCCACCTTCGCTTCCGAGATAATTTCCTTCGATCGCATCAGATGCAAAATTCTCAGGTCCGAGTTCATCATCAAATCCGTATCGCATCACCATCGCACGAGCGATTGCCGTAGCGCGCTCGATATCGTTGGATGCGCCAGTTGTTACGTAGTCTTTTCCGAAGAATACCTCTTCTGCAACACGTCCTCCATAGAATGTAACGAGTTCGTCGAAGTATTTTGCCTTAGTGATATAGGTAGTATCCTTCTCAGGAAGGAACCAAGTCACTCCACCCGTATTTCCGCGTGGGATAATCGAGATCTTGTGAACAGGGTCTGTATTGGCGAGCATTTTCCCAACGATCGCGTGTCCAACTTCGTGGTAAGCAGTAATCTTCTTCTCGAGATCTGTCATACGAGAAGATTTCTTGGTATTTCCGATGAGCACCTTTTCGATCGACTGCTGGATCGTAGCCTGTGTGATCTGTGTGAGTCCGAGGCGACCCGTGAGGATAGCAGCTTCGTTGAGGAGATTACCGAGGTCTGCACCTGAGAAACCAATCGTTGATGAAGATATCTTACGGAGATCTACGTCTTCTGCTATAGGTTTCCCCTTTGCATGGACTTCGAGGATCTTGATGCGATCTTCGAGGTTTGGGAGATTGATCGTTACCTTGCGGTCGAATCGTCCTGGACGAAGGAGGGCCTTGTCGAGCACATCGGCACGGTTGGTAGCAGCAAGAACGATGATGCTCGTGTCGTTCTCAAATCCATCCATTTCTGTGAGCAGCTGGTTGAGCGTTTGTTCTCGTTCATCGTGTCCACCTCCAATACCAGGAGAACGCTTCTTTCCGATCGCATCAATCTCGTCGATGAATATGATCGCAGGAGCTCGTTCTTTGGCTTCCTTGAAGAGATCACGAACACGCGATGCTCCGACCCCGACGAACATTTCTACGAATTCAGAACCTGAAATCGAGAAGAATGGAACATTAGATTCTCCAGCAACGGCTCGTGCGAGGAGGGTTTTACCCGTACCTGGAGGGCCTGCCATGAGGATACCGCGAGGGATTTTTGCTCCAAGATCACGGAATTTTTTAGGGTTTTTGAGGAAATCAACCACCTCGGCGAGGTCTTCTTTCTCTTCGGCTGAACCCGCAACATCTGCGAAAGTTACACGATCCTTCCCTGGCTCATAAATACGAGCTCGGGATTTGATGAATGCCATCGGACCGCCGCCCCCACCACTCATGCGAGTGAACATCAGCATCACGATCACCACGAGAATGATCATCCCGATGAGACCAGGAAGAGAATCCGTCATGAATTTCCCCCAGAAATCATCCTTGATAGTGATTTTGGTATTATTTTTCTTGTCAGAGAATCCAAGCTCCGTGAGACTATCTCGGGGTGGAAGTTGGATTTTATCGATGTCAATGATCGAAACATTCTTGCCTGCAACCACTTCTGTTCGTTCGGGTTTTTTGGCAGTGAGCGTGTTACCTTCAACGATCAATTCTTGGTATGAACCAGAAAGATAGTTCGTAACTACTTGGTTAAGACCGATCTTGTCGTTGATGTTTTCTTTTGGTCCTCCGCTTACCACCACGAAAATCGCAGATAAAATCACCGCGATCACAAAGAGTGCGATGAGTGGATTGTATTTCTTAGGTGCTTTTGGGGTCTTATTCGTAGCGTTCTTGATCATATCAATCATTTCTTCTCGGGACTTCTTTGGTTTCTGCTTCATTTTTCAGGTTCTGTTTAGTGGCTATAAAGCGACATTTCATTCTAAAAAAAAGCCACGAAATTGCAAATAGATGCGCAGTTTTTGCGCATAAAGCGTGGAAATATTGACAACTTAAAATTAACTCTTACAAAGAAGAAAGTAATTCCCCATTTTTATGACTAGATTTTTTATAGTACTCGCCATACTTTTTTCATTCATCAGCAGCGCAAATATTGTATCTGCAAGCGATTTTTTCACGAACAATATCGTCGGATACACTGCTATTGAGGATCGATTCGATGATATCCGACTGAAAAGTTTTATATTCCGATCCGACGTACTCAATACGAAACTCATGGATGCGCGATTATTTGTCTCAAAAGCGAAGCGAGATACACTCGTACGACTTCAGGATGGATCAGTTAGCAAGTACACTGCAGAAGATATCGCAAGTAACCTTGAGTATCTTACATACTCGCTCAATAATTATTTTGCGAACATGAAGAGTTTTGAGCGCACTGGTCGCAAAGACTTCCGAACGATCGCAAACCAAAATCTCAAAGACGCTGATATGATCTACACTCAGCTCAAAGCTATAACTTGGAACGCCTCTCGTCAGTAGAATCTGAACATGCAAACTCCTTATAAAAGATACCCCTACGACAAGGGTAACACTCCTAAGTCACAAAGATCGGAAGATATTTCAGAAGCTATCACATTCGCCCTCCCCAGACATGCAAGTCTGAAGATATTAGAAAGCATCACAGATCAAGAGCAACGTTATGGCATCAATCTTGGATTTCGCGAGATAGAAAGCTGTGAGATTACCATAGATGAACTTGCCGATTGAGATGATCCAACGACTCGTTTCGGAGCAATTGATATCGTATTTGATCCTGCCTACCTCAGAACAGCAGGATTGATCGTCAAGAATTTTACCGATAGCACCCTGTATATCACATCCAGCGAAACGATAGACGTGAGTCCACTGAATGCGGATGAATTTGCTCAACTTCTCGAGGAGACTGGGATGGAATACGAAAAAGATCCTATGCTCAAAAGAGTCTCAGAAATGTCTACATTCAACTTCTATATTCCACAATCTGACTTTCATTCTGGATTACAGGATATTCTGCGTTCGCTCATCGAAAGCTGTCTCGCAAGAGGTTTAAAATTCTCAAGCAGTATTCAGGCTGATCGGATTTTCTCCATCTCATATGCCCACGAAAAAGTCCTCGAACTCCTAAATAATCCCCTGCTCGAACCACCTGGAAGAAAAGACCAGGATAGCAACCTTTCTCGTATAAATCTCTACAGTTCAAAACCAATTCAGAATATTCCAAAGAAAACAAGAGACTTGCTCCAAGAAATATTCTACAAAAAATAGCCCCTCTGGGACTATTTTTTTGTTTTCTTACGACGAACCCCCTTACTGAAGGTACGACGGTTTTTCACTTGGTCGTCTTCTTTGTGGAATGAATTCGCGATCTTCTCGATATACTCTGGGTCTTCAGCCTTGAGTCCTCCTCCCTTCTTGAAGATACTTTCACGCCCCTTGAGTTCGATGATGATCGGAGTACCTCCAAATCCAAAATATTCTCGGATCTGGTTCTCGATATATCGTGGATATGAGAAGTGGAAGTGCTTCTCGTTGTTCACGGAGATGAGGAACTTTGGTGGATTTACATCGACCTGAGAACCGTAGAAAATCTTTGGCTTGTGAGATTTCTTGTTTCCGGTAGGTGGATGCTTGAATGCAATTTGTTCGAGGAAGTTGTTGAAGACACCTGTCTTCACACGCTTCATTCGCTCGTTGCGGATCGAGATCGCGAGATCGAGGATCTCATCGATACGCTTTCCATCGATCGCACTTGAGAAGATCGGAGTAACATATGAGATGAATTCAAACTTGCGACGAAGATATCCGAGGTATTCTTCCTTGATTGTTTCAGCGTTTACATCTTTGCGACCGAGCACTACGTCCCATTTGTTGAATACAAGGACAAGACCCTTTGAAGATTCGAGTGCCTTTCCAACGATCGACTGATCTTGTGCGGTGATCCCCTCATTTGCATCAATAACGATCACTGCAATGTCAGCACGCTCGATAGCTCGTTCACTACGCATCACGCTCCAGTCTTCGATATTGCGAGCTCCGATTTTCCCTGAGCGGCGGATACCAGCCGTGTCGATGAGAACGATTTTCTCTTCTTTGTAGTCGAGGATCGAGTCGATCGAGTCACGAGTTGTTCCTGGCATATCTCGCACCATGGCACGGTTTTCACCAGTCATTGCATTAACAAGAGAAGACTTTCCAACGTTCGGACGTCCGATGATGGCAATCTTGAGGAATTGATCGTCGTAAACTGGCTCGTTGTAGTTGTATCCATCTGCCTTGAGAATGCGCGCAAACGTCTCAGAGAGATCATAAATACCACGTGAGTGGAGTGAGCTCGTTGGAACGAGTTCAGGAAATCCAAGCGAGAGAAGCGCCTGTGCTTCACGGACACGGTCCGCATTATCGGCCTTGTTTGCAGCAATCACTACCTTCTTGCCAGAACGTCGCAAAAGTTTCGCGATTTCTTCATCGAAGGTCGTGATTTTGTCGTATTCGAGTACGAAAAGGATGATATCAGAGCGATCAACGGACTCAGCAACGCGCTTTCGAACGTCGGCGAGTACTTCGTCGTTACTTCCGAACGAAAGACCTCCGGAGTCAGCGATCACATAACTGATGTTCGCTTCTTCGTCGTGGATCTGGTATTCGAGGATGTCTCGAGTGGTATTCTCGATGTCAGAAACGATCGCGATCTTGTGTCCGGTGAGAGCATTAAAGATGCTGGATTTTCCAACGTTTGGACGTCCTACTATGGTAATTCTTGCGAGCATGCTAGCGGGTTATTTTTCGAATTTTAATATCTTCTATTTTTCCATCGGCTACGTGCTGAACTTGGAGCGAAAGGAGTGTTCAACTTGAGCCTATTGTAAGCGTTTCGTTCGGATCTGGAAATCGTTCGAGAAGCGAAATGATAACATATGATACCGTCTCTCCAAGAAATGATTCATCAAGTCCAATATCCGTGATATCATCAATCTCAAACTCTTGGATAATATCATCGATGAGTACTCCACCATTGATGAGCATAGTTCCGTCTGAACACTTCTTCATGTATTCTGCTTCTTTGTCTTTCTCATCTTTGATATCCCCGAATACTTCTTCGACGATATCTTCCATGGTGATGACACCTGCTACCCCACCGTGTTCGTCGATAACGAGCGCGATATGCTTATGAGCACGCTGGAAGATTTCGAATACAGAGTCGATCGGCTTCGTCACTGGAACCTTGATGATCTTCTCAAGTTCAAGGCTGCAGAGCATTGCATCTGTGAGTCCCGCCTTATTCCATTCGAGGATTTCACGAAGCGTAACGACGTGATCAATGTTATCTGGAGTTTCTCGATAGACCGGAAGTCGAGAGTGGGATGAGTTGAGGAATATATCCATCGCCTCGCCTACCGTCGTCTCACATGAGATGAATTCTACTTGGACACGTGGAGTCATGACTGATGAAGCATCAGTATCCGAAAGATCGAGGATGTTTTTGATCTTTCGGTGCTCGTCGTCCTCTACTGCACCCTTCTCTCGTGAGAGGTCGATGAAGGCGATAAGTTCTTCGGCAGAGATCGATGATCCATGCATATCCCCCTTTCCGCCAGTTATGAAGTTCAAAAGTCGAACGAAGAAATGGATGAGGAAGTTAAGCGGACGAAACAGGAACATGAGCGTACCGTAAATCGGTGCAACCGCAAGTGCTGTAGTTTCCGTAAAACGAACTCCGATGATTTTCGGAGCGATTTCCCCGAAGAGTAAAATCACCGCCGAAGCGATGAAAATCGCCCACCCAACAGCCTGATCTCCCGAGAAACCAAACTCCCCCGCAAACCTGATCGCGACCACTGTAGAAATAGAGGAAATCGCAATCGTTACTACCGTAGTACCAATAAGGTTTACAATGAGGAGCTGTTCGTTGTTTTTCTTGATATCTGCGAGTGTCTTTGCGCCAAAGCGTCGTTCGCGCAAAAAACTTTCGAGCTTATGTGCAGAAATCGACATAAGTGGGATCTCTGTTCCTGCAAAGAATGCAAGAAGCCCAAGCAAAATAAAGAAAGAGAGGATCGTGGACGCAAGGTCCATATGGGAGTTGTTAGAAATCGTGAATGGTGCCCTCAGCAAGAATCGAACTTGCGTCTAAGCCTTAGGAGTGCCTTGTTCTATCCACTGAACTATGGGGGCGACGACGAATCGATACTTGAAATACTTCAAAAATATCGAAAAAAGGCCCGAAGGCCCGCGCATCATATGCAAAAAGTCAAAATCTTCAAATCAAAGCCTATCGAGCTACTTCTCGGTCGTAGACAACAGTGAGGTACGGATTGCAATATGGATCCTTAAGTGTTTCACTTACGGCCGATGAGAGCTGCATTTCCTCGGTTTTAAGAACTGGAATGTAGGCATATCCACCATTGCGGTAGGTAAATATGCGATCCACCGAAACATAGTCCACGATGCGCGAAATCTGATCATCTGCGAGATAGCTTGCCTTCGTGAGGTGGTAGTTCCCTCGAACGAGATAACTTCGTCCACGGTAGGTATACTTAAGTGCAAAACGAGAAGCCTCAATAAGACTTGATGCAGGCTGGAATACTGCCTTCGTACTATGTCGCACCGCCGCAGGACGAGCTGGACGTGCTGGTGCATCGAGATCGAGAATAAGCTGATTGGTCATATGGATTTTTATTTACTCCATAATCGTCTCATACATTATACATATGTCAAGTAGATTGCTACTTCTTTTTGTAGAAGCGGAGAACTCTATCTCAAAAATTGACAAACACAGCTCAAATACGGTATCATGGGTATATGATTGACCCTCAAACTATTCTCACACTCAGTCAAGAGATCATCGATGCCCTCGGGCTCGATGATTCAGCGCGTGAAGCAATCACCGCAGAGCTCGCCACCTGCAGCAACGAACGTCTCATAGATATGACCCAGTTACTATGAGGCTTTTACAAAAGTGTTGCTCAAACCGCAAACAGCGTAAATGGACTCATTATTCGTGATCGCAATATTGCCCGCGAAGAAGCCGAGCGTACAGATATTTCAAGCACTCTTTCATTTCTCTAATATGTCAGAACTTCTCAAATACAATCCAGAAACAAAAACGGTCAGCTGTTCTCCTGAAGCTGTTACTGATGCAGTTTCCACACTCAAGCCAACCGCAGACGAAGCAAAGAACGCACTCGCAAACTGCAACAAAAACATCGATGAAGAAAACTGAAAAAAGGGGATCAGCACCCTTACTTATCGCACGCTCTTGAATGAGGGATTCGCAAGGGATCAGGAAAAACTTGCAAAGCTACTTGGCCTTAATTCTGTAACCACTCGTTTTGAAGATCAAAACAGCAAGGTTGCAATGGAGAGATTTAAAGCGCATACAAAAGCTACAGTGGCCATCCGTGATGCAGTAGCAAAACAGAACATAGCGGAACAACGAGATGCCATCAAATGATCAGCAGAAGAGGAAAAAAAGACTGCCAACAACGCATATGCTGGCTTTGAAAGCTTTGGAAAGAAGCTTCAAGGAGTATTCGGCACAAAAAAGACCCAGTAATTTACACGCTTCTGCATGACTCTTCATTCCCCAGATTTACCAAAATGAAGTCCAAAATTATCCGTTCGCGAAAAAACTGGTATTCAAGGCCTTCTCTTGCGCTATAGTAATGCTGTGAAATTTGTTCTTTCTTCAGGAATTATTACTGCAGGTGGAATTACTGGTATACAAACATACAAGGATGATATCATGGCACTTCAGACTCAGTACGCCGCCCAAAAGCAAGCAAGCGTAGAATCAAATATGCTGAAAGAGCTCAGCGTATTGATAGTTGAAAGCAAGCGTGAATGACCTCAAAAGTGAATCCTTTGAGCTATTGAAGCCAAACAGCAACAAGAAGGCGTTGTAGCTCGCTTCAAACTCAGTAATACTGTTGATACGGCGAGAAAATTAGAACAGTTTATCCTCGAAACATATAAGCCTGAGTGAGAAGGTTTATATAAGATGTACAGTGAATTTATACATCCACTCCCCCTCAATAAAGAAGCCATCGATAAAAAAGCTGAATTTTATGAGTCCATCCTCGAACTATACAAGCTTCGAAATCCAGGCAACGATGCTCTTGTATTGGATGAGCTTGCTAATCTCGATGCAGTATTTGTGATCGAATTCGCAGTAGACATGGTTCGAGAAGGTGCTCGAGTCAAGAAACTCGACCGATATTACATCCGTAGAATCGACCTCAAAAACTCAGCAAGTATCTAGAAGATCGAAAACTGCTTGCCAATTCTCAAAAGCCAATACCATGATCAAAACTAAATCACCGATCATGGACTTTTCGCTACTTCTCAAATCATACGACCTTCGAGGTATTTATCCGACACAGATCGACGAATCATACTTCCTCGAGCTTGGAAAGGCATTCGGACTTTGGGCTCCAATGGGGACGATCATCATCGGTGGAGATGCACGCCTCTCCACTCTGAGCATGAAATCCTCCTTTATCGAAGGACTTCTAAGTGTTGGGCAAAATGTGGCAGATATCGGGATCGTATCATCGGATATGCTCCAGTTCAGTAGTATTTATTATGCAGATGCTACTGCCTCGGTCATGATCACCGCAAGTCACAATCCCAAGCAGTACAATGGGATGAAATGCTGCCTCAAGAATGCAGAACCCATCAACCTCAAGCAAGCTGCACCCGAGCTCATTCATATCATCGAAACTGGGAAAACAGCAGAATCCTATACTCGTGGAACTTTCGAAACTCGCGATATTCTCGCTGGTTGGATCGATAAGATCGCATCATTTACGATGTCGGATTTTTCAGGACTCAAAGTAGTAGCCGATGCAGGAAATGGGACAGCTGGAGTATTCATGGGGGCGCTCGCCGAAAAACTCGGTTTCGAACTCGTCCCACTTTTCTTCGAGCCAGATGGGAATTTCCCAAATCACCACCCATCTCCGATCGAGTCAAAGAACATGGTCGACCTCATCGCAAAAGTACGCGAAGTTGGAGCGGATATCGGAGTAGCCTTCGACGGTGACGCAGACCGCGCGGTCATGTGTGATGAAAATGGTGAGATCATCAGTGCCTCGATCGCACTCTGCGCGATCGCCGAGATGCTCCTCGCAAGAAAGCCAGGTGGAAAAATCATCCACAATGCAACCTGCAGTAATATCGTCGCAGACACCGTTCGTGCCAATGGTGGAGAAGTGATCCGAGAAAAAGTCGGACACGTATACATCAAAGAACGCATGAAAAATGATCCGGATGTCATCTTCGCAGGTGAGCATTCGAGTCATTATTTCTTCCGAGAGCTCGGCAATGCAGACTCTGGAGTAGCGGCATTCGTGTGCGTGCTCGAATACCTCGCACAGTACGAACTCAGCGCCGCAGGGCTTCAGGCGAAGTTTGCTAAATATCACAACATCGAAGAAACCAACTACGAAGTAGCTGATCCAAAAGCCGTAATCGAAAAACTCGCAGAAGAATTCAACGATGGAACACAGGATCGGTTCGACGGACTCACGGTTCGTTACAGCGACTGGTGGTTCAATGTCCGACCAAGTTCAAACGAACCCCTCCTTCGACTCAATCTCGAAGCAAACAACGCTGCGCTTCTCGCCGAAAAACTCGAACTTCTGAGTACCAACCTCGCCCAATATCGAATCTAATCACCATGACTGCAACTCCTAGCCACGAAGAACTTCTCGCCGAGATCGACATCCTCAAGCGCAAACTTGCAAACTCTGCAGCGTGGATGAAGCGCGTTGTCGAAGAAGACATCCACAAGATTGCCAAGCGAAAGGTGACCAAGATGACCGAGAACGGAAAAGAAGACTTTCTGCGTGAAAACCAAGAAGCCATCATTTCCAATCGTATCCGAGGATATTTTGGGGATATTTTGCTCATGAATGCACCCAAAAATCTCCTCGAATATCTCATCGACTCCGAGATCAGCTACTACCACCTCTCTCGCAATCCGAATGGGGACGGTTTTTCTGTCGCGAGCTCTTACAACAAGATCCTCGATGGGCTTATCGAATCCCTCATCACGGCCCAGTATCGCAAGTTTGTCCTCAAAAAAGGACCGGTAATTCTACGAACTAACGATCCACTTGAGAAGGCACTCCATCTTGTGATTACCAAGAAATACATCCTCTCGACCGGTCGTCTCTATGGACTTATCCGAGCTATCCGCAGTGGAGAAAAGCTCTATGAGTTCGCGACCATGTTCCAAGAATATCTCAGTAAATATGGAGAGCTTCAGGCACTCCTTTTGAGCGATGAATTCTACACACCATACTGCAAGCTCATCGAAAGTGATATATTTGGAGGAAAGCGACACACGGGCCGACTCTCGTTCGAAGAAACAGAAAAAGCCCGTCTCATACTCACCGGTGGCTACCAGGATACAAACGGGCTCATACACAAACTACTCACCTACAGTTCAGTTCTATACTAAAGAAGCGTCTTGAGATCCTCAATCTCCGCAGGAGTAAAATAACAGATCAGCTTTAGAAACTGATCTTTCTCTGCCTCAGAAAGTTTCGAAGCTTTGATTTTATCAGAGATAGGTACTTCAACAAGTACCTCTGTAACGCTAAACATAGAGGTGGTGAGTGATTTGTATTTAATATAAATTATTTAAGCATACTAATAATAATATGTCAATTATTCTCGGAATCGATCCTGGTACAACGACGGTTGGATTTTGAGTGATTGAAGTAACGGGCTCGAAGCGGACTATTTTGAATTTCTGAGTCATACACACCACCCCGAAACTCGATGCAGCCCTCAAACTCATCGATATCGAGAAGGATCTAAGTGAACTCATCGAGATGTACAAACCAGATGCCTGTGGAATAGAAAAACTTTTCTTTTTTCGCAATCAAACCACCATCATCGATGTCGCTCAGAGCCGCGGAGTGATCATGCACACGATCGCACGACGTGGGATTCCGATCTACGAATATACCCCACTTCAGGTCAAAAAGGGCATCTGCGGAAGCGGGGCTGCCAAAAAACTCCAAGTCCAAAACGCTCTCAAAATCCTCTTTGGACTCTCTGACATCCCAAAGCCTGACGATGCAGCCGATGCTCTTGCTATCGCCTATATCACGAGTCTTGCCCGACCCAAGATGTAACCATAAAAGACACTCTCCGGAGTGTCTTTTATATACGATTCAATGTTACGTATTTATATCTACCACCCTTGAAGACTAAGGAGGAATTTCCTCTTTATAAGCCTTTAGAATAGCTCAATCCTCCAGGATTGCATCCTGAAATTCGGTATAGCATGGAGGGTCTGTGTGCGAGATGACAAGTGCATGTACTCGGCGTGAGATCATCAACCAGACACTCAGCGGATCTTTTGTTTCTATGTAGAATCATTGTTTCCATCACTAACAAGAAAGCCAGCAACAGACAAATATAGCAGCAAACACTGCGGGCACATATAGACCAGCAATAATATTGACTGATTTGGTAAAATAACTAATAAAATACCATTGTCTATGACTCTCACGGAAGTCTTCACGAAGAGGCGCTTGAAGTCATCGATATTTTCTATACAATGCAACTTCCGATTATTTACGCATCCATATGGCTATCCTCTCATCTGACATCCGAAGCAAGTATCTCGAATTCTTCAAGACGAAGGCACACGCGGTCATCCCATCTGCCCCACTCATCCCAGAGAACGATCCATCAGTTCTCTTCAATACTGCGGGTATGCAGCCTCTTGTTCCGTACCTTCTCGGTGAGCCACATCCTATGGGAAAGCGTATCGCTGATGTGCAGAAATGTGTACGAACTGGAGATATCGACGATGTTGGTGATGATACACATCTCACATTCTTCGAAATGCTCGGAAACTGGTCACTTGGAGACTATTTCAAGAAGGACTCAATCGCTTGGTCATGGGAATTTCTCACGGATAAGAAGTGGCTTGGTCTCGATCCAAAGATGATCAGCGTAACAGTATTCGAAGGAGACGAAAATGCTCCACTTGATAGCGAGAGTATCGCGATCTGGAAGGATGTTTGGGCGAAAAATGGTCTTGATTTCGGTGATGAACGCATCGCGCGACTTCCTGCCGAGGACAACTGGTGGGCTGCTGGGCCAACTGGACCATGCGGACCAGACACTGAGATCTTCTACTGGGTAGGAGAAGGAGAACCGCAGGGAAACAAAGGAACTCACTCGAAGCAGTGGATGGAGATCTGGAATAATGTCTTCATGCAGTACAACCGCGTAGACGAGAAAACTCTCGTAACGCTTCCTGCTCAGTGTGTCGACACTGGTATGGGACTCGAGCGTGTAACTGCGACGCTTAACGGTGTAAAGAATGTATACGAGACCGATATCTTCGCGGATGTTCTTACAAAGATCCAGAGTATCGTTGGCGCATCATACGATGCACGTGGGGCCCGTATCATCGCGGACCACATCCGATCTGCCTCTCACATGATCGCCGATGGTTGTGTGCCAAAGAATGTCGATCAGGGTTATATCCTCCGCCGACTCATCCGTCGTGCGATCCGAGAATTCTACAAGATGGGGTACGAGCAGCCAGTGATCGCACAGATTGCTGAACTCTATATCGCGAAATTCTCAGATGTCTACGAGTCAGTGAAGAACAATGCTGGAAAGATCATCGAAGAACTCAATCGTGAAGAAGAAAAGTTCGCAAAGACGGTAAATCAGGGAATGAAAGAATTCGAGAAGATTGCCAAAGATGGAACTGAAGTCATCGATGGAAAATCTGCATTCACTCTCTTCGATACATACGGATTCCCGCTTGAGATGACAAAAGAACTCGCCAAGGAGCGTGGACTGAGCGTAGATGAAGCTGGATTTAACGAAGCATTCGCTCGTCACCAAGAACTCTCACGAACCGCTGCGGAAGGAAAATTCAAGGGAGGACTGGCTGATCAGGGAGAAGAGACTACTGCCCTCCATACAGCTTGTCACCTTATGCTTGCCGGACTTCGTAAGGTACTCGGGGCACACGTTCATCAGGCAGGTTCGAATATCACATCTGAGCGACTCAGATTCGACTTCACTCACCCTGAGAAAGTCACTCCAGAACAGCTCACACAGATCGAAGACTTCGTCAACAATGCTATCAACTCAGGCTTGAGTGTTACGATCAGCGAAGAAGCAAAGGAAGCAGCAAAAGCTCGTGGTGTCGAAGGCGCATTCTGGGAAAAGTATCCAGACGTCGTAACTGTCTACAAGATGCAAGGAGGCGACGGAGTAATCTACTCAGAAGAACTCTGTGGAGGTCCTCACGTAGTAACTTCTGCCAATATGGGAAAGTTCAAAATCCAAAAAGAAGAATCATCCAGCTCTGGAGTTCGCCGAATCAAGGCAGTTCTTGAGAAATAAAAAATTCCCCTTCGTAGAAATACGAAGGGGAATTTTTATTAAACCTTATAGCTCACTGATTTCTCTTCTTGAGACTTTGTACGGATCACCTTCGTGCTCGATATGAGTCCGAACGAAAGGAACGATATGAGTGCTGAGAGCTCATAGAGAACAGGGATACGATAGAATGGTCGAGACTTAATCGTTGCAAGACCGAGGCTGATTGGAAGCAGTGCGAGTGTGAGGATTGGGTCAAACATTCCATAATAATATCCTGCACACCCCACGATCGCGGTAAGTACTATTCCCTGTCCGATCGCCATGACGTATGGTGATTTACCTGGAGCAAAGAATCGTACGATATAGAGCAGATTGAGAACTGGGATATAGATGATATACGGCGAGAATGGCCCTGGTGATCCATTGAAATATCCAGCAAGTTCTGTGTCTGTTTTTGCTTCCATATGATACCGTTCGATCATACGAGTTTTGAAACTTAGGTCATCCTTCTTGCCAATGATCGCCTGTCCAATATCCGCGATATATCGAGGAAGTGTACGGTACACGAGAGCAATGTCTTCCAATCCTGGAATTACCGAAAACATACCCAAGAATTCGATTCCCTTTCCGAGAAAGAGCAAAATCCCGATTGTAACGAGCAGTACTACATAGAAAAACATCAGCGATACGAGCACACTTTCTCACTTTGAAAAAACAAAGAGCAGGAGCGAAAGCACGCTCATCAATCCACCCACGCGAATCCCGAGTCTCGTCAGTGGAGTTTTTAGATGTTCGTAGATAAACAGTCCTACAAATGGCACAAAAGAAAGCACGCTTCGAATCATTTCAGATTCCGAATTCGTAGATACCCCCGAAAGATTTTCCAATCCTAGATCGAGTGAAAGAGAGAATCCCGTTGCAGACTTCCCTGCGAAGGCTCGTGATGCCCCGAGAAATAACTGAAAAAATATATACGCAAACACTGCGATCAAAAGAATTCGATCCAAAGGAATCGGTACAAATGGCACTGTAATCGAGAGCAGCTTCGAAACCAACATCTGATGCAAGATGATATATCCTGCAAGAAGAGCATGGATCTTCGTAGCGGCTTTTGCATGAGTTCGAACGAACGGTTCTGCAAAATTAGGATTTCGTCGCGCAAGCAGGAAGAGAAATCCTAGGAAGAAGTAACTGATTGCCGCATTTGTGCGGACTTTGTGTGAGATATCCATGTGGATATGCTACCACACATCAAAATCCACAGCAAGACCCTGCTCTTGCCGAAGTTATAAAAAATCTTTTAAATAACTTTGTCTTTTCGTACAAGATATATTGAAATAGGCGCACCTCTAAAAACAAATACCTATGCACACACAAAACAACCACTCACCACTCCAGACTATTCGATCTCACAAAAGCTCTGCTTCACAGAGCGTACAGAATCGAACATTCGCTACACTCGGCTCGCTCATCAATATGTGCGGTACTGATCTCTCAGTTTACAGCCGTTAAACTACACTCTCAAACACAAAAATAGGCCTATAGGCCTATTTTTGTGTTCATCGAAGAACTATACAGTCTTGATCACTTCGTCAGCTGAGAAGCGTGACTTTGCGTAGTGTGCAGTCTTGTCATCTGCATGACGGTATCCAAGTGCGATAGCCGCAACTGCAGTATAAGGTGTTCCTTCGAGTCCGAGGATTTTGTCGTAGTCTGCTGGACTAATTCCTTCGAGCATACATGTATCAATCCCAAGGAGTGCTGCAGAAAGTCCGACGAATCCCATAGCAATATACGCCTGACGCTGAGTCCATGCGAGGTGATTCATGGCAGTATTGTTTGCCACTGCATTCACCATCATATCACGGTATCCAGCGAGTGATTCTGTAGAGATAGATCGGGTTTCCGCCATACTTGCGATGTATTTCTCTACGTGCGCAACGTCAACATTGCGAAGTGTAGTAAATACAACATAGTGTGATGCATCTTCTACCTGTCCTTGATTCCAAGATGCTGCTCGGAGTGTTGTACGAGTTGCAGGGGTTTCTACCACGATAAACTGCCATGGCTGAAGTCCGTAGGAAGATGGAGCAAGTCGGAGAGATTCCTTGAGTGCATGCATATCTTCTTCAGATATCTTTGCAGTAGGATCGAACATCTTAGTTGCATATCGTGCTCCAAGTGTTTCAATAAGAGTCTCTGGAGAAATAACTTTTTTCATATCTATATATAAAACAAAATAATTGGATTGCAGTATATAGTTAACTATATATAATACAAGTACTTACATAAAAGTAATATACTCACTTAAAAGGTAGTTATGCGAAGCTGTGATGAAAATATGGAAGAAAAATCATGATCGTTTATGGTCCAGGATCGATGTTTTTATTGTCCTGTGATGCTGGCGATGGATATTCTCGGTGGAAAATGGAAGATCCCACTCCTCTGGCACCTCATCGAATCCGGAACTCTGCGCTATGGCGAACTAAAGCGCACACTCTGAAACGTGACTGATAAGATGCTCATCCAGTCACTGCGAGAACTTGAGACCGATGGTATCATCATCCGCTCCGTAGAAGCAACCGTCCCTCCCAAAGTATCATACACCCTCACCGAACACGGTAAACAAGCTGAATCTCTCATCCGAAATATGCAATCATTCGGAGAAAGTTTCAAAAAGAAAGCATAGTACTCGACAGCACAAATCATCAGGCAAGTTATTAAACTCGTTGATAAAATCATAAAAGGAGTGTAATGACCGAAGTAAAGCCCATCAACGAAAAAAGCTGGTTTCACTCCACTTAAAAAGAGGCACATAGTGCCTCTTTTTAAGTGTCAATCCACTCATCAAAAATAAAAACCCTAATTTTTAATACAACGAAGAGAGAAGCCAACGGCACGAGGATTGGTAACAGTAGTACTGCTTGCGCCAGAAGTAAAGTACGCATAGTAAGCGCGAGCAGAGCTCAAAGAAGAAGACCAGTAGTAGCCATATTCACCCTGAGCGAAATAATTACCATTCGACCAGCTTCGGAAACCAGCATAAGGAAACTTCATAGCACAAACAGTGCGGTCATAGACATTTGCCTGCGAACAAGAACCAAACGTACTTGCTGAATTTATAATCGAGTAGAGCATTCCCCATTGGGTCGTATTGTCGCTCGTTCCTCCGGTCGGGATGTGGTAGCCAGCAGGACACGGCCCCTGATTATCCCCACCGTTCCCTGTATTCCATCCTCACAATGGATTGACAGCTCCAGCCCATTTCCAGTCTCCATAGGTCGCGTCTCCTTGGTAGAAATTAGCATCTCAGGTCGTGTTAGCAGGAGAAGCAAAAGCCCCGCCCCATTGACTGGTTACCCATGCACCTGATGTCACATTATCGTTTCGTCCCCATTGGTAAAAATTTCCCTGAACCGCACTTACGCGATTCGTTGGTAACGCCGGATCAGAATGTAGTGACTGCACTGGAACGGTATCGTACCCGACTGTTGTAGTTGCACCAACATTACACGCAGCCCATATTTGTACATTGTTTGTGCCTCATTGCCAGATTGCAATATCATTTGTATCGCATGTAGGATCAGCTTTTGTACTAGAAACTCCGATGCCCGCAGCCGTAACTGTCACAATCGCTCCACTCAAACTAAAACTTTGACCAACCGTATAGGTAGCTCCAGAAGAGTATGTCGCTGGCAGAGATACAGAAGATGAAGTACCCGGCTTACTACCTAGATGATTCTGAAGAATACTTGTACCAAGACTTACAAGACCCGGAGAAGAAGTAGCAAGAAGTCCTGAAATTTCCGAAGTTCGAGTAATTGTAGCTCAAGTATAAGCACTCTGAAGTGCATTCATGAAATCTGTAATTCCTAAGCTGGAATCATCCTTCGGAAGCACTGAACCAGAAAACACTACTCGATTTGGATTATATGGGACTCCTATTTTATTAGAGTTAGCATGCATCAGAAGTGTACCAGAAAGGCTATTCGTTGAAATCTCATAGCTTCCACCAGCTGTACCAATGTTCGTAATGATACTCGGAGTTGCAAGTACATAGATCATCCCGCCTGTCTGCGTCTTAGCTACGAGTCAACCGTATGTTCATTTTATCAGCGCAATATTGGGATTACCACTTTCAGCATACGCAGTATCAATGAGTGATGAGGAAGCTGAAAGTACATCCCCCTCATAGGAAGCCTGAATCTGATATGCATTTCAGAATCCGAGCACAGAATACACGTAACTCTGATTACTCAGTGGATCAACTGGACTCTTGTTAATATTGGCATTCACAAGCTTTGCATGGGCTCCTGCACCAAAAACTCATTGCGTCCAAACAGTTCATCCAGAGTATGTCACCAAGAATGATGAATCTGGCGCAGGATACATACCAGAAACCACTTGATTAAACTCAAGAGACTTCATTATGGCTGTAATATCAGAAACTCGACTGGAGTCTCTAGCACTGCTGGAGTATCACTGCAAAGAAAGAAATCCAATCGTTCCCAATATGGCAAGAATTGAGATTGTCACAATAAGTTCTACAAGGGTAAAACCGTTTTGAATAGCATTATTGAAAACGGGGTGGGATAATTTTTTCATATATAGATTTAAGTCGACATTCATCATACGAAGTGCAACATATTGTTCAAATACAATCTAGAGAATTCATCAAAAATTCCCCTTCCTATGAAAGGGGAATTTTTGGGTTCAGTAGCCCGGGTATGATTCTTAATTGGTAGGAATTTGCTGAACTTGCGGAAACCGGAAAAGAATATATCTAATCGGTAACTCTTTTTTGTGTAACCTCTCGAATCTTCTCTCTTCACTTTTTAAAATGAGATGCCATTCTAAGTACAACCTCCAATACTCTTGTTTGTATGGATACAGATTTCTCCTTCAAATCAGCATAGGTGAGATATTTTCATCAAAGCTTTTTTAGAGTCTTCTCCGCAGAAACAGGAGAAATACTCATCCATGAGTTTTCGGGCTTGTTTCTCTCAAATGCCTGGCCAATTCTTTTCGTATGAAAATCACTCGAAAGTGGGGCAATATTAACTGTATTATGCTGCCATTGAGGGGTGATTTCTTGGATTATCTTCATCGACTTCTCAGCATTATCTTCAGTATCAACAGCTTCATCTTCCAAGTAGATCATCACCTTGCGATTTCCTATATAAATAGGAAATCATTTGCTTTCGCCTGTATCTTCCACAAAAGACACTCATCCTGGAATCTTTCCACTCGCATCGAGCACTTTTAGGCGTTTCTTGAAGACATTATACATTTTAGCAGCCTCTGAGGGCTGGTCTTTTCCCATTGTATGAGATCAAGAAAAGATCATTGCAGTATCATTCTTATTCTTGAGAAGATCGAGTGCTTGAGTATTTACACTATCCATCACAAGTCCGACAGCAGCAGAACGGGCGCGCACAACATTATCACCACCAAGTACAATAATAATGTCTAGTTTCTTTCTTGTCATTTCTGGCAGAGGATGTGTTTTATCAGATGAAACAAGATGCATACACCAGAAGTACTTATGTATAAGTTTCTTTAAAAGATACTGATAATTAGGGAAATAACAAAAAACTCAGGATGCACCTGAGTTTTTTTGTTGTTGGATTGTATATGGTTGCGGTTTGCTGAACTCGGGCGAACCAAAATTATCGCATCCCCAAGCGCTTTCGAGATAGATGAGGAGTTCTTCAAAATGAACCCGAAAACGAACCACGAAGCATTTGCCGAAATGCTGTGGGAAAGATGGAACTCCGGAAAGAAGTATTATCTTTCCAACAGAAAATCTTCCAAGGCGTAACAAATGTTTTATCCAATGGGGAACGTTTTTCCCTTCGAAAAACCAAACAAACGGGAAGAGTGGACCAAAAATAAGAGGTATCTGGCGAAAAAGAAACGGTGCCGAGCAATTTTTTATGAGTCCTCTATTTCTCAATACCACCAAGTATGTCATAGTGCATCTGCAAGGCGTGTTACTATTTGTTCCGCCTGATACATTTCATCTTCAGAAGCAAAATTACAAATCTTATTCCCCCATACTTTAAGCTGGTCTTGCGCTTTACACACACTCTTTGAGCCCTCATAGGTTCTATATATTCGACTTGTACGAGCATCTCTCGCATCACTTTCACGAGCAATTAAGCCACGTTTTTCAAGAGATTGCACTATTTTAGTAATTGCTCACGGAGTTAGACCGGTTGCCTTTGCCAAATCTGCTCCGCGCATTTTAAAACCATGTACGTATCCAAGTCGATCTAAAACTAAGTATTCGGATAGCTTCAATTCTCCAATTTGAGCTGCCATGTTCCGAGAAATAGTTGGTTGTGTTGTTATTATTTTACTAATAAGAGAGTTTATTGGTGATGGTGATGACATATTTAATTTACTTAAAAAGTAATTGACTGCTCAAGTATATAGAAACTAAGTATAGATTCAAGAAAATACAAAAAATCCGCCTCCATTCAATCTGGAAGACGTCTTTGAGTGTTTTTCGGTTAGTGTCACTCCGGTTTGGCGAACCAAATTGAAATGGACCGGGGCGAACCTAATTATGAGGTCCAAAAAAACCGCTTACCATAGAGGTAAACGGTCCTTTGGATTTCGTGAGAAATGATTGAATTCTTAATTGGTTGCGGAGGTTCGAATCGAACGAACGACCTCAAGGTTATGAGCCTTGCGAGCTACCACTGCTCTACTCCGCGGAATATTTCGTGGCCACATTGTAGTGGAAATCTCACAAAATCAAATCAATTGGTGCCAATGAGTGGAATTGAACCACCGACCGCAGGGGTATGAATCCTGTGCTCTACCACTGAGCTACATTGGCAAGAAAGTGCGAGAAGGGTATACAAAATGCCGTCTTCGTCAAGTAAAAAACGGTCCGAGGACCATTTTTAAAGTGATACAATTGGATATTTAGCACAACTGTTCCTTTTTGCAGTGACTATAGGGTATCTTTCTGAGACAGCCAATGACGATCGCAAAGCAAAACAATCGAATATTCAACAATAAGACATCCTGTAAGGTCGCCCATACATGGAAAGAAGCTTGTACAAACAAGATGTTTCCTACTTCAACCAGTGTAAGATTTTGCATGTCATCCTCCTGTGATTGTTGATCGAGGAGGGGCTTATACATCCAATATTAGGAAAGTCAAACTAGCACGGTTGCGTCGGGGTTTTCCATTTGACTTCACCCCCCTTTTCTCTATCATACACGCGTCATTTTTACGGACTGACTTTTTTTATTCTTCTTTTTACTGTATGGCCATTTCCAAGGACCTAAAAAATATCCGAAATTTCGGTATTTGTGCCCACATCGATGCCGGAAAAACAACTACTTCGGAGCGTATTCTTTTCTACTCTGGTAAGTCTCACAAAATCGGAGAAGTACACGACGGAGAAGCTACTATGGACTGGATGGCACAGGAGCAGGAGCGAGGTATTACTATTACTTCAGCTGCGACTACAACTGAATGGAAGGGTATTCAGCTCAACCTTATCGACACCCCAGGACACGTTGACTTCACGATCGAAGTAGAGCGCTCTATGCGAGTTCTCGACGGTGCTGTTGCGGTTTTCGATGCTTCACAGGGAGTTGAACCACAGTCTGAAACTGTATGGAAGCAGGCTGACAAGTACAATGTTCCACGTATTGCATTCGCAAACAAGATGGACAAGACAGGTGCATCTTTCGAGATGACTCTCCAGTCTATTAAGGACCGTCTTACTGGACCAAGCAAGGTAGTGGCTATTCAGCTTCCTATTGGTGAAGAATCTGACTTCTCAGGAATCATCGACCTCGTAGACCGCAAGGCTTACAAGTTCGAAGGAAAGATGGGAGAACAGGTGATCGAAATGCCTATTCCTGATTCATACAATGCAAAGGTTGATGAAATGCGAGCCGTTCTTATCGAAAAGGCAGCTGAGCAGGACGAAGCACTTATGAACAAGTTCTTCGATGTAGGTACACTTACTCCAGAAGAAATCAAGGCTGGTCTTCGTAAGGGAGTTGTAAGCAACTCTATCTACCTCCTCATGTGTGGATCTTCACTCATGAACAAGGGAGTTCAGCTCGTACTCGATGCCGTTGTTGCATACCTTCCATCTCCATTGGATGTAAAGAATGGTACAATTACTGGAGTTGATGCTGATGATGAAACAAAGTCAATCACCTTCAAGCAGGATGCAAGCGAGCCACTTTCATCTCTTGCATTCAAGATCATGACTGACCCATTCGTAGGTCGAATCACTTTCGTACGTGTTTACTCAGGTACTCTCAAGTCAGGTTCTTACGTTTACAATCCAATCTCTGGACAGAAAGAGCGTATCGGACGTCTCCTTCAGATGCACGCTAACCAGCGAACTGAAATCGATGAAATCCCAGCTGGAAACATCGGAGCGGTTATCGGACTCAAGGACACAAAGACAGGAGACACACTCTGTGAACCAGAGAAGCCAGTAGTTCTCGAGCGAATGGTATTCCCTGAGCCAGTTATCTCTATCTCAGTAGAGCCAAAGACAAAGGCTGACCAGGAAAAGATGGGTATGGCCCTCAACAAGCTCGCCGAAGAAGATCCATCATTCCGTGTTTCTACAAATACTGAAACAAACCAGACGATCATCCAGGGTATGGGAGAACTCCACCTCGAAATCATCGTTGACCGAATGCGTCGTGAATTCAAGGTTGAAACTAACGTGGGAGCTCCACAGGTTGCATACCGCGAAACGATCACTCAGATGGTAAAGGATCAGGACGGAACACACAAGAAGCAGTCTGGAGGACGAGGACAGTTCGGACACGTTATCATAACATTCGAGCCAATCACTCCTGAAATGCGTGCAGCAGATCCAGAAGGACTCGCTGAAGAAAACGTATTCGTGAACAAGGTTGTCGGAGGTGTGATTCCTAAGGAATACATCCCAGGTATCGAAAAGGGTCTCAAGAAGGCTTACTCACGCGGTCTTATCGCCGGATACCCAATCGTTGACGTGCGAGCAACAGTTACATTCGGTAGCTACCACGACGTTGACTCGAATGAACTCTCATTCCAGCTCGCAGCAATCAAGGCATTCCGTGGTGCAGCAGGAAAGGCTAAGCCAGCCCTCCTCGAACCAATCATGAAGGTCGAAGTAAACACTCCTGAAGAATACATGGGAGATGTTCTCGGAAACCTCAACTCAAAGCGTGGTCAGATCACTGAAATGACTGAGCGAGGTATGGCGAAGATCATCAAGGCCTTCGTTCCACTCTCTGAAATGTTCGGATACTCTACAGACCTCCGATCTATGTCTCAGGGTCGAGCAACTTACGTTATGGAATTCGGACACTACAACCAGGTTCCAAGCAACATCACTGAAAAAATCCGTGCAGAGCGCGGCGTGAAGTTCGAAGAAGACGAAGAGTAGTATCAAAAATCCCCACCATTTCGGTGGGGATTTTTTATGCCAAGAAGGTGATTCAAGTGTTTGCTGATTCCTCAATATGTTCTAGAAGCGTGGAGTTCATTCAATCAAAGAATGTAACTTTCGTAACTGTATCAGCCTGCAGAAGTGCAAGTATTTGATTCCGAAATCTCTGACCCTCTCCAATTTCTCAAAGTACATTCTGCATTGCGGCATGCATTTCTCGATTCTTTAAATGTCCTGTACGAATTGTTTTTCGTGGGGTGTTGTCCTTGTGTGACATTCCGTTGATCATACAGTAAACATTTTCTGGCTGGAATAATTCACAAGCATCTCCAATAACATCTGTATCCTTCGCAAGCACGAGTGGAGTTATTCATGCATCAAGCACTGCATCCACCTGACTCCTAAAGTTCCGAGCCCGTTCTGCGACTCAACTGCTCACGGACATGTCTGGAAAATACGTATTTCAAAGCTGGACATGTACATCTGAAAACATCTTTCCCCAGTATCTAAACTGTTCAATTTCACCGACCGCCCTGTTTGCGAGTTCTCCGTTGTAGCTGTGTTGTGATTCCTTTTTTCTCATGAGTTGTTCACCTATGCGGGTGGCTCACTCAACAACCAATATAACTTTGAGGTGGGTATTGCTTAATATAGTCCGGATATTTTCTGTGAGAGCTTTATGTTCATAACGATTATCTTCTATGCGGAGATTAGGACTGACAGCAGGGATATGTACTATAATATAGTCATGCGTGCGACTCATTTTTTTAGACATACACAATGGGATGAATTATTGTCACTATAGTAACCCACCCCTTTCTCGTCAATATACAAAAAGAGCCCGAAGGCTCTTTTTAAATGTCGTTTCTTGGTCGCATGAGCGGGAAGAGGACAACATCACGGAGGTTGTTCTGTTCGGTAAGAATGGCCGCAAGGCGATCCACGCCCATTCCCCATCCGGAGATAGGTGGCATACCGTACTCCATCGCGCGGATGAATTCGGCATCACCCGTCATCGCTTCCTCGTCTCCCTCAGCTGCTGCAATCTCCCCTGCTGCAAATCGTTCTGCCTGATCGATCGGGTCAACGAGCTCAGAGTAGGAGTTCACGAGTTCCCAACCATTGATCACGAGCTGGAATGCATCCGCATGTTCTGGATTCCCATCGTTTCGGCGCGCAAATGGCTTGAGCTGAACAGGATAGTTATAGAGGAATGTTGGGTTTATGATCTTCGGACGTGACATCTTCTTGTAGAGGTAGTCGATGAGCGTGGTGAGCCCCATCTTATCCATCCCTTCGATCACTATCCCCTGTGCTTCGATATCTGCACGAAGTTTTTCAACGTCAGTATACGTACTCACGTCGATCCCCGTATCTGCCTTCACCATCTTGATATAATCCACCTTTGCCCATGGCGTTGTGAAGTCTACGTCAACGAGGTCGTTGTTCTTGTTGAGGATCTTGCGCTTGCGATCGAGTGAGAGTCGGTCGAAGAGATAGTCGAACATCTTCTCAGTGAATGCGATATTGTCGCGGAAGGTCCAATAGTTTGCGTTGTGTTCAAGGTGGAGGTGTTCCGGAAGATGAGATGGATCCTGTCCTTCGTTACGGAATGCTTTCCCGAGCTCGAAGATTTTCTCCATCCCGGCGATATTCATGAGCTTGAGCGGGATTTCGTGAGAAATACGAAGAAATACATCCATATCAAGTGCATTCTGGTGCGTGATATATGGCTTAGACGCTGCTCCGGTTGCTGCATTGGTGAGAACCTGTCCTTCGATCTCAGTGAATCCTTCCTGCCAGTAAAACTCGCGAATAGATCGTACCAGATCCGATCGGAACTTGAAGCGCTTCATCGCAGTATCATCGGTGATGAGATCGAGATAACGTTCGCGATATTTGATCTCATCATCCGCAAGTCCATGGAACTTCTCTGGCATCGGTCGGAGTGCCTTTCCAAGGAATGTGAACTCCGTGACAAAAACCGTGAGTTCTCCCTTATGAGTACGGAAAAGCTCACCTTCGATACCGATGAAGTCACCGAGGTCGAGAAGTTTTTCAGCGAATTTGAAAGCAGACATTTCAGCTCCGTCTTCTACAACGAAGTCCTTGAGTTCGCCATCAACACGGATCTTGCAGTTTTCTTTGGCGAACATGATCTGAAGTCGACCCGTATCATCCTGAAGATGTGCAAAGGCAATTTTCCCAAATGAACGGAAAAGCACAATACGACCCGCGGTCGATACATCGATCTTCGGTGAAACAAGAACTTCCTCTACCGGGCGGAACGTTGCATCACCACGACTGAGAATCTCAGCAACGGGGTGTTTCTTTCCGTAGGATTGAGGATAAACGGGAATCCCCATAGTTCGCATGCGCCCAATCTTTGCGAGTCGCACATTCATTTCTTCATTTCCTGCCATTTGTCGCTTGTATACTGGTAAAATCGAGTTTTTATCCTAGCAAATCAGGGCCGAAAGTCAAAAGGTTTGTAATTCTTGAAGCAAATGTTAGTATCTACGAACTTAATTGTGTACCCTTTCGGATGATCAAACAAAAAATCGTCATCGCTGCCTACAAGCATATTTTACAACTTCTTCGTCCAGTTAAATACTATCCATACCATAACATTGGCCACACTTTGGATGTATTTAAACGAGCTCGCCAGCTTTGCGAGGCCGAGGGAGTAAATGATGACGATACGACGGATGTTCTTCTTGGGGCACTTTTCCATGACACGGGATTTACACAGGTATACAACAAGAACGAAAGTGTCGGTGCAGAAATTGCTCGAAAATGGCTCGAAGCACAGGCATATCCTGAAGTACGGATCAAAAAAATTGAGGATATAATCATGGCAACTGTGCTCTTCGCAAAGCCACATAATCTCCTCGAACAGATTATCCAAGATGCTGATCTCGACAATCTTGGACGCAAAGATGGGCTCATGAAAACTGCAAAATACGCGGAAGAACTTGAGGATAAGACCGAAGGGTTTAATATGAAGAATTATCTAGACTTCACCGCAAAGCTCTACGCGAATTTTTCGTTCAATACACCAACAGCAAAAAAGGAGCGTTCAGAGGGGTTACATGCGAACCTGATCGCACTCAAAGAGAAATATAATCTCGACTAAACTCCTCTTCGCACGAAAATCACACATCTGCATTTTACAGTCAAAACAAGAGACCTATACTGGTCTCTTTTCTGATCCATGAACAAAAAAATTCTCCTCGTTCTCGCACTCTTTTGCTTTGCACAAACTACTTTTGCAGCATCAGATTTCGTTTATCCGTTTGGTCAGATCGCCAAGTCATCCTGCAAACGACAAACTTGGAGTGAACTCGGTGCAGACTGCAAGATGGATCTTCCGAAGATTGCGAATGCTGATTATTCAAAATACAAAAACGATACATCATATCGTCGAATTTATAGCGTGCTCTGGGGCGCGACGTATGATTTTGGATGGGATACGGGATATGGAAGCCACCAATGAGTAGATATTGCAACATCAGAATGAACACCAGTTCTCTCGATCGGAGCAGGAACGGTTGTGAGTGCTGGGAGTATGAGCGGCTGGGGAAATACGATCACGATCAAGCATACACTCGTAGACAAAACAGTGATTTATTCGAATTATTCCCATCTTTCGAGCATCTGAGTATCAAAATGAGACATCGTTACCAAAGGTCAAACCATTGGTGGCGTTGGAAATACTGGGAATTCATACGGGAATCATCTGCATTTTCAGATCGACATCACAAATCAGAGTCATCCCTATTATTATTCTACTTGTGCAAAAGGGATAAATGAGCTCGCAGCAGTCAACAAAGGACTATGTCGACCTGATCTTCTCACCAACACCATCGATCCTATCGCCTTCCTCGAAACCTGAAACCTTGCAACGATCGCACCTACGATCGATACGATCGAGAAAATCAAGGATAAACCAGTGATCAAGATCGATCCCAATAGCATCGAATCTCGTCAAAAAGTCATCGACGACGAAGCTGCTGAGTATCTCAAAAGTTTCACGATAGACATCGCCATCGCACCAGATGGAGCAAACATCGAAACAGGGCGAACACTCACGACCAATCTCTCCGTTCGCGACCCCCGCGGAAATGCTCCAAAGGGAAATCTCCCAGAGGCAGGACTCAGGATTACATTCGACAAGAAAGCGCTCACTGTTTTCCCAGAGAGCATCATCGCACTCGATGGAGGAAGTCGCGCATTTAGCATCACGGCAAATAAGCCAGGATCCTACGAGATTGCCTTCTCTCTCGGGAAGACTGTCCTCGGGAAACGCATGGTCTACGTCGTACCGAAGGGCGAGAAGCTCGAACCCACCGGTATGGAAATCCGCGTTGCCAAGAACCTCGACCTCGCGAACGAAACCACACTCTACATCGTCCCAAAGAGTAAATACGGTTCATACCTCACCGATATCCCGTACAATTCTCGTTATCGCATCAACGTCCTCAAAGGTAAGGCAAAATTCTGTAATATAGCAGGTTATCAATCCTGAAAATGTACACCACTCAATGTTGCAGAGCAGCTAGATTTCGGATACAGCGACTCTGTGCGCGGGTATTTTAGTGGGAAAATCATCGCACTCGATGCGTCTCCAATCGTATTTACGATCACCAAGATTGGCGACAAAGCCCCGCTCGCAAAAAGCCGAGAACTCAATGTTAAAGCTCCAACCGGTCTCGATCGTCGTAACATCTACTACGATGCTATTATGGCTGGTCTCAAGAGAAATTGGTGGAAAACCCAGTGAGGCTACGCACTCGAATCGCGCGAGATGATGACCGCTGATGTCACCGAAATGATGAATCGGTTCCTTTCGTACCGCGTACTCAAAGCAGGTGGAGATAAATTCAAAAAATCAGGTGCTGCGACCGTCCTCGCTGCATTCGTTACAAAATCCAAAAAACTCCCAGAGCAGAAGTGGACCCGTGGCATGTTCGCCAATCTCCTGCTCGAAAGCATTGGCACCACTCCCGTGAAAAACGGTACTGCGAAGCTCATGGACGAAAAATGAACCTACGCAGACGTTATGATCACCCTTCGTGCCAAGTACAACTTTGCCTGGCTCGACCAATTCGGTGAACGATATTTCCAACCTGATAAGACGATCACAGTTGCGGAAGCATTGTATATGGTTGATGCAGTGAATAAGTAATCATCAGAAAAAAACAGAGCCCGAAGCTCTGTTTTTTTGACGCACCATCTTTTCAGCTTACACTTCGTTTAATTCAAAAAATCATCCATGTGAAATAAAGCAGCCTCTCTCGATCTCACAGCGAGTAAAAGTCTAAATGCTCGAATGCTTGCTTACAAAGATGTTTTCGCAAGTGGAGAGATACAAAAAACCTACCGAGATTTGGTTGGAATTGTTCAAAATCTGAGAACTGATTTTTTCAAAACATACACAAGTGAGTACTCAGTAACCAGTATATTGCATGGGTATATAGATTTCACCTATTTTTATCTACAAAACGGCTATCTCAAAAAGCACAAACTTAAACTCGCCATCGTACTCAATCATCAGCAGGTTCGCTTTGAGCTTTGGCTTCTTGGGCAAACAAAAGACATTCAGGTGAGTTACTGGGAAAAATTGAAGAGTGTGAAGTGGGTCAACGAAAATACCATGCCAGAATGGTCAATTTTTGAAATAGTTATGCTTTCTGAGCCTGATTTTGACAATCCTAAGAAGCTCTTTGAATCTATTCATCACTCATTTAGAGCACTTTCAAAAGAAATCTTTGATACACTCGAGGCATACGAGTAGACAAGGGCATAAAGAGGGATTTGTATCTTGAAAGAAAAAAGGCCTAATATAGGCCTTTTTTCTTTCTGCGGAGTTCGATAAGCACATCTCGGATTTCACCTGCTCGCTCAAAGTCGAGATTGGAAGCGGCAACGTCCATTTCGAGTTCGAGGCGTTTGATCTGAGTATCGAGTTTCTCTCCGGTGGTTTCTTCGAGTCCATCGGTTTTCTTGCCTTTGAGACTGAGCTCTTTGATGGATGAGATGATCGTGGTCGGGGTGATGCCATGTTCAACATTGTATGCATGCTGGATTTCACGACGACGGTTGGTTTCGCCGATAGCTTCTTCCATAGCGGCTGAGATCTTCTTCTGATGAGAATACATGATCACCTTACCGTTCGAGTTACGCGCAGCGCGACCGATGATCTGAAGAAGTGCGGAGGTAGAACGGAGGAATCCGATTTTTTCTGCATCGAGGATACCGATGAAGGAGACTTCTGGGAGGTCAAGACCTTCTCGCAGGAGATTGACTCCGACGATAACTTCGATCTTCCCAAGACGAAGGTCTCGCAGGATTTCGAGACGTTCGATCGTCTCAATCTCGGAGTGGAGATAGCGAACCTTGATTCCATTGCTTGCAAGGTATTCTGCGAGTTCTTCGCTGGATTTCTTGGTGAGCGTGGTGATGAGTGCTCGTTCACCGCGGTTGCGGGCAAGCACAAGCTGTTGCATGATCGAATCTACCATGTGCTCCATGTCCTCGATCTCAATAACCGGATCCAGCAATCCTGTTGGGCGAATAATTTGCTCGAAAATACCACAATTTTGTGCTGCCTCATACTTGGAAGGCGTTGCAGTAACAAAAACAGTCTGCCCGATTTTTTGTTCGAATTCATTGAATTGGAGTGGGCGATTTTCGAGTGCAGATGGCAGTCGGAATCCGTATTCTACAAGATTCATCTTACGAGCTCGGTCACCTGCGTACATCCCTCCGATCTGAGGGATCGTGATATGCGACTCATCGATGAAAGTCAGGAAATTCTTCGGAAAGAATTCCAAGAGTGTACTCGGGATCATCCCCGGCGTGCGTCGTGAGAGATACATCGAGTAGTTCTCGACTCCGTTCACATATCAGACTTCTTGGAGCATTTCGAGATCATACTCTGTCTTCATCTTGATACGCTCAGCCTCCAGCAGTTTGCCGTTTGCAGTGAAGAATTTCACACGTTCATCGAGCTCGGCCTTGATGAGTGGGACCATTTCTGCAACCGTATCAGCAGATGCTACGAAGTGCTTCGCAGGGAAAAGGGTCACTGAGTGAATCACCTCGATCGGTTCATTGGTCAGAGCTTCTTTCCAGAGGATTCGTTCGAGTTCATCTCCGAAGAAATCAAGTACCAAGATATGCTCGCTCGATGAAGGGAAAATTTCGATCGTATCCCCGAGTACACGAAACATCCCCGGCTTGAAATCCGCCCCCGCTCTTCGGAACTGGATCGAAACCAACTGTCCCAAGATCGATTCCATCGAATAATGACACCCTTGTGTGAACCCGATTGTTTGACCTTTGTACTCAGCGACTTCTCCGATACCGTAGATACACGAAACCGAAGCTACGATGATAACATCGTCTCGGGTAAGAAGACTTTCGGTTGCTGCATGTCGGAGCCGGTCGATCTCTTCGTTGATCGTGGATTCTTTCTCGATATACGTCGCGGTCTTTACAACGAAGGCCTCTGGCTGATAGTAGTCGTAGTACGATACAAAATAATGTACTGCATTTTCAGGAAAAAATTCTTTGAATTCCTGTGCAAGCTGGGCAGTGAGAGTTTTGTTATGAGCGAGTACGAGCGTAGGTCGCTGAAGTCGCTGGATCACATTCGCCATCGTGAAAGTCTTCCCCGATCCAGTAACACCGAGGAGCGTTTGGAATTTATGACCTTCTTGGATGGACTTTACAAGCCCCTCGATCGCTTTGGGCTGATCTCCGGTTGGGAGGTATTTGGAGTGAAGTTTGAATGCAGTCATAGTGAGAGAGTATAGCTAAAAATAGCCGAAAAGAGAAATCTCGTGCAGGAGAATTTATCTACCTCACGATCAAAAAAGATCACCCATATTGGTGATCTTTGGGAGAAATAACTCCGAGAACTCTATTCTGCACGGATGGTATCGATGGCTTTTGCGAGATCCTTCCAATTCGACATCGTGAGTTCACCTGGACGCACTTGAAGCGATAGACCGAGAGATTCAAAACATGCAGTCACCTGTTCTTTCGTCACTCCGATATTTCCAGATACCAAATTCGAAGCGAGGAATTTGCGAGGATGCAAAAATCCAACGGACAATACTTTGAGAAATCTTTTATCCGACTTGGATTCTGCCTTCTCACTCGTGACAAAATGTAGAACGCTCGACTCTACCTTTGGAGCTGGGATGAAATTCCCAGGCGCTACTCGCATGATCTCACTGATCACACTACAAGCATTGGTACAATACAACGAGAAATACGAGGATTTGAATCCATTCACGCAGCGGATCTTATCCCCCACTTCACGCTGCATCAAGATAACCATCTCGCTGGGGCGAACGGTTGTCTCATAGAGAAATCGAAACAGGATCGGTGACGTGATATAATACGGAATATTCGCGATCATTACAGCCTCTTCTGTGAGATCATACGTAAGCACATCTTGTTCTCGGATCTCGAGTTCCGTACCAGCCGGAACCACCAAAGTCCCCTGTTTGATACGATCATGCAGAATACGAACCATGTTGGAATCGAACTCGATGAGTGTGAGCTTCTTGGGATGTCCGTCGAGGAGCTTCTGGGTGAGGGCTCCATATCCCGGTCCGACTTCGATGACATTTTTCCCTGTGATTTCTGAAACTTCCGCAATTTTATCGAGAATCCCGTCCTGCACGAGGAAATTCTGCCCGAGTGATTTCTTGGCAGTGATATTGTAGTGGGCAAGGATTTCGGAATGCTTCATGGAGAAACCGTGTCGGATTAGTTGTTTTGAATCTTGGTTTTCGAAGGCCATTTATCCTTGATGCGAGCAAGTTCCCCGATGTAGATCATCCACTCGTTAAGAAATCTCTCATACTGCTCTTTGAGCTTTCCAGTGAACACTTCTTTGTCATCACTATAGCTCTGGACAACATTTCCAGTTGCGATGAGCAATGCAGTATCTCGGGCAACATCTACCTTTGTTTGTGCAAAGGAGTTACACATATTTGAACCCTGGAGGAATTTCGCTGTATCACCATCAGTGCGAACCCCACCGCTGAATGCCTGAATTGCTTCATTGAGAGGATTTCCTGATGTTGTAATATCGCTACAGACTTTCAGGTAGCGCTTGAGATAGATGGGATTTTTACTCGTGAGATCGAACCAGTTTTTGATCTTCTCATTCATCGCAAGAACGTTCTTGGATTTATCTTTCTGAAAGTCTACAAGTGACTGCTTTACTTCTTTGTCGATCTTTTGAAATTCGAGATCCAAGATCACCTGGTACGCGATATCCTGTATAGAAGTAAGACCTTCTGGACAGACAAATTTCTCGATCGATCGTGCCTGTCAGGCTTTTACTGCATCAAGACACTGGGTGATTTCAGCAGAGTATTTACCACTTATTGGGTCCGCAAAAGCCTGAAACACAAAAAATCCCCCGAGAAGCAATCCGAGAAGCGTGATGAATAATCAGAATATGAATCGAAGGACGTGTTTCATTACTTTGGGGAAAAGCGAGAGAAAATCCGCTTTATAATACCTTCTTTCTTTGGCTTTTCAACACCGAAGACGAGCATGCGCACAACCGAACCGATCGTATGCTTGTCTGTTTCGCGCAAAATATTTTCTTTTGTCTTTTCAGCCTGATCGTCTGCACGCTTAATTCCGTAGATTGACGCTACAATACCACCCAAAATAAGCCCCGTGACGAGAGCGTCCATCTTCTTGATACCGCGCTTTGTGAGGGCTTTATGCCCAGATTTTCCAAACATTATGACTCGAGCTTGTTAATCTTGATCGACTTCGAAGGGAAGGCGAGTTTTGGAACACTGACCGTGAGGAGATTATTTTCCATGGTTGCATGCACCTTGTTAAATGCAAGATTCTCAGGAAGGATGACAGATCGTGAAAATGGTCCAAAGAAGCACTCTTCTACGAGACTTCGTGCAGACTGTGCATACACATCAGGCCTAAGTCGCTCTCCAGAGATCGTGAGAATATTGCGTGTAACCGTGATGTCGATATCAGAAATATCTACCCCAGCAAGTGGAGCTACGATCACGATCGCTTCTTCGAGGTCGAGAATATCGAGTGCTACCTGACCAACGTCCGCATCTGGAAGCTCTTCGTCAGAGTGCTCAACATGAATATGGCCGTCACCATGGTGTGACTCCTCTTCGTCCTCTTTGAGATGGAAAAACTTGAACATAGTCAGAAAATGTCTCGATCCTACCGAGTGAGCAGGTTTTTGCAAATTTTTCACGAGCATGGTAGACTGTATTTATGCAGTTGAATAGTCTTCTTTCTCGCGTTTCGTCCCTCCTCGCCAAACCTCAATCAAGTGGGGATCTTTCTGGCACTCCAACCATTTCGCACAAAATCGTCCTTTCTCGCCAGGAGAAAATTTTCTTCCTCGATACCATAGGAAGTCTCATAGAGGCAGGCATCCCGATCATCAAGGCACTTCAGCTTTTGTATTTTCAGTCCAAGAAAAAATCCATCCAAAATCTCTCTGCACTGCTCAAGATCGAGATCGAACGCGGACGAAGTCTTGCGGATATTGCGCGTGATCTTCCGAAAGTATTTTCCGGATTCGATGCTGCGATGTTCGAGATGGGAGATGCAACGGGACAAATTGGCGCGATTTTCCAGAAACTCACAGAAAAAGAGGAGAAAACACTCGATCTAGAACGAAAAGTAAAATGAGCACTCGTCTATCCTATCGCGATCGTCATTGTTGCGATCATGATGATCGCAATCTTGCTCGTCTACGTTATTCCACGAATTGAAACGATTTACAAAGAGGCACACACCACCCTCCCCGCTCTCACAACTGTGATCATCGGAATGTCGCATTTCTTGCGAAGTTATGGGGTTTTTGTACTCATTGGTCTCGTAGGAATTGGCTTTATGGTTCGCCTAATGCTTCGTGAGCCTCGCATAAAGCGAGAATTCGATCGTTTCATCCTGACTATCCCCCTCTTTGGTGGACTCATTAAGGCAAAAATTCTCGTAATTTTCGCGGATTTTCTCTCAATACTCCTCGAATCCGGGATCACGATCTATCGCGCCCTCGATATCGTCTCAGCAGCCACCAGCAACAGCTACTACCGCAGCGAAATCGAAGGACTCATCAAAGATATACGTGCCGGAAAGCACCTCTCACTCGCCATGGGTGGCGACTATCTCGAACGTCGCATCAAAGGCGAATCGCTCAGTGGGGCAGAAATGACTGCTTCTGGTCGCAGGCTTGACTGCTTCACGATCGAACTCTCGACCGCCGTCAAAGTCGGAGAACAAACCGGAACACTCGCCAAGATGCTCGCCAAAGCCTCATACCGTTACGAACGTGAGATCGACACTACTATTAAGTCGCTCTCCAGTCTCCTGGAGCCAGTCGTTATCATCGTCATCGGTGCGATTGTCGGAGTGATCGTTCTTGCGATCATGATGCCATTCTTCAATATGGTTCAGGTGATTAAATAAAAATCCTTCCAACCGGAAGGATTTTTATTATTCTCCACCACTCGCTTGAGCGAGGAGTGCGCTCTGATCTGCGATCTGGAGTGCTTCGATGATGTGTCCGAGTTTTCCTTGCATGATGGCAGGGATATTGGAGAAGCTCTCATTGATGCGGTGGTCCGTGACGCGATCCTGTGGGAAATTGTACGTTCGGATCTTCTCAGATCGGTCTCCCGTTCCTACTTGGGCGAGACGAACGACTCCGAGTTCAGCATTGCGCTTTTCTTCTTCCATTGCATAAACGCGGGCTCGCATGATCTCGAGTGCTTTCATCTTGTTCTGGAGCTGTGAACGCTCATCCTGACACTCTACGACGATACCCGTTGGCATATGAACCATTCGGATTGCAGAGTTCGTCTTATTGACGTGCTGTCCTCCGGCTCCACTCGCTCGAGATACCGAGATTTCAAGGTCTTCATCGCGGATTTCAACGTCGATTGCCTCCACTTCTGGCATGACCGCAACTGTGATCGTACTTGTATGCACTCGCCCCTTGTTTTCCGTAGCTGGGATGCGCTGTACACGGTGCGTTCCACCCTCGAATTTGAACTTCGAATATGCTCCAAATCCAGAAACCTTGATCACCATTTCTTTGATCCCTCCGACATCTGCAGAGTTTTCGTCGAGAATCTCGATCTGGAATCCTTCCTGTTGTGCATAGATCATGTATGCATTGGCAAGCTCACGACCGAAGAGTGCCGCTTCATCACCTCCAACTCCGGCTCGAACTTCGAGGATGATATTCTTCTCGTCGTTCTTGTCCTTGGGAAGGAGTGCGAGCTTGAGCTCTTCTTCGAGTGCCGACACGCGAGCCTCACCCGTTGCAAGTTCTTCTTTTGCCATCGCGATCATGTCGGGATCTTTTTCGGTTGCAAGAAGATCCTTCGCATCAGCCATATTGGTCATAAGAGCCTTGTACTCAAGGTACAGTTCTACGGTTTTTTCGAGGGATTTTTTCTTCTGCATGACCTCTTTGAGTTTCTTTGGGTCAGCATAAATCGCACCGTCTTCAAGAGACTTTTCGAGTGCTTTATAATCGTCTACTAGGTGGTCGAGTTCGAACTTCATATTGAGAAATGCGCAGATTGTACGATGAGCTGATAAAAAGTCCAATTCTTTTGACAATAGAGGGATAATTGATACTCTCCAAAACGTTGCCCTGATGGCGGAATGGTAGACGCGGAGGACTCAAAATCCTCTTCCTTCGGGAGTGCGGGTTCAAGTCCCGCTTGGGGCACCATCTCAATTTACAATATCCTCCTCCTCTTAATTTTGGGGGAGGATTTTATATAAAAATATGTCTAATAAGTATCGCATCATTACTGCCCTATTTATTTTGGGTCTCACGTATACGCACCTCACATCTGCAGCAGATACATGAAGCATTTGCAAAAATGATGAGGTTTTTATCCAGTTCAGCCAGGCTCCTCGTGGATTTATATGCCTCAGCAAAAGTGGAGCCCAATATCTTGAAGACTATCTCATACCTAATTATCAACGCAGACTGAGTCAGGGCGAGGATATCAATCTAATACTTGGGGAAATCGAGGCCCATATTGACGTTCCAACAGACTGGACAAACGAGTACTCTGTTGAGAATATGATTGCCTCAGAGCGTATTGAGAGTGCTGCAAAGTACAAATGCCAGAACGAAAAACGCACTCCTGAAATCACTATATGAAAAGAGCTTTTTGAAAATAATTCGATTCAGGCGAGTTGCTCTTTTCCTCAAGACAAAAGAAATCCAGTCACCTTTCTTGATATCTCGCTTTCATGGAAAGACACAGAAGGAAACAGTCGATCTGTCATGGGAAGTGGGGAGAGCTTTTCGGGCGTTACTATTGATGCGCCTATTGCAGGCAAATATGCCGTAAGCTGCAATTATCGCCCAAGTTTCTGCAGAACCGCTCATGATTTCACAAAAGAAAAAAATGTAACGAGCGTTCCACCCCCTTATATCCCCCAGCAATCAATAGCACGACGTTGGAATGAAGTCATGCTCAATGCAATACGAAAGGACCGAGTTCGTCCTCCAGTGCAAGCAAGAAATTTATTTCATTTAAGCGCAGCACTCTATGATATTTGGACACAGGCGCACCACGAAAACGCGCCGTATCTTTTTTGAAATTGAAAACCAAAGAGCTGCACACTGCCTGAAAAAATAAAAAACACTCAACTCTCAAGCGAACAGCTCAATGAAGCTATGAGTTATGCTGCGTACCGAATTATAGAATCTCGATACAGGGAATCACCCGGATTCACACAGACTCTACAAGAAGCTCAGCAACTCATGAATAGACTCGGATATTCATGGAAAAAAACAGAATTCCGACTCACAAATACACCAATCATTGATCCTGCTGTATTCTGAAATGCGGTGGCAAGATGTTATTTGGCCTATGGAAAAACAGACGGTGCAAATGAAGAAGGAACTACTGAAATACTTGGGGAATTTGGCTCATATTCCAACAAATACTATAAACCAGTAAACCCACCACTTGATCCTGAGAATTTCGGGAATCCGGATCTTGTTGATTGGAATCGTTGGCAACCTATTACCCTTGAAACCTTTATAGATCAAGGATGAAATCCAATACGAGGATGAGCGGCAACCTTTATTGGTGCCGAATGGGGCGGAGTGAAACCATTTTCACTTACACCAAAACAGGACACAAAGCATGTACGAGATGGGAATACCTATCACGCATACCTTGACCCTGGAATGTTCCCAGAAGCCACCGGCGCTACTGCAGAATTATATAAATGGAATTTTCTCTTGGTAGGACTGTGGTCGAGTCATCTCGATCCAAAAGATACAACCATGATGGATATATCACCTGCAACTCTCTGAAATGCACAAGAATTGCCAGCAGATTTTTCTGGCATGACGCAATACTATGATCTCAAGCAGTGATGAGTAAAAACATACGGCAGAAAGATAAATCCAAAAACTGGAGAGCCATACAAGTCTAATTTTGTTCGTCGTGGGGACTATACCCGAGTTATCGCAGAAATGTGGGCAGATGGACCAACATCGGAAACCCCGCCTGGCCATTGGTTCAAAATCTTCAATGAAGTTTCTGACAAAATCGAACAGAAGAGATTTGAATGACAAGGCCCTGTTTTGGGAAATCTCGAATGGGATATAAAGGGATATTTCCTGCTTGGATGAGCGATGCACGACGCAGCGATAGCGGCCTGGTGAATTAAATGAGCATATGATGGCATTCGTCCAATTTCAGCAATTCGTGCAATGGCTGCAAAAGGACAATCGAGCGATCCAGATCAGCCATCCTACAATCCACAATGACTTCCTCTGGTGCCAGGTTATGTAGAAATCATTTGAAAAAATGACCCACTTGCAGGTAAAAATGGGATATACGTCGGGAAGATTAAAATGCGTGCTTGGAAGTGACCAAAACACATCTATGACCCCGCGATTGATACAGCTGGATCAGATTGGATTCTAGCAGAAAAATGGTGGCCCTATCAGAGACCAAGCTTTGTCACTCCGCCATTTGCTGGATACGTATCTGGTCACTCAACGTTTTCACGAGCGGCTGCTGAAATGCTCACTAGACTTACTGGGGATGAATACTTTCCGGGTGGACTCTTTGAATTCAGTGCAAAAGCACATAATTATCTCGTATTTGAACAAGGACCAGCATCCGATGTAACACTTCAGTGGGCAACGTATCGAGATGCGGCAAACGAATCAGCCCTCTCTCGTATTTGGTGAGGGATTCACCCACCAATGGATGATATTACCGGACGAAAAATTGGTGAAAAAATCGGAAATCAGGCATTTGAATACGGAAAAAAGTATTTCCATATTCGATAGCAGTATTATAAAACCGCACATTTGTGCGGTTTTATAATAAAAAATTTTCAAAATCATGAATCCCGCTAAAATCCCCTGCACGGAGAGATGGCAGAGTGGTTGAACGCACTAGTCTCGAAAACTGGCATACCAGTCTCTGGTATCGAGGGTTCGAATCCCTCTCTCTCCGCCATAATTGTTCACAAATCATGATTGGGATTCGAACGTGAGGCTTTTCCGAAGCTCGTAGAGCGCAGGAGAAAGAAAGCCAACAACTTGGCTTTCGGCCGAGCGCGTCCCGAAGGGAAGAATCCCTCTCTCTCCGCCATAATTGTTCACAAATCATAATTGAGATTCGAACCGAGGGTAAAACGCGCATGCGTTTTAAGAGTCCAACAACTTGGACTCTGGCCCGAGGCGTCCGCAGCGAAGCGGAGGAAGAATCCCTCTCTCTCCGCCAAAATGAATCATCGAAATAAGAAAGGCTCCGAATGGGGTCTTTCTTTTGTTGAGAATTCTAGGAATCGAACCCGACCCACCCCAATTGTCAACCGATTTCCCTACTTCACCTTGAGTCCCAAAAGAGCTAGGATATACTCTCTCAAGCTGCCGCTCAAGTGCATCTGTCTCGCGTATTTTTCTCTACAATTCTACGCACTTCATGGGTTTGTACGCTGGATACGGTCACCGTACCGGCCACGACACCCGTAGGGAAAAGTTGATCCGTTCAACCTACCCACTTCCTGCACACAGGGAACAAATGGAGATATCAACGGTTCGGCGGGATCCAGTAAATTCGTTTACTGGATTTTTTTATGCCCGTTTTTTGCCTTCAAATAGATATTTTGTTATAATCAAAACAGTATTTTTCTACAAGCAATATGTCAGACAGACAAAACAATTCAGAACATGGTGTCAATGTTGGTGCTGCGGAAGAGGCGATTTCTCACGCCGAAGCACTTCCAACGGTAATTAAAGATTTTGTAGCACACAAGATACGATACTCTAAAACATGAGTTGAATTTTATATCGCACTTGTAAACACAAGAGGAGACAACACGAAACTTCGTAGTCATCTCTATGCTGAAATTACAAAATTCATTCAAGATCGAAAAGTTTTTCCTGAATACAAAAAGATTGCTGATAGTAAAGATTTTTTGGATTTTTTAAACAAACACGAAAATCTTATCAACACAATACGAGATCGTGCTTTGTTTGAATGAAGAAAGATTGCTCAAATCCATAAAACCGTTATCCGGGAAATAGACAATCGTTATCAGATATCCGACCCAAAACACCGAGAACAGCTTACAAAACTCATCCAAGGACAAGCCTTGGAAAAACTACAAGAACGCATCAAGCAAGGAAACTTTGATGACTTAGTTACTTCTGTGCTTGGAGAACAGATCATAAAAGCTACAAATCAGAAAACGATAGAGCTCACAACCGTGCAAAATCCTCTCTATGAGAAGGTAGCCCATCTACTGAATACAAAAGAGAGGAATGATCTCGAAAAAGCACTAAGAACTGGCACTTGTGCTGAAGAAAATCTTCGTCCATTGCTTGAAAAGCTAAATCCAGCTGAATGCCGAACTCTGCTTTACACCCTTAAAGCCACCATCTCTCTCGATCTTCTTGTACTGTCTTGAGTCATGCGAGAGGATACAGCGCGTTCTATGGCTCGAAAGGATCTTCTTTCGTATCAATTTCTTCCTGCAGAACAAGGCGATAAAGAACTGCTCACATTGATCGAAAAAGCTATTGATGACCTAGTTCCCAATCTGGATCTTTCAGAATATCGAATCTCAACTGAATCCATTGATTCACATACAATAGATACCTTTGTAAAAACACCGAAATTCTCTGAGCTCATTGGATATCAGCTCAGCTTACTTGTTAATGAATTCAATAAATCTCGCAGCAGTCCAAATGTCTCCACAAAGACCACTGCACGAGAGCTGACTGAGAATATACTACCAAAAAGCATCGGAATTCACTCAGAATTCATCACCTATCTCGCTGAAAGCGTACAACAAAACAAGCCTGCGTATATCATCCAAAAGGTGCTTTGATCAGATAATCAGCAGCACACTGTATATCTGAGAGTTGAAAACTGGGATGACTCCAATAAAAGCGTTGATGTATATCGTCTTTGAGCGAACAACAAGATGCTCTCATCCGAGAGCAAAGGCAATAAAGATACTGTACGCTACACCGAATTCGCCGCTGAACTTGAGAATAGCAGTCATCTCACATTTCTCAATAAAGAAGCCTTTGACTGACGCCTCGAAGGAGTTTCTAAGGTATCTGAAGAGTCTAAACCTACTCACCTTGAAACCATTTTTAAGGCTCTAGACACAAAAGCTCCAGTAGTTACTCCAGCTAAATCTGATCCCACAAGAGGTTGAGATGCTCTTAATGAAAATATTAAGGATCCAGCCAGCCCCACCAAGACACCCGAACCAGTTACCGCAACAGGAGGTGGTGCAGGTGGAAATGTGCCACCAGTCTCGCCATCTACAACTACTCCTGACGAACCCGAACAACCTAGAAATCCTGAACAATCAGAGAATTCAGATAATGAGGATGAATCCTTAAACGCGCTTTCTGCAAATCTAAGCCTTGAGCAGTTACTTGCCAAGATCAATGAAATCGATCCAGATGGCGCAGAGCATGGGCTCAAAGTGGGAACAACCCTCATGACGAATGACCCAGGAACTGGAACGACCGACTTTGGAATTTTGCACATCAAGGAAATCCGAGAGCCACAGGGTAATACCCCTGGACTCATCATTCTTCACGATGGACTCGGCGAGGAGATTGATATGAGCTTCAACGCTTTTTACCTTGCCTTTAAGGGAAAGGTAGCAACCAAGAATGCCGTTGCAAAACGTATTACACCCATTGCAGATGCAAGTGGATTTTTGAGCGCGATCAAATCGCAACATCCAGACAAGTGAACATTTAGTGAGGTTGAATTCGACCAAGAAACACACAGATTTATTGAAAAAAGCCGTGCAGAAGAGAAAAACTACAAAGGAACCAGATTTTTTATAAACGATGGCTACGCGGTCGAGATCATTTCTCACAACGGACCAAATGTAACCATCAATTTCTACACCGATGTAAAGAGCAATGACAAAAAAACGAAATTTGAAGGAGATCTTGTGCTTGACCAGAAAGAAATCAGCTACGAAGCACTCGCAACACTCTTTCTTCGATACAATCTCACACCATCCAGATACCACCGCGATGGAGAATTGCCAATCAAGCCGATTGAGACACAGTCGGTAGATCAATCCAAAACAACACCCGGACACGTTAAACACTGGTTCTGAAAACTCAGTATCAACGATGTTTTACACGGGGGAAAACATTTTGTAGACTTCCTCAAAGAAAAAATCGCCCACGGAAGCCACCTTCAAGAAGCCCGTGTTATGCTTATGCTTGGACGTGGAATTGGGCTCGACAAGAAAAATAGTGACTGGTTCTTTGACCTCAAGGCAAAGGTTGAGAACAATGAGAAAAAGCTCGTAGAAGAACGTCTTGAAGAACTCGGAAAGATGGGCGGACCAGATCGCCAAAAGAGTGTATACGACTCACTCATGAATAATGGCTCTCATGACTATGAACACTGGGCAAGTGTGTTCTCTATGCTCGAGAAGCACGGAACGCTTTATGTTGGAGCAGACCTACGAAAGCTTGAATGAAGTTACATTTTCTTCAAGCGTGTAGCAGGTCTCCCACTTGGGGTTGATGTTGCACACAGCCCAATATACAAAGAAATGCGTGCAAAACTCGAAAAAGCTCAAGAGCCCGTAACAGAAGAAGGAATTATCCGCGAATATATGAAGGCAGCTGCTGCAGGTGGAAAATTCAACTCGCTCATGTGGATCTTGGCACGTGGAAAATGGGCCGAAGGAATCAGAAATGAACAGGAAAGTGGGAAAAAAGAAGGTGACGGATTCATGACTATGGATCGTCGAGTCGACAATGCAATGAGTAAATTCCGCGAGAATGAATACAGTAAGGGTATTGGAGCAGCACTTTCTATTTCTGATAAACCAGGATCAGCAGCACGCAAGCATACACCATGGGTTGTGCTTGCAATTAGCCGAAAACCTGAACGATTTCATCAAGACATTCTTCAGAAATTTGCAGGATACTATGATGAATGACGCACTCACTCCCCTGCGCTCATGTTTCTTAAAGATCCAGCATCTCAGGAAATGTTCCGTCAGACAATCATGGCGCTCTGTGAAGTAAACGATCTTCGTAACGGAATAACTCGTGCCAATCGTAATAATGCGAGCAATAGAGGAAAGGAGAGTATGGTAGAAGATTTTGAAGCAGTTTTAAAAAAGGTAAACAGCAGGGAAACTTTCAGTAAGTGAGGCGACAATGAAAGCTTTGTGTCTATCGAAGCATTCTGGAAAAAATATGGAGAAACACTCCAGCCACAACTTACTCATTCAACAAGAGATCCTGTTGCTATTTATGAATCTGCAAATAATGCTGTATTTGCGGCGTATAATAGTAAGGTCAATAACGAACTCTGAAATACAAACTTCAGTAATATTGAGATGGATCTTGGAACTTATCTTCTCAATGATGCTACCGGAGCAAGTATTGTCTATTCCAAAACCGACAAAGTACTTGGAAAAATCAAAGTAAATCCAAACGGTATAAGCCTCCATCAAGGCGACAAACTCTCTGAGTTATTCTTTGGTCACTTCATCGAGACGGTAAAGGACATTAAAAAGATACAAAGCACTCCTGCCGAAGCTGCGCTTGTAGGAAAAGAGACTGCTCAATATACACTCGAGAAACAGTTCGCACTCTATTCAAAATTACATGAGGAATTCTATAAGTTTGCAATCCGTGAAACCGGACAGAACCACGAAAAATTCTGGGACGGCGAACCAGGAAAATCGTATTCCCCACCTTTTGCAGTGATGCATGACCTTGGATTTAACTCACAAGGGGTAAAATGAAGTGTTTATGATCTATGAAAGCTCAAAACACTGGAGTACAAGAATCAGGTCAAAAAAGACTTCGAAAAATTCCTAAGCATCAAGCATACTGACACCTCAAGTGAGCTCATTGAAAAAGTAAGAGCGGACACGAGCAAAAATAGCACAAGCCACTAAGTAGCACCCGTAATCCTCACTAATTTCACCCTATCACCCGCCCCAGAGAGTATCTCGATGGAGGCGGGTTTTAGTTTGTAGTGATCCGCAAGGAATCTCACAAGTTCCGCGTTTGCCCTACCACTTTCGGGGATGGCCTTGAGACGAATCTTGATCGTACCATCGTCCATGATCGACAAAAACCCTGTCTTCGGCTGCCTTGGAACTGCTTTGATGCGAAGATAGAGCGGAGTATTCGGGACAATTTTTGGGAACGGATCTTGGATTTGGGACATTTGGGCCTATACTGTGCGCATCATAGGCAAAATTCACAAAATGGCACGCATAGGAATCGACGCACGCATGTTCGGAAGTACATTCACTGGGATCGGCAAATACGTCGAACGGCTTTTGGAATGACTCGCAATGGTCGATACGACCGATACTTTTGTGATCTTCACGGATCAGGCACACGCGAACAAAATACAAAAACTCTCTGCAAAATTCGAGGTCATTCCAGTGAATATTAAACACTACTCATTCGCAGAACAATTTGTATTTCCATTTGTGCTGCGGAAAGCAAAACTTGATCTCGTACATTTCCCACATTTCAATGCACCTATTTTTTCTCGCATTCCAGCGGTAGTTACGATTCATGATCTCATCCTTTCGTTCTATCCAGGACGATCGATCGGATCAAGCCTCAAGCGACGAGCCTACGAGTTCACACTCCGCTCGATCACAAAGCGCGCACAAAAGATCATCACAGTCAGCAACTATACCAAGAAGGACCTCACCACACTTCTTGATCTGAGCGAAGACAATATCGAAGCCGTGCATCTTGGAGTTGATCCAGCATTCTATGATCGTACAAGCGATGAATCCATCGAAAATGTTCGCAAGAAATTCAACATCACTGGTGAATACCTCATGACCCTCGGACTGCATCGCGAACACAAGAATCTCCCCCGCCTTGTTCGTGCATTTGCTCGTGTGGTTGCGATGGGATATGAAGGACAACTCGTGCTCGTAGGAAAGGAAGACATGCGATCACATGAAGTACGCGATAGCATCATCTCGCTCGGGCTTCGCAACAAAGTGATCCTAACTGGATTTGTGGATGATGCGGATATTGCCCCGCTTTTACAGAGGGCCTCACTCTATATCATGCCCTCTCTGTACGAAGGATTTGGACTTCCAATCCTCGAGGCCATGGCTGGTCAAGTGCCCGTTGCGGTCGCAAAGGCTACATCACTCCCTGAAGTAGCAGGTGAGGCGGCAGAATATTTTCATCCACTTCGTGAAGATGAAATAGCAGAAACACTCTACCGCATAGCAAGTGACAAAAAACTCCAAGCAGATCTTATCGCACGATGACTCGATCGAGCTCAGGAGTTTACCTGGGAGAAAATGGTAGCTCGGACTTTTGTCATCTATCAAGAAACGCTCCAAGATACAAAAAAACAGGGCTAGGCCCTGTTTTTTTAAAACTGTTCAAACTTTATAGCAGTCTTTTCGATCCCAAGTGCCTCAAGTTTTGCTCGGACATCCTTTACCATGACAGGACTTCCACAGATGTAGAACTCCTGGAATGTAAGAACCTCTTCAGTATTTTCGAGAAAAGCAGTTACATACCCTTGTGTAAAGCCAGGCTTCTCTTCACGACTGAGGTACTGTGAGAAAGTAAAGTGTGCATTTCGATCTTCTGTTGCCCGAAGTTCGTCCTGATAGAACAGGTCTTCCCCAGCCCGCACTCCAAAGACGAAGTGAGTTTTTGCATTGAACCCTCGATCTTCGAGTGCTCGTACCTGGAAATAGAGCGGAGCAAATCCAGTTCCCGTTCCGATGAAGAGTCGTGGAATATCTCCTTCAGTAAGGGTAAAGTGCCCGATCGGTGACATCGCGTGGATCACCGCACCAATTTCTAGGTCACAGATCTCCTTGCTTCCACCACCTCCATTCTCCAGACGCTTTATGATGAGCATATAGTTCGTGCCATCCTTGTAGGCAATCGAATATGACCGCTTAAGCCCTGAATTGAGGGTAAAAAGAAGGTACTGTCCAGGCTTACATGGAAGCTCAGACTCTGCCTGGAAATGAAGTTCAAACACATCATGCGTAAGGATCTTCTTCTGCACGAGAGTAAAAGGGTGTGTAACGATAGCCATATTTGTTGAGTAAGAATGCGTAATTATACAAAAAAACTCGACCGGATCGAGTTTTTTTGTGGAGCAAATAGTATAAATTGAGTCTTATTTAAGATTCACTACGAACGCTTTGCATATTTCGAGTCATTTTCAGCTTCACCATAGCGAGCACGCAGTTTATTCGCATTATTCACGATGAGTGACCACTGTTCTGCACGCTTCTCATTGAGGGAGTCACTGAGATTGAGCATATTTCCTACGAGTCCAGCAACGGAGCTCGCGAGCATATTTGCTTCAAATTCAAGAGGAACCTGGGCATCAACTCCAGCATGTGCTCGTTCGAGCATCGCATCAACAGCAGGTACCCCTGTTTGGAGAACAGGGGCTACAGCTGGCTGGGTCGAAGTTGAGAACTGATCTGTTGTAACTGACATGTGCTCAATTTACCACAAATTTGCTATTTTACAAATTCTGCCCGTACTGCTGCTTCGATCTCTGCGGCAAGCTCTGGATTTGTATTGAGAAATTCACGTGAATTCTCGCGTCCTTGTCCAAGTCGTGTCTCTCCGTAGCTGTAGAAAGCACCTGATTTCTTCACAACTCCGATCTCAGAACCGATGTCGAGGATTTCTCCAGATCGTGAGATACCTTCATTGAAGAGGATATCTACTTCTACTTCACGGAAAGGAGGAGCTACTTTGTTCTTCACTACTTTGATCTTCGCGCGGTTTCCTGTTGCTTCTTTGTCGTCACCAGAGCCACTTTCGATCTTCTCCTTACGGCGGATATCAAGTCGCTGTGAGGCGTAGAATTTGAGAGCATTTCCTCCAGTTGTCGTTTCTGGACTTCCGAACATCACTCAGATCTTCATACGGATCTGGTTGATGAAGATGACCGTTGTGTTTGATTTGGAGATTACACCCGTGATCTTGCGGAGTGCCTGACTCATGAGACGAGCCTGGAGACCCATGAACGAGTCACCCATGTTTCCTTCGATTTCTGCCTTCGGAACGAGGGCGGCAACGGAGTCGACGATGATGAGATCTACCGCACCAGATCGAACGAGTGCATCAACGATCTCGAGCGCTTGTTCTCCGTAGTCTGGCTGAGAAACGATGAGTTCATCGATGTTTACGCCGATCTTGCGAGCATAGGCCGGATCGAGAGCGTGTTCTGCGTCGACGAACGCAGCAGTTCCTCCTGCCTTCTGAACTTCAGCGATCGCATGAAGTGTAAGAGTGGTCTTACCTGAAGATTCTGGACCATAGATTTCTACGATACGACCCTTGGCATATCCACCACCGAGTGCATTGTCGAGGGCGATTGAACCGGAAGAAGTGGTTTCAACCTGCATACCAACTCGATCACCGAGTTTCATAACTGATCCTGCTCCGAATTGTTTCTCGATCATTGCGAGTGCAGCACCCAGGGCCTCTTTCTTGTTGTCCATATATCTGATAAAAAAGTGAAAACGAAATAGAGTATATATTCAAATATGTACTTTGCAATATATTTTATGTACTTTGTATATATTTACTTCCTTTTTGCATAAAACTCTCGGATCGATGTAGCTGATCCTGATGAGATATTTGTACCTTGGCAGACCGTACATTTGAAGACGGCTTTATCCTCATCAATAATCTCTACTTCCACCTCTTTCGTACAATCGCGACAGTAGTGAATAAAATCACCCCGTTCCTGTTCAAAATTCTCCCGTTTCTTACCGAAACTGGAGACATTTACGAGATCATTGTAGCTTGAAGACATGGCTGAAAAGGATTACCCGCTTGAGTGTAAGGTGTCTTGTTCGGAAGTCAAAGTCAGAAACTCCACCCACAAGCATACACAACTAACTTCGAAAATCTGGGAAAAAATACGGAAATTATATCAATCTATTCAAACAATCCTGCAAAAATCCCTTTTGAGTTATATGTCGAAATATCTTTCTCTTTCGCGATCGCCTCATAGAGTTCTCGCTCTTTTTTGGTGAGTTTCTTCGGCATTGCCATGACGAGCTCAACGATGAGATCACCCTTCCCATTGCGAGATACGCGAGAAACACCTTCATTTCGGAAGACGAGCTCAGATCCTGGATCGGTTCCTGGTTTGAGATCGATGGTCTTCTCTCCGATGACGGGGATGCTGATCGTTTTCTTCGTTCCAAGGATGAATTCTACCGGATCAAATGATGCCTTGTAATGGAGGGTTTCTTCGTCACGAACAAGTCCTTCGAACTCTGTAGGTACATCGAAGTGCACAAAGAGATCTCCCGAACCATCGCGGCCTTCGTTCCCTTCGTCACGGAGTTTGATCGTCATACCGTCGTCGATTCCCGCAGGGATTTCGATCGTGCGAGTTTTGGTTTCGTCGATGTATTTTCGACCTTTGCAGGTTGGGCAGGACTCTTTGATCGTCTTACCTGATCCGCCACAGCGCTCACAGGTAACAACCTGATCGATCACTCCGAAAAGCGACTGAGCTCGTCTGCGAACCCGTCCAGCACCGTTACAGTCGGCACAGGTTTCCATCTGAGAACCCGCTTTCGCGCCCGTTCCCTTGCAGTCATGACAGATGACTTTTTTCTGGAACTTGATCTCTTTCTTGGTTCCGCGGATCGCTTCTTCGAATCCGAGTTTTACATGGATCTCGATGTCTGCGCCCACTTCTTGTCTACGACCTCCTCCACCAGAAAATCCTCCACCAAAAAAAGTCTCAAAGATATCTCCGAAGTCCATATTTCCACCAGAAAATCCCCCACCACCTGGGAATCCTCCTGCCTGTTCTGCAGAACCAAATCGGTCGTAGTGAGCTTTTTTCTGGGCATCAGAAAGCGTTGCGTACGCTTCGTTGATACGCTTGAATTCTGCTTCTTTTGCCTTGTCTCCACCGTGCCTGTCGGGGTGAGACTCCATTGCTTTTTTGCGATATGCTTTCTTGATATCGTCAGCGGACGCATCACGTGATACGCCGAGTATGTCATAAAATTCGTAAGCCATATGCCATATTGTAGTAAAAAATAGCACCGAGACAAATCATGTGCAAGGATTTTTGAGAGAAATTTCTTGCTTCCTCTCAAAATTGAGGAGAATGTGACTATGACTTCTCCACTTCACACATTTCTTGGTATCAAATCAGTACCGAATTCGACCGAAATTTCGCTCTTTGAACGAACTCAAAAATGCATGCGATACATGACCTGGGTACCCGGTCTTCGCATGGTAGCGGTGTGTAATTCTCTCTCGATGTACGCATCAGATAATGACTCGGATATCGATCTATTCATCGTGAGTGATCCAGGACGAATGTGGCTGACTCGTATTTATTTCACGGTTATTTTCCAACTCCTCGGTGTACGTCGACACGGCAACAAAGTTGCCAATCGATTCTGCCTCTCGTTCTTTGCTACGACCAATGCGCTTGATTTCTCCAAGATCGCAATCGAGGATGATGCATATCTCAAAACATGGATCAAACACCTCAAACCCATCGTGAATATCGGTGGATGCTACGAGGAATTCCTTACTATCAATAGCAAATGGTCAGACATGAGTGCGCATGCTACAAAAGAAAATCTGAGATTTCTTGCTGTAGAAAAGCCCATGTCACCAGAGTGGTTTGGTTGGAATTGGAATTTCCTCGATCGAGTTTGTAAATGGATATTTCTCCCAATGACCCTCAGGGAATACAATCGACTCGGAAAACCATGGGGGATTTTGATATCAGATGATATGTTGAAATTCCACAGGAATGACAGGCGCAAAGAGGTGCGGGATCAGATGAAGAATATGTAGTTCTTGACTTTCTATTGAGGGCATGAAATTATATTTGACGTTTTATTATTAGTATGTACATTACTAATAATTCCATTCACAAATAGGAGGCTCAAATGAGCGAGGAAGGCAAACAAAAAGAGGGTGCATCAGCCCTCATGATCACCCTGATGCAAGAGGCTATGTTCTTCGTTGGAGGAATTATGGCACTATGTACATTTGCAGGAGGTATGGCATTTGCTGGCATATTCCTTGGATATGCATTCGATGGCAAGCAAATGATCGACACACATCAAAGTCTATGGGGTCTGGATATAGTAATTCTGTACCTCATATACGGTATATCGGTTGTCGGTGCAGTACGATCATTGAAAATGGTTCATGTCATTTTCCCTGATGGTGCACACCTGTCAACGGCATTTGCCTGGATACGTTCAGCTATTGGTTTCGTACTATTTATAGTATGTATCAGATATTACTGGGCTGGTCTAAGCAAGGCACACAGCATCTGGCATCAAATCGCGTTCTGGATGGGTGGTCTCATCTTCTGGTTCGGCTACGGTGCAACAAATGTGGGGGAGGACTGGGCGCGATTTTTCTTGAAATTAGCACCCCGTCCAAAAGCAGACGGACACGGACATGCTCATTAAGCTATGTTTCATACCCGTCAAAAAAATTCCCGGAGAAATCCGGGATTTTTATATGTTTAATAACCAAAAGTTGGTAGATTTTAACTCGATTTAACACTTTCCAGAGAAGACTCAGTGCTAAACTGAGTCTTCTTGCTTTTGTTGAATAAAGGAGACAGAGCTCGAATGCTCCGATTCTTTATACGGCGAGGAGAGGAACTGTTCGTACTGGTAGTAATCCCCCTTTAGACGCTTACCATTTAGCAAAGAGACCTGGGCAATCCAGGTCTCTTTTTGTACTATGCGTTTACTTTAGGATTTGTATTGAATCCAAGTTGTTTCCAAAGGATCTCACGAGATTCCTTGTCGGTGTATCAGAGATTTTTGAAACGCTTCATCCAAGTCTCTTGTCACTCCTTTGAATATGCTACATTGAGCGGCATACCTATTTCATTAAAAACCTGTGAAAGATTTTGCTGATCGCTAACTGTTGCAAGATCATGCATCACTGCAGTTACACCACCGTTTCCGAATTTCAGTTCGTGTGCAAGGGGTTCACCGGTTTCTTTTGAAATGAGGCTTGATGCACTCATCATCGCAAGCACCTGTTCTTTTGTCTTTGCTGGAAGCGATGCAAAGTGGGACTTGAGTTTCACTGGATCGTAGTTCCCCTGCATGTCGATAATACCTTCTGCTTTGAGCTTCGCCTCAAGTGCTTGAGGCTCAGTTTCTTTGTTGCCCATGAGGTGATATCCTATAGCAATAGTACCAACCCACGCAGCAGCGACAGGAAGCGTCTTGAGCGATACACCACGGAATAAGCGTACTACATCTGCAGTTCGACCCGCGCGGATTGCCTCATATGCTACAGAACTAGACTTACCCAATACTCGACCTAACGTAACAATATCACGTCCTGCTCCAGTGATCATAGTTACAGGCCTTGCAAAGAGTGTTCATGTCTTCGTGAGTTTGCTCATACTATTGCCTCCTGTAGCCCAAATCTTCGCAAGCTGATATGTGTCATATGCAAGAAGTCCACCGCCAGTTGCAAGATACATAGGATGTGTCGGCTTGTAGTTCTCAAATGAAAATCCTTCACCCACAATCATCATAGGTCCAACGAAAGGAATTAATCCCATCATGGAGTGGTAGAGTGTTTGCAATTTTTGTCCATCCGGTGCGGTTGTCACAAGCACAGAAACCACTGCAAGTGAGAAATGCGAGAAGAAACTGCGAATCATATCAGGCCCTTCATTTGCAAGTAACATCTTCATATTGGTCTCGAACTTTGGAATATCTTCCGCTCGTACTGCTACGATACCACGAGTCGTCGCTCCAGGTACTTCGTGGATTGCATTTGCAGCACGAAGCTGGTGAAAAATTCTCATGCTAGAGCGTAGAACTCCGTTTCCTTGATTTTGAATTACACTATCAAATTCCCCGAGCGTATGGCTCACTTTCGCACTCAGCTCATTTGCAAATAGACGAGGATCTGCAAATGGCCCCTTCCATACCGCACGTGAGAAGCGTGCCTTAAGGCTCTCAAATGAATCACCAAGGAAGGTAGTGTTTATACGGTTCTTGATTGCCTTACCTACATTGGCAGCACTTTCCTTGAGTGGGAGTCACATTTTTACCTCTTTCTGCACTGCTTCAATAGACTTCAGATCGATGCCATTTATTGATTTCAACTGCGTAAGCTTCTGCGTAAATTCTTCTGTACTTTGAGATGTTGTATACGCATGGGTTATGAGCGACTTCGTCTGAAGTTCACTGAGTGTGTTGCGCATATTGAGTGCAGTTTCTCTGAAATTAGATTTCTCTGCACTGTCTCCTAGGAGATCTATAAGCTCACTCACCTTGCTTGCGGCTTGATCAAAGCGCCCCATTGCGGTCTTATGAGCAGTCGAGAGAGCATTGATCCCTACTCGTTCGTTCCAAGTAGCCCAGAGTGTCGATGTATTCATCACCACAGCCCCGATCTCACCCATAAGCATGAACGGAAGTGCAGTTTTTTGGACAATAATCTTCGTGAGTAGGGCACGCTTCTCTTCTGGAAGTTCACTGAGTTTTGTCTTGAGTTCAGCAAGTGAAACCTCACCCATGAGAAAATGAATTTCGTCAAAACCACCTGTCACAACTGCCTTTGCAGATGCAATTCCAAACTGTATTCCAGCATCTAGACCATCAGATACCTTTGCTTTAATAACTGAAGACGGGATGATATCATTTGCGACGAGATCGAGCATGAAGTCAAGTGAGTCCTTTGATCCACCCAACAAAACATAAAGCGGGTTTCCCTTCTCACCATCAATGAGTGTTTTTGCCATTGATTCGGTACGTCATTTTGCCTTTTGAGCATATTTGTCCCAAATTGCCTGGAAGCGCTTCGCTCGCTCACCAGTGAGATCTACTCACCATTCTTTTGTCAGAGTAACTTCAAAATCCTTTCGGGCCTGTTCAAGTTTTGATGCAATTGCCTCAGGAGAGGACGCAACTGCTTTTTTTGCTACTGGAATTTTCTCATCTATGGCATTTTTTGCTTTTTGAGCAGCATCTTGCACGCCTTCTTTTGCTGACTCTGCAGCCTCGTCGAACTTAAACCCATTTGAGAGCCAATTCCCGATATTCCTCATAACCTGCCAAAGCGCCTCAAAGAAACCCATCTTCTGAAATGGCTCAAGAAAGACCTTCTCAAGGGCCTTTGTACCGGCAAACTGCCTGATCTTTTCGCCGTTTTTTTCGATAATTTCAACTCACTCCTTAGAGAGTTTCTTTGTTTGATCGGCAGCGTTTTTGAGATCACCCTTCTCGAGTGAAGCCTTGATATTAGCGACTCACTCTTTTATTGTCTTTGGCGTCTCTGGAAGGTTTTGGGTAGCGGACTCAGCGGTATTTTTGCTCGTATCAACCACCTTTTGAAACTGTGCACTCATTCGTTCTGCAAGCGAACCATCAACACGTACTGCAGTTGCCTTCTGTTCTGGAGTAAGTGTTGCTGTAAGTTCTGCTACATAATCATGTGTTCGAGTACTACTTGCCTTAATCTTCGCAATAATAGCACGTAGGTTTTTGAGTTCTACAAGATCCGTAGTCTTTTTTGTGCTTTCCTGTAGCTTCGCAAGAAATACCTCGGGAGACGGAAGTCACTCGAGATTTGGAGTTGTATCAAATAGATCAGGAGAAAGTATTTCTGGTGTTGGCGCCATACAGGAGATTGAATGATTTCTTTGATCTTACTATATCTATTATTTTGACGCAAAAAAACACCCACTTTCGGGTGTTTTTAGGTTTTTATTACTTCTTCTCTTCGTAATCCTCTTTTGTGCTCTCGATGAGTTCTGATGGAGACTTTCCTCCGTCCTTCCCACTGTTCTCAAGTGAGTCATTCGCACTTTTAATGATATCTGAAATGCTTTTGGATTCAGAAGTTTCTTGTACATGAGGGGAAGTCCTAGTTTTCGTTTTTATTTGGTTAAGAAGCTCTCCCACTCCAGGCATGTTAACTCATTCGTAGGCTTCACTACTGTGGTAAAAGTATGTAGCAATCCCTCCCCACAAAATTGCCTGTTGTATCTGACTCAATGGGCCTCGTACGATTCACTCTTCTTCTCTATAAACAGTTGCTGCTGTGACGCCCATGGCTGCAAGTATCACAACATTCAAACGTCTCCAGTCTGTCCAAGAGTCGGTCTGAGTTTTGTACGTCTTAGCATCTCGTCGATCAGCATAGAGCATTGACCGTAAGAAATTACCTATACTACGTTGGTCTTGTCGTCAAATGCTATAAGCCATATTGAGTGCTATGTCAGCAGGAGTACTGATGTCGTGCAATAGAACGGTTGCAATACCTTCTGTCTTCCGTCATGTCCATTGTACAACATCGGATGCTTTACCATACAATCCCTTTACAAGAGGGATTTTTCGAAACGCACGATCCGCAGGACCAAACGCATACTTATTTCCACCATTCTTGAAAGCAAGATAGAGCGGCTCAAGAAGCTCAGTGATATGATATATCTGTCTTTCACCACTGAATATCTTTGCAAATTCACCCTTATTTTTATTGCGAGCCAACACATCTGCTTCTTGGTCAGGAGTAAGTGGAGTCTTCTTTCCGTCTTTATCCACTTTGTTCATCGATGCATCCTTACCTGTTTTGATCTCAACTTTGCCTTCAACTGGATCTTGTACTACTTCAGCTACTTCTGTTGGCTTCTGTTTTTCTTTGTCTGTCTTTTTCTTGCCAGTCGCTTCTTCATCAGCCACTGCTGTGTTCTTCTCACTTTTATTTACAGGAGCTTCTTCTGCAGATTTATTCGCAATTGGAGCTTCGTGTACTCCATTTTCTGCGGCTGATACACCCGTCTTTCCAGCACGCTTTCTTTCTGCAGGAGAACGAACCTTGAATACATTGGAAGGATCAGTGTATGTAAGAAGTGCTATATTTGTTCCTTCACCCGCCTTCTTTGCAAATCCAGTCATCATAAGCTCATCCACACTTACAAAGTTCGACTCAACTCTTCCGTTGCTTCTATCAATAACACGGTATCCATCCTTGGTTCTTTTTACTTGAATATTTGATGTAATATTCAAGTTTTCTCCAATCGTGAGGTTGGTCAATTTTGTCCGCATATCTGCCCCCTGCTCTGTAATCACCGGTTCAACCATGACGCCTGGTGTCGCCCTCTTCACACGGAACAACGGAACACCCCCAGCCTTCGTCATCGCAGTACGGAAGAATGCAGCCATCGCGATCGCCTGAAAAGCTTCCTGGAAGGTATAATCTTCCCCCTGCTTCCACGAAATACCATACGAAACTCCGAGTGATGCAAGTGCGTCTGCCGCAACATATGTTACAAGCAATGCTTTTTGCTTGTAGAGGGGTGTTGCAGGATCAAATTCAGTGACACCGAATCTCTTGGCAACAAATTCGAGCTTTAGAATCTTATTGGCTGCCTCAAATGCCCCAGCGAACGCCATACTCTGCAGGAATGCATCCGTTGAATACCATTCACCAAAATCCTTTCCTCGCGCAACACCACTCACTGCGCCGTGTCCGAGTTCAAATCCTGCACCTCCTCCAACAACGCGAGTCATAGCCTTCCCCGCTCCGTTGAGAGTAAGTTTGCCGGTTTCAGTAACACGCGTACCAATACGAGCCATCTCGCCGGCACGTACTGCCCACCTCGCTGCCGCAAGTCCATGAATTGCAGCCGTACCAAATCCTGCAGTCACCGCACCAGCACCAATTGCTACAACCTCAATAGCAATATCCCACTTAAGATCATTTCGGATATACATCGCTGTTTTATCCGAAATCTCTATCGTGTCAGTCCCATGAATGCTACCAAAGGTATCTAGCTCAAAGTTTCCAGTACGTTCTTGTGGCTTATTTTTGAGATGCTGTGCAAGTGCTGTTGTACCTAGGAGCGTCATGAGTTTAGCATTTCGGCTCTCACGCTTGTATACCTCGCGCTCGTTCTCAGTTTTGATCACCTTCGCAAGTTCTGTATCGATCTTCGGATCCTTGTAAGCCTCATTGAGTTGCTTGATCGAAGATTTGAAACTTTTTACAAAGCCTGGAAGTCACTTCTCGTTATTATAAACGGTCGCAAGATACTGGAATACACCACCCGCATTTTTTGCACTCTGGACGATAGCCTTCGAAACCGCGTCATCACTTGCATTTGACCAGTTTCCATTCATCCACTGCGCAACAAATGCTTCAAGTTCCTTTGGTCCGACATTTTTCTTAAGAAGTTCTGCTGAGGCAATGCGATTCGAGAGCAATTCGGATCCGCCATCAAACCCCGCACCCGATACACCTAAGTTATACCAAGTTCATCGGATGTATTTATAAACTTTTGCATGACGTTCGGCATCGTTGTCAACAAAGTTGAACACATCTGCAAATTCCTTCGCAAGATCACCCTTTGCTGATGGCGCCCCCTGAATAAACAAAATAATCGCCCTTCGTGCCTGAGTTTCATTGGATATATCGAGCGTCTGGAGCATGGCCGCAAACTCTGAGAGTTTGTTTTCCCAGCTTTTTGAATTTGACCAATGAGCAATACGAGCATGATTGGCAGTTGCTTGAAGGAGAAGTTCTGCATCCGAAGCAAGCAAGGCAAGCTTTTTGGCATTCTCGTTTATTGCCTCGATCTTCTTAGTGGTTACTCCATCAGGAAGAAGTGCTGGATTTATTTCTTGTCTTTCGCCTTTTGCACCGATAAACCACATTCGTCCTTCTTTGACGTACATACCCTGTACTTTTGAACCGTCTTTGAGTGTAAACCCAGCATGAGGAGTCAGCTTAGACTCATTCTGAGCTGAGACTGAGTTAGAATCGAATTTCTTTTCGATGCTTGATACAGCACTTGATACCGTCTGAGAAACAGCTGTTCCAGCAGCAACTGTTTTTGATTTAAGAACATCTATCGTAGACGCCTTGGTCTGTAGTTTTTGTTTGCTTATTCCAGTCTTTGCTTCCTCCTTCATTGTTTCTGCCACAGCCTCTTCAGCCTTTACCCCCGAGATCTTTTCGAGCGCGTTCATCGTGAGTGGACCAAAATACCCATCTGGATCTCACTTCTTCGAAACAGTTACCCCCGTACGACCACTGAGCATCTCGTTCTGCAATGCATTCACACTCGCACTTGTAGCATTTTTCAATACTGCTTCGAGAAGTTCAAGAAGCTTCTGGGCGCGGTCGTCACCCGTCGCGAGATTCTCCTTAACAGCTTGAATGCGCACGTTAAAAGTTGGAAGCATGCGCTCCGTATATCCTTGTTTGATATTTTCAACCGACTTCTTTGCAGCCTCGCGAGTTGCATCGTCAATGTTAGGATTTTTTCCTTCTCGGATGCTACGATCCACGATCTGCTGAAGAGCCTTCTCGGCATCTGCAGTTTGCAGAACGATCCCACGCTTAAATGCACCATATTCGGCCTCGAGGTCACGGACCTTCGTTTCATACGGATCAAAAATATCCTCCTTGTACTTTGTATACAAATTTGGCTGATTGACACGGATCGTATCGATGTATGTAAGGGTTTCTTCAATCTGTTCTTTCTTAGGATTGAAGCCAATATTGAGAGCTTTGAGCTGGTCGGCAACTTGTTTTTCTGAGATGACCATATGAATCGAGAAATGGGTAACTTTCTCAACCTTATCACTCTTTTAAAATAGGCGCAAATAATGCGCCTATCCTTCTTTGTCGGGAAATCAAGTCCTATCCAATCTTCTCGAGTCGAACGACTGTTTCGATGTGATGGGTGTGGGGGAACATATCCACCGGAACTACGTCGGTGAGTCGATATTTTCCGCTTCCAAGCAGAACTTCGAGGTCACGAGCGAGGGTGGATGGATTGCAGCTCACATAGATCATCTCGGATACTCCAAACTTGAGGAGATTGAGTGGAGCGCTTGGATGCATTCCATCTCGTGGTGGGTCGATCACGAGTGAATCTGCGGTTTTCCCTTCCATGAGATACGCATCGAGGAATTTCTCAACCGGAGCATTCACTGCTTCGAACTGAGTGACTCCATTGCGCGCCGCATTCGCCACTGCATCGAGACTCGCATCAGCGACGATCTCGACTGAATGAACGCGCGTGAACATGTCCGCAAGCACGATCCCGATCGTCCCAGTTCCTGCATAGAGATCAAGGAGTGTGCCACCCGGATGCTTCACGAGTGAACGAACGGTCGAGTAAAGCTTCTCAGCGCCAAGACTATTCGTCTGGAAGAAACTCTTCGCTCGGATCGTAAAGTTTTTCCCAAGCAGGCTATCTTCGATGGTTTCCTTTCCAGCGAGCAATATCTGTTCACCGGTTACGATATCTGCACGACCTGTATTGCGAAGGAGGATATTTGAGACGATAGCAGGGTGCTCTGCGACGCGTTTCCAGACTTTCTCGAACGCTGCCTTTCCAGCATCGTCAAAATGCTCATCGTTGGTATTGAGACTCCAGATGAGCATGATCTCACCAGTTTTTTTCGACTCACGAAGCACGAGATGACGATAGAATCCTCGCGCACTTTTTGGATCGTACGTTGGAAGCCCACTCGCTCGAGTGAGCTCATTTACGAGTGTGAAAATCTCATTCACCGTATCGCTCGCAAGTACACAGTATGTGCAGTCGATGATACGATCGAATTCTCCTTGTTTGTGGAATCCGAAGCGAAATTCATCGTGTACTCCTTCGCGTCCAGAGATGTATTTCCCGAAAGAAAACTCGACCTTATTGCGGTATCCGTAGATCTCTGGAGACGCTACGATTGGATGAAATACTGGTGCGTTTTCACCCCAGTATCTGCGAGTAGATTCCATGCATTCGACAACCTGCTGAGTTTTGATCTTCAGTTGATCTTCGTAGCCGATAGGAAGCCATTTACATCCTCCATATACTTGGTAGTGACCTGGGAGCTCGACTTCGAGCGGAGATGGTTTTACGGTGTCGAGAAGCTGAGCTTCGAGATGATTGCTGCGAGACTTGAGGACGCGGAGATTGACCACGGATCCGGGGATGACACCACCTGCGATCATGATCGCCTTGCCTTCGGCAGTATGCGAAAGACCCTTTCCTGAGAAGATGAGTTTTTCGACGAGAATATTTTCGAGAATATCGTTCTTTTTCATGGCGGGAAGTGTAGGGGATTTTTGGTTTTTGTCATGTTGGATTTAGAAGCAAAAAAAGACCTTCCAATCTGGAAGGTCTTTTTGAGAATGTTTAGAACTCCATTCCTTTGCTTGAGAGCTCATAGCGCGTCCCCTCGGATACGAGTGTGGTAGAAGCAATATTGAGTGGGCTCTTTGCTGCACTCTTACGAGAGAATGCCATCTGGAAGAGATCAGTATTGGCAGTAATATTTGCAGGGGTCTTGAATCGTACGATCACAAGAGCTACACCATCGATATTTGAAACCTTGGTAAGTTCTATGTTCTTGTCGACATCATTATCGATCGTGAGAGACTTAAGTGCAACCGGATCGAAGAGGACAGTTGCCTGGATCTCACTCACGTTCGTTGCAGCATGCATCATGCGAAGCTTGACCATGTCGGTTCCATTTCCTGAAGAAACAAGTACGAGGTCTGGAGAAGCAGCTTCTTTCTTGCCACCTGCATATTCGATCGCAGATGCCTGAAGCTTTACGCCCGCATCAGTCGTCATAAGAAATGCATTGACCCCAACGGCAAATGCGAATGCACAAAGCCCGATGGCAACGTGTTTTTTGAGATTTTGTTTGCGGAACTCTGTGAAAAGATCTTTCATGTTGGAAAATATTTACTACCATGATCTTATCGTATCATTCCATGCAGGTCAAACAAAAAGTACTTTCGATCATCTGAGTCGACGAAGCAGGACGAGGTTCATGGGCTGGACCAGTTTTTGCTTGAGCCTTTGTTGTGCTCGATCCGAAGGCAACTCGGACCAGCTGGTGGAAGTCACTCGCCGACTCCAAAATCCTCACCGCGAAAAAACGCGAGGAGCTTTTTATCTCGCTCCATCAGGCACAAAAAGACTGACTCGTGGATTTTGGTATCTGACAGGCAAGTTCCCAGGAGATCGATACCCTCGGGATCAAGGAGGCAAACCGAACAGCGATGCTCCGCGCGATCCAGGAACTCATTTCACGAGATGTTGGAAATGTAACTATGCTCAGTATTGATGGAAATGACAAGTATAAATTCCCCGAGCTCACACAAGAATTTGTGATTGAATTCATTATTAAATGAGATTCAAAAGTAAAATCCATTTCTGCAGCGTCCATCCTTGCAAAAGTTGCCCGCGATCATGCGATGATCGAGCTTGCTAAAATACATCCCGATTATGGATTTGAACTCCACAAATGATACGGGACAAAATTTCATCACACAAAACTCACACTCTTTTGACCCACTCGGGATCATCGAGCCTCGTATGCACCCATAAAAAACTTGCTTTCGACCCCGAAAGACCTATATTTTTGAGGATAAAAACCTTTGACATGAAAAAAATCCTTCTCTGTGTCTCAATTCTTGCAGTAGGAATGAGCACTTCTCCACTCTTTGCTGCAACTGGAAATCTCTCCGACAACCAAGGTGCAGTTCTTCAGTCACTTACCTCACTTGTGAGCTCATACGAATCCCGTATTACTGCTCTCGAGGATGAGATGAATCGACTCCGCATCGAGAATGAGTCACTTCGAGCCCGTCTCGGAACTGGAGTGGTAGTTACAAAACCTGTTTCTACTAGCCCACTCGTTGAAGCACCAAAAACTCCTCAGGAAAAGAAATACAACGCTGTGATGTCGAACATGAGTGCTGATCTCGCCAAGATCCTCTCAACCAATAATATTACTGCTACTGGATCTATCGGTCTCTTTGAATTCATCGAACCAGATGCATTCTTCATCTCGATCGACGACGGACTCAATCCTGCCGGAGTTACTGCATTCAAGACAAAGGTGCTTTTCAAATACGATGTGAATTTCAACCTCAGTGTTATAGGCGTCTTCAACCTCGACTATGCAACCCAGCGATACGTCACAGTTCACGGAAGCAATCCATATGTTACGGGTACACGAGTTCGTATCAAGAATCCAACCTACAAAGGAAAGCTTCTCGAAGAAACAGCTGCTACAACCAATACGGGTTCAACAGTAGCTCCAGTCAAACCAACGACTGGCACCACAACTCCACCTGTCATTACACCAACCACTGGGACTGGAAGCACCAACAACGTTACACTTGCAGATGTTCGTACTGCCTATGAGAAGAATAAGATCGCAGGTCTCGTTCAGCTCGCAACCAGTTACCTCGAAAAAGATCCAAAGAACGTAGAAGCCCTCACGATCCGTGCACGCGCCTACTACTTCTACTCGAAGTTCGACGAAGCCATCACCGATATCACACTCATCTACTCAATCCAAAAGGACAAGACAGACTGTGGGATCATCAACGATGGAGCACGTATCGAGAAGGCTCTCAAGGGAACTCGTGGAAGCGTCTTCACGAACCTCAAGGCTACGATGTGTAAGAAATAATTATTCCTCGTAAACATAAATCCCTGTCCTAGGACAGGGATTTATTATTTTCAATAGTGATAGTCGTTCCCCGGTGAAGTTCACTCTGAATACTGAGTCAAAATCCGTGTGCCTCTACGATCTTTTGGGCGATCGAAAGTCCGAGTCCATGACCTGTTCCATGTGCACGTGCATGATCTACTTTGTAAAATCGATCGAAGATATACGGTAGATGTTCCGGTGATATCCCGTATCCATGGTCCTCGATGGTGATTTGATGATCGGTGATACGAACCATCACCTGTGAACTCAGCTCGCTATATCTCAGTGCATTGCCGATCAGATTGAATAGCACAGTGCCGAAGAGTTCAGGATCTACTAACCACGAATGATGAGATGAATCTCATATATCAATACGGTTCATCTCGTTGGGGAAAAGTGATTCTACGAGTTGTGGTATGTTGATCGACTCAGCAGGAAGTATGGGATTTTCGAGTCGAGCAAAGAGGAGGAGCTTATCTACGAGGTCTCAAAGTGCAGTAGTTTCATCCCATACACGATCGATCGCTTGCTGATAGGTATTATTGCGCTTTGCAAGTTCGAGCGTACTTCTGAGTTCAAAGAGTCGATTCTTGAATTCATGAGCAAGATCATCGGAAAATTGTTCAAGTCGTCCAGTATCTCGAATAATACGAGCGAACATACCATCCAGCGAATTCGCCAAAAGAATAATCTCATCCTTCGGATCTCACTGCATACCAATGCGAGCCTGTTCTAGAGACTGATGACCATCGAATATTTCAGCCTTCTTGGCAAGAGTTCGAATCGGTCGAAATACATACCAAGTGAATAAAAATGCGAGCAAAGATACGAAGATGAGTGCGATGACTGAGAGGATTCGTGCACGATCAACGAGCTCAAATTTCGTACCAACCACATCTGTCACATCATCTGCGACTACCACCAAACTTCCATCTTTGCTCAAGTCTGGAAGGATGGTGTAATACCGATCTCCTACTTTACGGATATCACCCGCAGCGATGTTTCGTATATCAGTCAGCTCACTGAAAATCCCAGATTGGAATTCTACACTTCAATCTGGCAGAGCAATATAGGCATCTTTGTATTTTTGCTTTGCCTCTTGTTTAGTCACCATGGCATACATGTCGGACTTCATGATAGACATTTTCTTCTCTTGCCAATCCTGCTCGGTGATAGAAAAAATAGCATAGTTAAATACCCCGAGAACTCACATCACGAGTATCACGAACAGGAGGAAAATTTTCGTACGCGCTTTAAGCATCAATGACATATCAAACAAGTTTTATAGTACGAATGAGTGTTGGACCGAGTTTTTTGCGTAAATATGAGATGTGCACATTGATCGTATCCGACTCAAACGAAAAATCCGATCCATAATCGCCCCAGATTTCCTCAAATATTCTATCTCGGGTCATGGTAATTCAGCGGTTTGTAACCAGGAGTACGAGAAGACTGTATTCTTTTGGGGATAAAAGTATCTCTGTATCTCATCGAAACACCCGATGTGCGACTGTATCTATTCTTACATCTCAGACAATTTTTTCTGAGGACGTCGGAGTTACCTGCGTTCAGGCACGACGTAAAATATTCTCAATCCGAAGTTTGAGCTCCTGAAGATCAAACGGTTTTACTAGATAATCATCCGCTCCGAGCGAAAGTCCCTCGATGCGGTCTACTGACTTTCCAAGTGCCGTGAGAAACAGGAAAGGGATATTGATTCACTTTGCCTGAAGAAGTCGAACAAGACTTATCCCGTCGATCTTTGGCATCATCCGATCCAACACAAGAAAATCAAACGACTCCTTTGTGATCGCTTCGAATGCAGCTTCGCCATCTAGTACAACGGTCACCTGAAATCCATCGCACCGTAAATACTCTGCAATATTTTGAGCAATGATCGGATTATCTTCTGCAATGAGTAGACGCATGGGTTAATTATAACAAAAAATCATGAAACACATTTTCGATATCTACATTAAGACGAGATTAATGTTTTGATTTATTATTCGTGTATAATTCAACACTTTTAGTTCAATATTTTCATCCGATTTTCATGAAATCTCTTATCACAGCTCTTGCGATCAGCACTCTCTTGATTGGTTCATCCGTTTCGGCCGCAACCCCCTCGAAAACTACCCCGGCACCAGAAGTAGATCTCAGTGCTTTTGAGACCCTCTTCAACAATGCCATGAAGAACCCGAGTACCGTAAAGCCTGCAAAAAAGGCGACCAAAAAGGTTATCAAACCCGTGATTAAGAAGAAAATTATCCTCAAAAGGAAAACAAGTTAATAAAAAACCTCCGAAGCTCAAAGCTTCGGAGGTTTTTTATTGTATCTAGTACATTCCACCCATGCCACCCATGCCTTCGTGGGCATGTGGAGCAGAGGAATCTTCCTTCTTTGGAGCATCCACAATGAGGGCTTCAGTCGTGAGGAACATACCGGCGATACTGATCGCGTTTTCGAGAGCACATCGTGATACCTTCTTCGGGTCGATGATACCCGACTTGATCATATCAACGAACGTGTCCGTCGCAGCGTCGTATCCGAAGTTTACATCGCTCGACTTGATGATATCAGCCACAACGAGTGCGCCTTCCTTACCAGCATTCTCAGCGATCTGACGAACTGGATATGAGAGGGCTCGTGCGACGATCTGTGCACCGATCTCCTGGTCGCGGTTCGCGAGTGAGAGGTTGGTGAGGACGCTTGAAGCCTTAAGGAGTGCGACTCCACCACCGGCTACAACTCCTTCTTCTACTGCTGCTTTCGTTGCATTGAGTGCGTCTTCGATGCGGAGCTTCTTTTCCTTCATCTCGACTTCTGATGCAGCACCCACCTTGATCACGGCGATACCACCTGCGAGTTTTGCGAGACGCTCTGCGAATTTCTCACGATCGTAGTCGGACTTGGTGTTCTCGATCTGACCGCGGATCTCCTGAACGCGGCGGGCGATGAGATCGCGATCTCCACCACCACCGATGATCGTCGTAGAATCCTTCTTCGAAACGATCGTCTTCGCACGTCCGAGGTGCTCAGCAGAAGCCATGTCGAGCTTGTATCCGAGTTCATCTGTGATCACAGTAGCCCCTGTGAGAACCGCGAGGTCCTTGATCATTTCTTTCTTTCGATCTCCGAATCCTGGAGCCTTGATCGCGAGGACGTTGAGGATTCCTTTGAGTTTATTGAGGATGATACCCGTGAGTGCATCTCCGTCTACATCATCAGCGATAATCACGAGATCGCGCTTCCCCATGCTTGCAAGCTGTTCGAGTACTGGGAGGATATCCTTGAGTGATGAGACTTTCTTGTCCGTGATGAGGATATGTGCATCTGAGATGCGAGCCTCCATCTTTTCCGTGTCGCTCACCATATAAGGAGAGATATATCCGTTTTCAAATTTCATACCTTCTGTGAGCTCTACTTCGAGCCCGAAAGTCTGACCTTCTTCAACGGTGATCACACCGTCCTGTCCTACCTTGTCCATCGCGTCAGAGATGATCGCTCCCACTTCTGCATCCTGTGCAGAGATCGTAGCAACCTGGGCGATTTCTTCTTTAGTTGAGAGGATTTTTGCGTTCTTGGAAAGCTCGGCTTCGATGAGTGCTCCTGCCTTCTTCATACCGTTCTTGAGTTCGATCGCATTGATCCCGGAGCGGATTTCGCGAAGTCCTTCCTTGATCATCGCGTAAGTAAGGAGTGTCGCGGTAGTTGTCCCGTCTCCTGCTGCGTCGTTCGTGCGTGACGCTGCTTCCTTGATGAGTTCAGCCCCCATGTTCTCGATCTTGTTTTCGAGTTCGATTTCCTTGGCGATCGTAACTCCATCGTTCGTCACCTGTGGAGCTCCGTATCCCTTTGAGAAAATAACGTTTCGTCCCTTTGGACCGATCGTTGCAGTGACGGTTTTAGCAACCTTCTCAATCCCTGCAAACATCGCAAGGCGCGCTTCGTCGCCGAAATGAATGTGTTTTGACATATTTAAAATCTGAGAAATTAAGCAATCTTCGCGAGGATGTACTCGTATGCAACGATTTTATATTTCGTTCCTTCGAGCTCTACTTCGTCTCCAGAATACTGACCAGAGAGGACGCGATCACCCACCTTGAGGTCGATCGTAATCATCTTCCCATCCTTGTCAGTCTTGCCAGGTCCAACCGCAACAACTTCATAGATATACGGTCGTTCCTTGTTTGCGCTACTTGGCAGCAAAATACCGCTCTTCGTAACATTTTCAGCTTCGACACCCTTGAGTAGGACGCGATCAGAAAGTGGTTCGATATGCATAAACTACATACGTTATGGATTAAATTAGCAGCCAAATTATATACGTGCTAATTTCTGAGTCAAGAAATTTAGTATTTCATCTTTGACAATCTATTTGAAAGTTGTTCCACTAACAATAATTTCATCCGGGTCTCAGACGGAAAACATCCTACCTGAGACTGTCTCCAATTTTAGCCTACAAGATTGGTTGTGTGTATTGAAAATACTCTGTCAATATCATGCCCCATCCCTTTTAGAGAGGGGTGACCATACTCTGTATGGCTTTATTTTTGTTTATTTTTGAAAATACATCAAAAAACTTCAATTTTCTCGATTCCTACAAGCATATTTTGACCTTTATGGCATTTTCTCTATACTTCGCGACAACTTTCATTTTGCTTTTTTTCTTATGAAGTGACTCGGTATTAAACTCGCATCTATCGTTATCTTAACGGTTCTTGCATTTGGATTTGTGTTTCCTTGGAAGCACTTTGGTGTGAACACGGGGGTAGAACTCCCTGATTTCAAGCTCGGACTTGATCTACACGGTGGAGTAGAACTCGACTATAAGATCGACTTTGCCGACCTACAGAAGCGCGGTACCCCATACGTAGAGCGCGATGTTTCAGAAGGACTCAAGTCTATCGTTGAAAAGCGTGTGAACTCACTCGGTACAGCTGAACCTACGATTACAACTGCCAGCTACGGAGGAGAATCTCACATTATCGTTCAGATTCCTACTCAGAGCTTCGCAGGAGAAAACCTCTCCGAGGCTGAACTCAAGGCAAAGAACAATGAGTATATTGCTAAGGCAAAGGATACGATCGGTAAGGTAGTTCGTCTCGAATTCAAGGAAAAGAAAGAAACTGTTACCGATGCAGATCGAGCAGCTCGCAAGACGATCGCTGATGAAGCTCACAAGGAACTCGCAACAACTACTGACTTCGCTGCAATTGCGAAGAAGTTCGCTCAAAACAATGAGAACGTAGCATTCCTCACGGGTTCTGAAGTAAAGGAAAGCCTTCCTGCTGAACTCGCATTCACAGGATTTACAACACTCACAAAGACTGGGCTCACTGATGTACTGAGTGGAGAAAAGGCTGGAGCATACACACTCGGAGCAGATGGAAAGCTTACAAAGAATCCTGGAGAAAAGGCATTTGTGATCGCAAACATCACAGACATCAAGACTGTGACTCAGGAACGCGATGTAACAGGAACTGGAGCAACTGGTTCTGGAGTTACTAAGAAAGAAAAATATGAAACAAAGCAGATCACTTACCAGGCACTCTATATCAGCGAGCGCCCAAGTGAATGGATGCCAGCAAAGACTGCAGACGGAAAGGCGCTCGATGAAAAGTACATCTCACGAGCGAGCGTTGGATTCACTCAGGGATACACTCCGCAGATCGATCTCCTCTTCAACGAAGACGGAAAGAAGATCTTCGCTGAACTCACAAAGCGCATGATCGGTAAGCAGCTTGCAATCTACGTAGGTGGAGAGCAGCTCACTGCTCCAACAGTTCAAGCAGTGATCACAGATGGTCACGCTGTGATCACTGGACAGTACACAGCTGAAGAAGCGAAGAAGCTCGCAAACGACATCAATACTGGTATTGTCCCAGCCCCAATCTACCTCACAAGTGAGCGCGCAATTGACGCGAAGATTGGTGCTGATGCGCTCGAAGTTATCATTTACGCGGGTGTTATTGGACTCCTTGCGATCATCATATTCCTCGTAGTATTCTACCGAGTATCTGGACTGCTCGCAGGTGTTGCACTCGTCATCTACGGAATTCTTCTTCTCGCGATTATTAAGCTTACTGGTATCGTTCTTACGCTTGCTGGTATCGCGGGTATCATCCTCTCGATTGGTCTTGCGATCGATGCAAACATCCTCATCTTCGAGCGAACAAAAGAAGCACTTCGAGATGGAGCTGACACTACGAAGGCAACAGTGGTAGGATTTGCAAAGTCATGGACGGCTATCTGGGACTCTCATATCACATCACTTACATCTGCAGTCATCCTCTATATCTTCGGAGTTTCTCTCATCAAGGGATTCGGACTTGCACTCGGACTCGGTATTGCACTCTCACTCTTCACGGCAATGTGGGTGTCGCGTGTACTCATCCTCTCGGTCGGAAGTAAGTTCAACGGACGTGAAAACGCATTCGTAGGATTTAAGAAATAAGCCAAAAAGAACCGGAAAATCCGGTTCTTTTTTTAGCTGTACTCTCCAATTTTATTCGCTAGAATATCGCCCATGAAAAAACCAACCGCCGTCATCCTCGATCTTGATTTCACCCTTGCTCATTTTGAAGGAGGATATGAACGTATTTACGAGACCCTCGCTCCTCTTGGATTACCGAGGTACGAAGCAAAGGATGCTCTTCAGAAGACTGTTGCTAGTGAGGAAGGATTCAATTTCCAGCGATATATTCAGATCATGGAAGCAGAGGGACTCAAGGCAAACTGGGATGACGTAGCAAAAGCACTCGATCAACTTTTCCAGAATGCATACGTATTCTATCCTGATGTTGCAGACTTCCTCGCAGCAGCACGAGACAAAGGGATCCCACTTGTACTTGTAACTGCAGGGAATACCGAATTTCAGCAAGCAAAAATAGATCACCTTGGATATACATTTGATGATATATTCATCACCACTCTTCCGAAGTGAAAGGGTGATGTGATCTACAAAATACAACAACGCACCATGGATCATGTTTGGTTCATTGACGACAAGCGTCGCGAGCTGACCCGAGTGTTCGATACGCCAAAAGTGAAAAAAGCGAATATTACCCTCTTTGAGATGGAACGCCCAGATGCTTCTCATCGAGAGACGAAGAAAGACCCGAAATTTATACCAATTTCCTCTCTTACCTCACTTATACAACACTTATAACATGCTTGGTTTCTTTGATTCTGGAATCGGTTGACTTGAAGTAATGAAAGCCTTCCGAAAGGAGTTCCCTAATCTTGATATGGTATTCTTCGGCGACCGTGCAAACTGTCCCTATGGAGACAAGCCAGGTGAAGAGATCGCTACGCTCACGGAAGCTGGTGTGAAATTTCTCTTCGATAAATGAGCAAGTATCGTCATCATCGCCTGTAATACGGGTGCAGCTTATTCGATCCGTCATCTCCAACAAGAGGTGTATCCGATTGGCTGCGGGAAACAAATCCTCAGTGTTACTGTTCCAGGTGCAGAACAAGTATTCGAGATATGATGCAAAAAGGTTGGGATTCTTGCAACAAAAGCTACAGTTCGAGCAGGAGTATACAGCGAACGCATCAAGCTACTCGACCCAACGATCCAAGTCCAAGAAATCTCTGCCCCTGGACTCGTCAATCTCATCGAAGCTGACTCACACGACAAAGTAACTATTCGAGAACTCCTCGATATTTACCTACGCAAATTCTCACCGGATATCGATGCGCTCGTACTCGGCTGCACCCACTACCCTATCATCCAGAACGAGATCGCAAAAGCCTGGAAAAAAATCTACGGGAAACCTATAGAAATCATCGATCCAGCAGAAGAATCTGCTAAGCGTTTTACATCCTACCTCAAGCGTCATCCAGAATACCGAATGACACAAGGAGGAAGTGAACATATCTTTTTTAGTTAAAGTACTCACATTTTTACATTATACTCATCCGAAAGTTCGTACTTTTTGATAATCTCTCATTTATACACCACTTTCATCACTTCTTTTCCATAAACAGATACCGGGAAGATGATGGGAATAATTTCCAGTATACTCTGACGCTGTTTATAAACGTCGTGATGGGTCGTTGACCGTATATCACATTCGGCTGAAATATAGCTCGGGAGATCAAAAAATTGTATTTCTACAAAAAGATCACGCTCTAGCTTGGCAGCAATTTCATAATACGGCCCCAGTGCCTCTCCAAGTGTATCGAGCTTTCTACTGAGATTCTTGTTGCGTCGAGTTGCTGTAGTATCCTGTCGAATATCCGCAAGTGCTTCGGACGCTTCGGATACCTTGTCTTTAAGTGTTTGGAAATTGTGAGGAATACACAGAACACATTTCGTATGATTTCATTGTTCATTTGGTACTTTTTCAAGCACTTCGCGATATGAAGCTCAGAATTCTGACATCAGCATTTCAAGCAGCTGATCTCGCTGTGTATAGTCCTTAAGTACCATTATTATTCCCGTATAATCCAGGACTTGTGCATCCGGCTTTCGCAAACTCTTCCCAAGTCGAGAAAGCGAATCCTTTAATGCACGAAGTTGAAGATGTTCCAATTGAAAGACACCCGTACGAAAATCTTTATCACCAGGATCTCGCTTACCCTGAAGTCTGGCAGACTCAAGACGAACCGAGTCAATACCTGAAACCCCACTCATACGGTCTACCTCTCGAATATTTGCACTGCGTATATTATATTTTCCTCCGTCACGATGCCAAAGCTTGTACTGAGTCACTGTACGCTCAAAAAACTGATTATCAGCCCCGGAAGGAATACCAGGAAAATCTCTTTCTTGGATCATTAAAGGCGCGACCATATTGACTAGTGCCTTTTTATCAATTTTATGCAACATTGCATCGGGGGTACGCTCAATGTTGCGATAACGCATAGTGAGACCCAACAAACGGCGAATCTCCCACTGTGCCATAGTAAGTTGCCGAATGGCAGTTTCATGCTCATATATCACATCGCTTATATTGACATTTTCGTCTGCATTTTGAAGCGAAGCGATTTTTTTATCTCGGGCGGCAATGTGTCCTGTTTTGAGCTTTTCATGTTCATAGTACGTTGTAATATACCCACGAACCGTCATACAGTTTGATTCGCTATGTAGTTCTTTGTAGTATTCACTGCGAAATTTCCCTGTCGCAGCCTTACCAGTAGCGTTTTGAAAAGTATCCTCACATATCTTTACGTGATTCTTGATGAAGCTCATTGCTCCACGAATGTTGAATTCAGCCTCACGATCCATCTCTTCGACCGTCTTCATAGCACATTCATCACGCGAAAAACCAAGCTTTCTTCAGAGCCAGTCTTTATAGTAATCATCACCCCGTAAACATTCAGTTTCCATATTCCTTTTTTCATCACTCGTTACCCGGTCTTCATTTACAGGATAAGCATGCATATACTTTGCCTCGCGAATTCGTTTGCGAGACTCGGCCATGCTTGGAACTGGAACAAGCAATGGATCATAGTAATCATTGCGATCTTTTAATGCAGCAGCTAAACACTTTTTTGCAGCCTCAACCTTTTTCGCATCTATATACAGAGAGTCATGGAGTAAAGTATTTACGTTTTCTCTTTTTAATTCCACCAAATACTCGATTGTAGCTCAGAAACTATTTTCATCCATGTTTAAAAGTCTATCCATAGCTTCAATAGTTGCGACATCGAAGCTTGTCTTTATATTGTTTGGTGCGTTCATAGGAGTTTTCTGTTGCCGAACTTGCCACGAAGTGGTTTTGCCGTAGACTTCTCTCACTTTAACAAAAATCTCACCAAAACGCAAAAATGCTGGCCATGTACTGAAAAGCTCGCGTCGGGAACGGCGTGATAACACTCGCAAAGTCTCTACAAATCCCAGTTGCGCTCGTTGATGATATTGATACAGACTTCGTAGCATCGGGCTATGATGCCATCATCCCAACGCCTGGGATCAACCCAAGCAATCGCGCCTACAGCGCAAACAATATCCTCAGTGAACTCGATTTCGCATATCGGTATCTCCCGAAGGGATTTAAGATCATCTCCATCACCGGAACAGACGGAAAATCCACCACTGCTTGGATGGTATACGAACTGTTACGCCAAGAGTTCGGAGAGGATCGGGTGTTTCTTTCTGGGAATTTTGAGATTCCTTTCGCACAGACGGTCACAGATATCCGAAATCGCGGTTTAACTGAAGGATACATCGTGCTTGAGGTTTCAAGTTTTATGGCCTATGGGATCGGACAGACGCATTTTCTCAATCAACTCCCAGTCTGAGAACGAGAAGGTGGATTTTGGTCGGACTATACGATTTTCACCAACTTACAGACCGATCATATCAACTGGCACGGTTCTTTTGCTGCGTATCTGGATGCCAAGAAAAATCTCGTCGATCACACTCGAATACGAGCCGTCGTTGAATCCGGGATCATAGAGACAGCCACTTCACTCGGACGACAATTTGATGCTGAAAAAACTCGCGTTTTCGGTACGGAACAATCTCTCAAAGACCACACAGAGTGAGAGGTAATTTTTGTAGGAAATACACCCCAATACCGACTCAGTGAGACGAATTTCCGAGGTGTACACAATGCACTCAATATCCTCTCTGCTACTATTATCACGGATGAAATCGGACTACCTGTCGAACACACACGACAACATCTCGCCACCATTCGTGGCTTGCCGCATCGGCTCGAGTTGGTAAAAAAGGAGAATTGAATATCATATGTCGACGATTCGAAGTCTACATCCGCACAGAGTCTTCGGGCTGCGCTGGGTTCATTCTCAGATCGATCAGTGATCCTTATCGCTGGCTGATCAGATAAATGAGATGAGTTTAGCAACCTGAAAGATCTCGTTACTGCACATGTGAAGTTCGTAATCGCCATCGGAGCCACTCGCGAAGCATTTGCTACACTCGCCGAAAATGCGGGCGTACCACATGTTTTTGCAGAAAGTATGCAGGAAGCTGTTGCGATTGCGCATGCAAAAGCAACTTTGGGCGACACAGTCCTTCTTTCACCTGGATGTGCCAGTTTTGGTATGTTCAAAGACTATCTCGATCGCGCAAATCAGTTCAAACAAGCTATTTACGACCTCACGACCCGTTCATCCAATGAGTAATTTCGATACATACCTCCACAAGATTGCGAAGGTAGAACCACTTTCATACGAAGACGAGTACGCACTCCTCGAACAAGCCGCAAGCGGTGATCCGATCGCTCGTCAGCGTATCGCTGAATCACGCCTCAAACATGTTATTTCACTTGTTTGGGATATTGCTGCGCTCGGCGATCACATCCTTGCAGCCAACGCCGGAGTTCTCAAGGGGATCGATGTATTCGTAAAGAATCCCACTAAGTGGAAAAGTCTCGACGAATGTATCGAGGCTCACATCAAAAAAGAAATCATCGAAGACTAGATTCGAGTTATTACGTTTTAGAAAATATGTCACATCTACACCTTATTGGAGCCGGCGGAATCGGCGTTTCTGCGATTGGGAGGTATTATAAATCTCTCGGTTGGACCGTGTCTGGTTCGGATGGAGCATCGAGTGATGTTACACAGGATCTTGAACGAGAAGGCATCACCATCATGATCGGCCACAAAGCAGAGAACCTGCCCGAAAATACCGATCTTGTTGTGTATTCTGAAGCGATCATCACCAAGCCAGACCTCAGTAAGGAAGAGCAACTCCTTGCCAATCCTGAGCTTCGTAGGGCCAAGGAAAAAGGTATCAAGCACCGCTCCTATCCAGAATCCCTCGGTGATATCGCCAATCCAAAATACGAGATTGCTGTAACCGGAAGTCATGGAAAATCCACAACGACAGGATTCATTTCAGTAATGCTTGCGAATTCTTCGAAAGGTGGGTCTACCATTGTTGGGACAAAGCTCTCAAACTTCGGCGGAACGAACCTCCGAAGTGATCCTGCGAGTCCGTATTTTGCGATCGAAGCCTGTGAATATCGCAGATCATTCCTCCACTACACTCCAGAAATCGCCGTGATCACGAACATCGACCTTGATCACCTCGACTACTACAAGGATGTTGAAGACTACGTCTCAGCCTTTGTTTCTTTCGTAGAAAATACTAAAACTGCGGTTGTACTTCCTGCGAACGACGCAAACTGCAAGAAGCTCTACGAACGAGTTTCAGAAACAAAACGCACTGCGCTCAAGTGGTATTTTGTTGAGCAAGATAGCTACACAGTAGACGGAAAGAAATATCCGATCCCAAAGCTCACACTCAAGGTTCCTGGTGATCACCTCGCGTTCGATGCCAATCTCGCCTACACAGTGGGTCAGATCATCGAGATGAAACAAGATGAAATCACGAGCGGACTCGAGGCATACTCAGGTGCATGGCGACGCAGCGAACTCGTCGGTGAAACCGAGAACGGTAACCTCGTCTATTCAGACTATGGCCACCATCCAAACGAGATCACTCCGACTCTCAAAGCGATCAAAGAGGCAAATCCTGATCGCTTCTTCATCGTAATTTTCCAGCCACACCAATACTCACGAACTCGTGAACTCTTAGATGAATTTGCAACCTGTTTCAGTGATGCAGATGAGCTCATTGTACCAAATATTTATTTCTCACGAGATAAGAAAGAAGACGTTGAGTGGATGACCGTTGATCGACTCCTCGATGCGATCGAGCCACACAATCCAAACCTCACCGACGGTGAAGGGCTTGAGAACACTGAAGGAATCATCCTCCAGCTCGACGAAGAAAATCCAGGAAGACTTCTCTTCCTCCTGCTTGGAGCCGGAAACGTAGACAGTCTTCGATATAACATACTTTAATTCACCGTGGAACACATCCCATTCGCCCTCATCAAGGCCCGTGCCGTCATCATGCACGAAGACAAGATTTTTCTTGGTAAACTCAATAACCCTGCCAATTTCTACTGTCTTCCAGGAGGAACACTCGAAAAAAACGAAGACCTTGTAAGCGGGCTAAAACGTGAAATGTTTGAAGAACTTGGGGTTGAGGCAAAGATTGGTCCACTCGTTTATACACAGCAGATTATTCGGGAAAATGAGAGTAAATTTGATTTCTGGTATTGGATCGAAAACCCAGAAGATTTCCTAGATGTAGACCTCAGCAAGGCGAGTCATGGATTCGAACACTCGGAAGTTGGATTCTATGATCCAAGCATGCTCGATGCACCATACAGACCAGAGATCCTCCCTGAACTCATGAAGATATGGCATGAAAAAGGACCAGTGTTCATACAAGAAATGCAGTAAAAAAACACCCCGATCGGGGTGTTTTTTTACGCTACAAGAGAATAGTCTATTAGATGAATATTTTCTTCGCTTGGTGGCTTCGTTGCTGACCGAGCTGCTTGTTTCTGTAGCATATCAGCAATCAAAACAGTAGAGGCGTAAATGTCTCGGTACTCAAGACCATGCTTTGCAGCAACATTTCCGTTGTAGTTTCGTAGTGAGATATATTCTTTTAGGAGATCCTTTGACCCCTGAATCTGAGAAAGAGATGTCACAATCTTCTCAGGAGATGCTGATGGATAGATTTCTCGCACTTTTTTATACACAGACTGTAGTAGTTCGGGCGACTGAGAAATCTTGTGCAATGCATTACTAGATGAACTTGTCTTATTGGAGTCCACTACCCTTTGAGCTCTTGCCTCATGAAATTTAAGAAAGACATTTCCAATTACGAGATTTACAATTGGGTGCCCCCGAAGCTTAATAAGTTCGGAAATCAAGGATTTAACCTGCTTCAGGTTATGTGAATCAGGATTCTGTGTTATTTCAATCAAATCAATGAGCGGTTTTGGGGTGTTTTTGGGAAACTCTTTAAGTTCCAACTTTTCCAAAATCGGAGCATACAATTTAAAGCGCTTTCCGAGGTCTCGTACGGGATGAGTATTGAGCTGCATGAGTCACTCTGATCATCCACTACTACGCGCAACAGGGGTAACTCGGGACTCTAAGGCCATAAGCATTTCAGATTTTCCTGGATCCACTCCAAGTGCATCAGTAATAGACGAAAATACCTCTCAGTATGTCTCATGGAAGCTTTTCTTATTCTCATCGAGTGAGCGCATGGAATTATTCTTGAGAGCGCTCTTGGATGATCTTTTTTCTCTGGATTCATCAAGCATCGCTAGTTGATAATCCGTTGTATGAGTTGCTAGTTTTTCTGACATACCTCCAGCCTACCAAATTCGGTTTTTTCGTGCAAGAAAAAGCAAAGAAATAACCTTACGAACAAAACGCTACCGAAATTGGCCCAGTCTTCTATTCAATTCCCACAAAAAAACTCCAAGGATCTAGATCCTTGGAGTCTTGAGTTGTGCTTGTCTGGAGCCGGTGGCGGGAATTGTTCTTCTCGGCGCTTCGCACCTGCCAGAGACGGCTCGGGCACGAATCCGCTTGGGCGGATTCTCTCGCTGCGCTCGACCCTCTATTCAATTCCTAAATAAAAGACCCTGCAGACCAAAGTCTTCAGAGTCTTATTAGATGCTTGTCTGGAGCCGGTGGCGGGAATTGAACCCGCGACCTCTCCCTTACCATGGGAACGCTCTACCACTGAGCCACACCGGCCTATAAAAGCTCGCTCATTATATGATCGAGGACGAAAATTCAAGTGAGAGTTGGACGAAGTAGGTCATCTCGGTATTCGAGGTGTCATGCAGCGAGGAGTTCATCGAGTTTTGCAGCATCCGTGATCATGCTTGGATCAAGCGAAAATGTTCGGAGTCCGAACATAGCAGATTCCAGCGCGATCTCGGAGGATTTGAGTGTTTCGTCTTCGACAACATCGCCACGGTAGTATCCTGCAAATGACGCTGTATTTTCGAATCTCCTCCCTTCCCAATAACTTGCAGCCGAAAGCCCAAAACCACGAACATTCTGGTGCGACCAGTAGGCACGATTGTGTCGACTCTCATATCCAGGAAGTGCAAAGTTCGAGATCTCATAGTGATGAAATCCACGTTCTTGTTCGAGATATCGCACGATCTCTGAATACTCCTGAGTCATCGCAGTATCGCTGATACCGAGGGATTTCCAGTCTTTAGGGTAGTCGCCTTTTTCGAGGAAATAGACAGATGTATGTGTAAGAAATGGATACCTTGTATGAAGGTCTCGGATATCCGCAAGGACAGCACCTTCTTTTGCATGCGGGAGCCCAAGGATAAAGTCTGCATTTACATTTCCAAACTCAGCCCTTTCTATCGCATCAAACGCATCAAAAATCGTCGCCCGAGATGAGCGATGGACGGCCTTGAGTGTTTCATCACTGAGAGACTGCACTCCGAGTGAGAGACGATTGACTCCGAGGGATTTCAGAGATCGGACATACAACTCAGTGATATCTTCTGGGTTCGCTTCGAATGCGATCTCGATATTCACATCTCGCATGGACAGTGGAAAGCGCGAAAGGATGGTTTCGAGTTGCTTTGGAGAAAGCACACTGGGTGTTCCACCACCAAAATAGATTGAGCGAATGGTTTCATTGGGTCTACTCGCAATCCATAGATCAATTTCTTGGCACAATACCGTGATATATCTCGCGATTTTTGCTTCTTGTACGAATGGCGTGAGCGCAAATTTGCAGTACGGACACTTCTGTCTACAAAATGGGATATGGATGTATGTGTACATTTTGCGCGAAGTATTGAGTAGTGAATCGAATCTAAATTACGATGAAGGCAAATATTGTCAAAGTAGTGCAATTCTCTTTATGTTTGACAGTATAGTACGAAAGATTATAACTATCGGACAACAAACACCAACACCTCGGAGACATCAATGGAAAATCCATCAAATCTCGCCGTAATAGAAAGTATACTCCACACCAACGAAGGTACCACAACCGGCAAAGGAATCATATTTTCGCGCAATGAAAAACCGGTGATAGTCAAACTAGAACCAATCCTGCATAGGCTGCATGCCTGGGAAGGACGTGCTCTTGAAGAACCATCCGCTTCCCTGCCACTGATTCGGGTAGTTGCTGAAATAAAACACATCCCCGATCGAAAGGATATTTCATTTATCCTTGGCTTCCGTGGATCAGATGGCTTTTGCTTGGAGGCACGGATACTCAAAGAGTACGCAGCGTACATCAGAGTATTCGAAAAAAATCTATCAGCTCTTGTAACAATAGCCTAAAAAGCCCTTGCTACAAAAGCTTGGGAAGCACTATGCTTCCTTTTTTTATGCCCAATTTTAGAGATAGGCACTCAGGATGACCTCGATATGTTCAGCACAGGTTTCTACATCCTTGCTTGCATCGATGGTGTATACACGCTTCCCTTCGCTCGCCCAGAGTGCAAGAAGTGGGATCGTATTCGCATAAAATGTATCGATGCGCTTTGCGACCGCCTCAGGATTGTCATCCTCGCGGTGCACGAGACGGTTTCCAGTAAATGGACTAAAATCCCCGACAAAGTTCGCAGGAAAACTCTCACCCGTCACCGGATCAATACGTCGGTTTGCAAGACGCTCGATCGCTTTATCTCGTGGGAGATCGAGGAAGATGATCATGTATTCTGGGAACACATTATCAAAAAGATCCTTTTGTTCTTTAGAGCGTGGAATTCCATCGAATACGACAGGTTTGTCGTTGTGGTGTTCGCGATAGTGGATGAGGATTTTCTCGACCAAAGCATTGGGTACGAGCGATCCTTCAGACAGGAGTTTTGCAACTTCGGCAGACTGTGGTTCTTGCAGTCCTGCGAAATTACGAAGCTTCTGCCCCATTTCAAAAAAATGGTGACCGTGTGATTCTACGATTTTTCGAGCCATAGTCCCTTTCCCTGATCCTTGGATTCCTACGAGGACGATATTCATAGATAGCGAATTTATCAAAAACTAAATGTCCACAGCCTCATAAGCCGGATTCTGTACTTCACTCTCAATCTCTCTGGGCGTTTCGTCGCCGAAGGCCTCAAGCAGGGTATACGCTGGGAAGTCTCGGACCCTTTACCCCTTTGTACCATTCCCCTTGCACCACATGGGGTTTACCAACGAACGTACATTACTGTACGTGTCCTCGTGTAGCTTGCGCACGTCACGAGGCTTTTCACCTTTCTCCTGCCGAAGCAGAATAGTATAGTCTCTGTGGTACTTTCCGTACAGCTGTCTTATGAATTATACACAACTGCCGCAGTCGTTATCTGCCATGCTTTCCGAGTGGTGTCCAGACTTTCCTCCCCACGACCTCCCGACATGGCTGCATGCAAAGAAAACGTGGGGTAGAGAGTGTTGCTGTGGACGCGGAAGATTCTACGGGGCTTCCGCCCGAAAGCAAAGGTTTTTGTCTTCGTACTAAGTTGGCTATACTTTTGCAATCTTAACTTCACTTTATGAATATTCGCGTTGTATCAGTACTCCTTGCTGCCATTGTACTTGCAGGATGTACCAATCCATTTGCCAAGAAGGACGACTTCCAGACTGTAGTAAAATCACACTTTACAGCACTCGGAAAGAGCATGAACACTGAGTCATTTGAGAATTTTATCGGGAAAACTACCTTCGATGGAAATCTCACGGCGCAGAGCAAGAATCAAGGCTTCGCGATTGATTTCAAATCTGAAAGCAAAGTACACCTCAGCGACTCAGAGACCTCACTCAATCTCAGTGGAAGCCTCAATGCACCAGGCATGCCAGCGATGGGAGCACAAGCAGTTTTGGGTGCTATTTTTGCATCAGGAACGGGGTATGTAAAACTCGATAAATTCGAACTGACAGGAAATGAGAAGAACCCAATGTTCGATGGCATGGTTGAAAATGCTATGCAAAGCTACGGAGGTAAGTGGCTCACACTCCCCGCAGGAGACAAATCTACTCTCATAAATGCTCACACAAATCCACTTGCTATCAAGGCAGCATTCGAAAATCATCCAGTACTTGCGATGACAAAGGATCTTGGATACAACGAAGGAAAGTACAACTATGAAGTCAGCCTTGATAATACTCAGGCCCTCGCCCTTACAGAAGAACTCCACAAGATTCTTACAGGAACTGGACTTACAACAGAAGCACTTACGGCAACCAAAAAGGACCTCGAGAACACAAAGCTCACTGGTACACTCTCAGTAGATAACAACAATCGAGCATACGGTTCATTCCAAGGAAATATCACCGTTACAAGCTCTGCATCTGGAAGCACCACTCCACCTGAAGTAGTTGCTATCTCATACAATAACTCAGCGGATAACTTTAACTTTGAAGCATCTGCAGGTGGCGAAAAGATCACTCTCGCGGTCACAAAAGAGCTCACAAAGGCAAATGGAACACTCAGCTATACAGATGCACAGAAGAAACCAACTGTGATCAAATTCACGATCGAAAAGACACTCTCTGGATATAGTTTCAATGCTTCTGGTGACATCGATCTTCCAACAGGAGAACAGATGAATCTCAAGACAAATGGGAACCTTACTACTCAAAAAGATGCATCTATCAAAATCGAAGCACCAAAGGAAACCACAGATATGAATCAGATAATCGGATGACTCATGGGAGCACCCACTCCACAGGATGAAGCCAATGCAGCTGCACTCGTAAAGGATGTAGCCGATGATATCGCACCGCTCGAATAACATGCACAAAAAAATCCCCCTTCTCATATATAAGAAGGGGGATTTTTTAGAAAAGTCGCATGAGACTGGATTCTTCGAGTTCAATGACACCGCGCTTTACGAGCTCACCGAAAGATTTTGCAGTTGCTTCCACGTCGATCATCGCGTTGTGGGCTCATTCGAACCAAGTACCAAAGAGATGCTTGTGCAGTTCACTGAGCTTTGGAGCCTTAAATCCAAAGCCTCTTCCTTGTAGTTTACAGTACTCGGTAGAGGATCGCATGGTACAGAGTGATTTCATCGGCTGGTAGTCCCCTGGATGCCCGATACGTGCGAGTTCATCACGAATCACCTGTTCATCGTATTCGATATTGTGTCCGACTACGACATCTGTTGTATTGAGGTATTTGAGAAATGTCTGGAATACTTCCTCGACATATGGCGCATTTTCTACATCCTTATCGTAGATACCATGGACCTGTGATGCTCCAAATGGAATCGAGATTCGTGGCTTTACAAAAATATTCACGCGCTCGATTTCCTCGAAACCGTTTTCACGCGAAATATTGCCAAGAATCCCGGCGAATTGAACGATATACGGCTGCTGATCCAGGGTTCCCCCCTTCACGCTAAATCCCGTTGTTTCCGTGTCGAATACAAATGCTTTCATGGGCATGGATGGTATGGAAGAAGGGGTGAAAATCAAGCCTCACAAAAACAAAAAAACACAGTATTCAATCCTGTGTTTTTTTGTGTCTAAGCCCACCCTAGGAATTCTTCAAAAACTATGAGATTTGTATGAAGACTGCGTACCACAGTGAGTCGTAGCGGAAGCTACGTTGAACGCGGAACGTAAAGTCTAAATGCAAAGATCGCGTTTTAGAAAATTCCAATAAAAAAAACCCTCCCGGGAAGGAGGGTTTTGTTCTGCTAAAGAGCGATAATAATCGTGCGAAGGCTGCGCATCGGAGTGCGGTGTAGCATTGCTACTCCAAACGAGGAAACGCAAAGTCTGAACACGAAGATCGAAGCTATTTAGTAGAACTTCTTGTAGTCGTAACTCTTGAGTTCCGTATCCACACGTCGGATGAGTTCGAGAACTACGCCAACCACGATGATAAGTCCAGCTCCTGAGATGAGGAAGTCGATCTGTGAATTACCAGATACATCGATGAAACCAAACTGATTATTAAGCTTCGTGATAATGTATGGGAAGACAGCGATGAGTGCAAGGAATGAACCTCCGAAGAAGTTGAGGTGCATGCTTGTCTTTCCGAGGTAGTCGATAGTTTCCTTTCCTGGACGGATACCTGGGATGTATCCACCTCGCTTCTGGATTGATTCTGCGATCTCACTTGGATTGAACACAATTGAGATATAGAAATATGAGAATGCAAGGATAAGCGCGAAGTATACACCGATGTAAATCCATCCTGGATTATTCATCGAGAAGTTCTGAGTAAGGAACGTCCCGAGTTCTGCCATTCGTCCAGCACCCTTTGTAGAGAGAATCTGACCGATAAGCGCAGGGAATGTAACGATAGAAACTGCGAAGATGATAGGAATCATACCAGCCTGGTTGATTCGAATCGGGAAGTATGACTTCTCATCACGTCCAGTCTTTGTATAGATGAGTGGAATCTTGCGATACCCTTCCGTGAACTTAATGATCACAAACACAACAGCAAGTGTCATGACGATGAGACCCGCGAGGAGACCGAAGTTTCCTACTGAGATATACTGTCCGATATGCTGTGGCACACCAGCGAGTACTCCAGCGAAGATAATCATAGAAGATCCGTTTCCGATTCCTGATTCGTTGATTACGTCACTGAGCCAGAGGAGGAGCATCGTACCAGCTGTGATGAAGAGCATGGCTGGGAGTACAACATGGAGGAAATCCTTCGTATCGATGAGCATTCCACCAGTACCACCAGTTGCCGATCCTACGAGTGTGTTGATGAGGATGATCATTCCGTAACTCTGTGCGAATGCGAGAGGAAGTGCGAGATACTTTGTATAGTTATTGATCTTACGCTGCCCTTGTTCGCCTTCCTTCTTGAGAGCTTCAAGCTGAGGGATAACAACACCGAGGAGCTGTACGATGATCACGGCGTTAATGTATGGAGAAAGCCCCATAAGAACGATCGAGAAGTGCTCGAGTCCACCACCAAGGAGTGATGCAAAGAACGCGAGCCCCTGACTTGCTTGGAGGAACTTCTGAAGGTTTGCAATAGCATCTACATTTACACCAGGAACTGGGATAATCGAAAGAAACTTATAAACAAAAACGAGACCAATAGTCACGAGTACCTTTTTGCGTACATCTTCTGAATTCCAGATGCGGGAAATATTTTTGAGAATCATAGAAATGAATCGAAGAAATTAACGTTTCGTAACAAGGTCGCAGAGCGACATTTGCTCTCAGTATAGGGAAAACAAGGGAAAGTAAATCGAAAAAAAAACCTCTTTCGAGGAAATTTTTTAGACGAGTTCAACCGTTCCTCCGGCTTTCTCTATCTTTGCCTTCGCTTCAGCTGAGATCTTGTTTGCCTTTACAGAGATTGCAACATCGATAGTTCCGTTTCCGAGAACCTTGAGTGCAAGCCCTGTCTTTCGAAGAAGTCCCTTCTGGTGAAGTACAATTGCGTCGATAGCAGTAACTCCTCCCTGAGCGAGAGTAGCAAGTGAATCGATGTTTACAATTGCAAATTCTGCAGGATTGTAAGCCGTGAAACCTCGCTTCTTAGGAAGTCGGCGGAACAAAGGAGTCTGTCCTCCTTCGAATGCTGGGTTGAATTTTCCAAGACCGGTTCGAGAACCCTGTCCCTTCACACCTCGACCACAGTATGTTCCACTACCTGAAGCATTTCCTCGTCCTACACGCTTTGGAGCTTTCTTTGATCCAGGGTGTGCAGAGAGATTCGACTGATTAAACATGATGGATGAAATTATGCGCTTTTCTTCTTAGCTGGAGCCTTAGCCTTTGGAGCTGGGGCTGTTGCTGTTTCAGAAGTGTCCTTTGCAGGAGTTGCTTCTGCCTTAGCCTTTGAGAGGAAAGGATTGCTTGCTGCATTCTTGATCATAGAAAGAGCCTTGAGTGTTGCGCGAATGCTTGTGAGTGAGTTACCTCCACCCTGACGCTTCGCGATAACATCCTTGAGACCAGATACGAACATAAGCTTTCGGATTGCTCCTCCGGCGATAATACCCGTACCTTCGTGTGCTGGATGAAGGAACACTGAGGTTGCCTTGTAGTTAGCTACCACATCGTGAGGAAGTGTGTTTCCTGCAATAGGGAATGTAACGAGATTCTTCTTAGCATCTCGGAACGCCTTTTCGATAGCAACTACCACTTCACCAGCCTTACCAGTACCAAGACCAACAGTACCCTTTTCGTTACCAATAACGACAGCGGCACGGAATCGGAGCTGGCGACCACCGGCAGTAACACGAGTTACGCGAGCAATTTCAAGGAGTTCTTCCTTGTATTCCTTTTGTACTTCTTTGAACTGACCACCCTTTCGGCCTCCGGCATCTCGTCGGGGATTATTTCGAACTTCTTGAGACATGTATGAGAAAGAAAGAACTAAAAGGTGAGACCAGCTTCACGAGCAGCATCTGCGAGAGCCTTAACGCGACCTGCGTAGAGGAAACCTCCTCGATCGAATACTACAGATGTAATACCAAGAGCGAGGGCAGCTTTACCAAGCTCAGCACCTACGGTTTTCGCAAGTTCGATCTTAGTTCCCTTTGATGCCTTCATATCTGATGAAGCGCAGAGAGTTTTTCCAGCTACGTCATCAATGAGTTGCGCGTAGATAGAAGTGTTGCTGCGGTACACCGAAAGACGTGGACGCTCAGCTGTACCAGTGATACGAGCGCGGATGCGTGTATGTCGACGCTGACGTTTGTAAACCTTTTCAAGCATAATAAGACGGTATAAAGACGATGTTGGCTATTATTTTTTTGCGGCAGTTTTTCCGGCTTTTCGGCGAACATATTCACCAACGTATCGGATACCCTTCCCCTTGTATGGTTCAGGTGGCTTGATTTCGCGAACGAGAGCTGCGAAGTATCCAACCTGCTGCTTATCGATACCTGAGAGATGAATAACATTCTTCTCTTTTGGATCATTTTCGATAGTAACACCCTTTGGAGCATCCATCACTACCTTGTGAGAGAAACCTACAGAAAGTGTAAGCTTTTGCGGTCCATTGACTTCAAACTTGTAACCTACTCCCTGGATTTCGAGTGACTTCTTGTAGCCTTCACTTACACCGATTACCATATTGGCAACGAGTGCTCGTGTAAGACCCCAAAATGCACGGTCCTGAGAATTTTCTTCGTTTGCAACCACAACGTGGAGCTCCTGTCCTTCGAGCTTCACTGATACGGTCTCCTGAAGAGTGAGAGAGAGTTCTCCCTTAGCACCCTTTACTGTGATCTTCTTCCCATCAACTGTAGCAGTTACTCCGGCAGGGAGCACGACAGGAAGCTTTCAGATTCGAGACATGATAAATAAAAATGAGTAATACTAGTAGATTTCGCAAAGAAGTTCTCCACCTACGCCGAGAGCGTGAGCTTCGTACCCTGTAACCACACCCTTAGGTGTAGAGAGTACGTATACTCCGAGTCCGTTTCGGGACTTCTTGATGTCAGAAGACTTTACGTAGATACGTTGTCCTGGGCTAGAAATTCGGCGGAAAGAAGGAACATACTTAGTAGCACGAACATCATTAAGTTCAGCAACAAGTGTTCGTCCGTCTTCGCTTTTTTCGTAAGAAACAATGTAGCCATTCTTCTTCATAACTCGAAGAAGCTCCGATTTAATAGCCGAGTAAGGGATTTCTACGCGAGCGAGGCGAGAAAGATATCCGTTTCGGACGCGAGTGAGGAGGTCTGCGATTGGATCGATGATCATAATTGAGAATTCAGAGTTGAAATTGATGACTACCAGCTGGACTTGCGTACGCCCATGAGCTCACCTGAGTTAGCTCGTTCTCGGACACAGATACGGCACATATCGAATTTACCGATATAACCGTTTGCGCGTCCACAAACGCTGCAGCGATGATAGAGTCGTGTAGAGAATTCTACCTTCTTACCTGCTGCGCGAGCGATTTCAGCTTTTTTCTGGGCTTCTGCGCATTTATTGACAAGTGCTGTTCGTGCCATATTAACGAATGAAAGGGAAATGAAGTGCATCGAGGAACGCCTTAGAGTGGTCCTTCGAAAGTGATTTGAACTTAACAGTAATCTGAAGTCCGTGTGGCTTAACCACATCAGTCTGTGGAACTTCTGGGAAAATTGTATGTTCCTTGATACCGAAGTTAAAGTTTCCAGCGTCGTCGAATGACTTAGCAGAAATACCTCGGAAGTCACGTACACGTGGAAGTGTAATGGCAATAAGCTTTTCGAGGAATGCATACATGCGCTCACCACGAAGTGTTACGGTCATACCAACTGGCATACCTTCACGAAGCTTGAAGTTTGAGATAGATTTTCGGGCGTTCGCAACCTTAGGAAGCTGACCAGCAATAAGTGCAAAGTCGCTCTTAAGACTTGAGTAGTCCTTGTTACCGCTCGCAACGTATGTACCAATACCCATATTGAGAACGATTTTCTCAATGCGAGGAACTTCCATTACGTTCTTGATGCCCAAAGACTTCTGGAGTTCTGGACGAACGGTGTTATTAATATGCTCTTGAAATGACATAGATTGGGTATTTTACTTAGGCGAGACTCTTTCCAGACTTCTTCGCAATGCGGATTTTCTTGTTTCCTTCAATCTTGAATCCAATACGAGTTACCATTTTAGTTTCAGGATCGATAGCAGAAACATTAGAAACGTGGATTGGTTTTTCCATTTCAACAATCTGACCTGGAGTCGTTCCTTGTTTCTTGATGTGCTTCTTTACGATGTTAACACCTTCAACGAGAACGCGCTCTGATTTCTTGTCGACAGAAAGGACCTTTCCTTCCTTGCCTTTGTTCTTTCAGGCGATTACTCGTACGATGTCTCAGCTGTGAATTTTCATAGGTAGGTACTATCTTTTAGATAACTTCTGCTGCAAGAGACAAAATCTTCTGGTATCCCTTGCTCTTAAGTTCACGGAAAACTGGACCGAATACACGAGTACCTTTTGGTTCTCCGTCTTCATTGATGATAACGCAAGCATTGTCATCAGATCGAACGTATGTACCGTCTTCTCGGCGAATTTCTGCAGCAACGCGGACGATAACTGCCTTTTGAACGGATTTCTTTTTAATTGTTCCCTGTGGGAGTGCTTCCTTGATAGAAACAACGATCACATCACCAACGGATGCATATCGACGCTTTGATCCTCCAAGGACCTTAATACAAAGGGCTTCTTTAGCACCAGTGTTATCTACGACGCGAAGTCGGCTTTCTGCCTGAATCATGATCTAATAGTAGTTTATGCTAGAGTCCAACGCTTCATCTTGGAGAGCGGGCGACATTCCGTAATCGTTACTACATCACCGAGCTGAGAAGCATTGTTCTCATCGTGTGCGTAGAACTTAGAAGTGACCTTGTAACGCTTCTTGTACTTTGGATGTGTTTTGTATGTGTCAACAGAGACAACGATGGTCTTATCCATCTTGATACTTGTGACTACACCTGTTTTCGTTCTCATGGACGTGAATTAAATAGTGTGAGCTCTCATTTCTGTCTTGCTTCGAGCAATATCCTTGCGAAGCTGCTTGAGCTTGTGAGTCTCCTTGAGCTCTCCAAACTGTTGTTTCATAGAGAGAGTGTAGAGTTCACTTTCGAGCTTCACGAGTGTTGAGGTAATTCCCTCGAGACCGGCAGAGGCCGTGTCGATTTTCTCTTTCTTTGCCATACTAGATTTCAGTCGTAAGGAATTTAGTCTTCACTGGAAGCTTGTACGCAGCAAGCTTGAGTGCTTCTTCTGCCATATTGACAGGAATACCGGTGATTTCGAAGAGAATTCGACCCGGACGAACTGGAGCTCGGTACATTTCAAGCCCTCCCTTTCCTCCTCCCATTGGAACCTCAAGAGGTTTCTTTGTGAAGGCTTTATCTGGGAAAACTCGTGTCCAGAGACGTCCACCCTTTTTAAGGTAGCGGACGATCGTTCGGCGAGCTGCTTCGAGTTGACGAGAGGTGATATACCCTGATTCCGTCGTCTTGAGCGCAAAATCTCCGAAAGCGATATTCGATCCGCGAATCGCGAGTCCTCTAATGACTCCACGTTGCGTCTTACGATATTTCGTTTTCTTCGGCTGTAACATGTGTTCGCAAAATTATATTGGTAATATCTCGAAGTCAATTTTACTTACTTCTTGAATACGTCACCCTTGTAGATCCATACCTTGAGTCCGAGTGTTCCAGTAGTGGTTTCAGCTCGTTCAGTAGTGTAGTCAATATCCGATCGAATTGTAAGTGATGGGATACTTCCTTCCTTGTATGTTTCGCGGCGAGCAATTTCTGCACCGTTTACACGACCAGAAATGATGATCTTGATACCAAGTCCACCCTTTTCCATTGTGCGGGCAATTGCGTTCTTGATAACACGACGGTATGGAAGTTTCTTTTCAAGCTGTCGAGCAATAGAGTCACCAACGAGGGCTGCAGAGAGCTCTGGTTTCTTGACTTCCTTTACTTCGATCTGGAATGTCTTTCCGAACTTGTTTGTAAGCTCAGTCTTGAGCTTAGCAACGTTTTCGTCATCTTTCCCGAGAACGATGGCTATCTTGGACGTGTAAATCGTTACCGTGATAGTCTGATTCGCGTGAGAGAGGAAGACGTTTGCGATCGGATGACCTTTGAGAAACTTCGTAACGAAGAGTCGCACCTGCATATCAAGAGATACGTTGGCTGCATACTCCTTTCGAGAGTAGAAACCAGTGGTTCTCCAAGATTTGATATATCCGATTCGGAATGCGAGAGGACTAACTTTGTGACCCATGGGAAGGAAAAATAATTATCGTGAAGACAGTTCGAGAGAAATATTAGAAGTTCTCTTGAGAATAGGGTGCGAGCGACCACGAGAGATCGGGTTTCCGCGCTTGTAGACAATTCCCTTGTTGATAACAACAGTAGAGACTACAAGAGTACCTTGAGTCTGAGCGTCGTTATGCTGAGCATTGGCAACAGCACTTGCGAGAGTCTTATAAAGAATCCCGGCTGGCTTGTTTGGCATATACTTGAGAATATCAAGTGCCTTCTGAGCATCCATTCCGCGGATGATCTTCGCAACAACCTGAGCCTTCTTTGGAGATATGCGTACGTTTCGAGTAAGAGCTTTCATGGGTGGGAATTACTTATTTCCTGAGTGAGAGATGAATCGTCGAGTGAATGAGAATTCACCGAGCTTGTGACCAACCATGTCTTCTGTAACGAAAACTGGAGTGTGAACCTTTCCGTTGTGAACTCCGAAGGTGTGACCTACGAATTCTGGAGTAACTGTACAGTCGCGTGCCCAAGTTCGGATGACGGTCTTTTTTCCAGACTCGTTGAGCTTTACAACCTTAGCTGCAAGCTTCACATCGATGTAAGGTCACTTTTTGAGACTACGTGTCATATGATGGATTTAAATTGAGTACGATTAACCAAGAAGTTTTCCACGGCGAGTTCGAAGCACCCACTTGTTCGTGTCCTTGTTGCGACGAGTAATAACTCCACGTGCAGTCTTTCCCCAAGGTGTCTTTGGTCCTTTTCGCTGACCGAGTGACTGGTGTCCTTCTCCACCTCCGTGTGGGTGATCTACGGTGTTCATAGACGATCCGAGAACGGTTGGTCGCTTACCGAGCCAACGATTACGTCCGGCCTTACCGATGACGATCATATTGTGATCAACATTGGAAACAGTACCGATCGTAGCGTAACACTTCTTGTGGATCTTTCGGATTTCACCTGAAGGCATCTTAACCTGAGTGTATTCACCTTCCTGAGAGAGAACCATTCCTGATGCTCCTGCAGAACGGATACTGATTGCACCCTGACCAACGATGAGTTCGAGGTTGTATACGTGAAGACCTACTGGGATGTTACATACGAGCATGCGGTTACCAGAGATTGGCTTTGCAGTTTCAGCAGTAACAATGAGGTCACCTACCTTCATGTCCTTGTGAGCAAGAACGTAGCGACGTTCTCCATCTCGATAACAAACGAGGGCGATGTAACCAGTTCGGTATGGATCGTATTCGATCGTTTCAACCTTTGCTGGGATATCGAGCTTGTCTGTGAACTTGAAGTCAACGATACGATAGAGTCGCTTGTGGCCACCACCTTGGTGACGTACCGAGATAGTACCAGAGTTGTTACGTCCTGCAGCCTCGAATTTCTTGGTCGTGAGAGGCTTGTAAGGTTCGTTCGTCGTAAGCTGGTCGAAGGTATAGCCGGTCATCTCTCGTCGAGACGGGGTATACGGATTATATTTCTTGACTGACATAGGTAAGTTTGGTGTGACTATTTCTTCTCGGAAATCTTCTGAAGATCGTTGATACGTGCGTTTCCAGCGAGGGTAACGAGAGCCTTAGAAGTCTCACGTCGCTTGATCGCAACACCGTGCTTTCCGTTTACACGGAATTTCGCACGAGTTCGGATCATGTTTACCTTTTCTACCTTCACTCCGTAGAGCTTTTCGATAGCGCTTCGTACGTCAACTTTAGTTGCTCGGTCGTCAACCACAAGAGTGTAAACCCCTCGAAGTTCGAGTCGCTGAGACTTTTCGGTAATAACCGGCTTTTTAAGAATCGAATAGACTGACATAAGAGGAAATTACTTGGCGTAATGAGAGAGAATGAGATCAAGTGAGTCCTTCGTAAGAACGAGGTCCTTATACTTGAGAAGATCGTGCGGGTTGAGGTAGTTAACACCGATAACCTTTACGTTTGGGATATTGCGTCCAGCCTGGAATGCCGTCTTATCTTCTGGTCGAACTGCGAATACTGCAGAAACTGAACCGAGATTTGCGAAGATAGAGATCATATCCTTTGTCTTTACAACGTCTGTTGCAAGAGTTTCGAGGACCTTAACGTTTGCAGACCCTGCCTTTGAAGAAAGGAGAGAGAAGAGGGCAATACGACGCTCCTTCTTGTTCATGCGTGTTGAGAAGTCTCGAGTGTTTCGAGGACCGAATGCGATACCTCCACCACGTCGAGTTGGAGATCGAGAGTCACCTGCGCGAGCCTGACCTGTTCCCTTCTGAGCATAGAGCTTTCGAGTAGAACCATTTCGTTCTCCACGAGTCTTCGTGTGAGCGATTGGAGTGCGGGCATTTGCCTGCTGGAGGAGAAGAAGGCGGTGAATGAGACCTGAATTAATCTCGCGACCGAATACGGTAGTGTCGAGCTTAATCTTTCCAGATTCGAGACCTTTCTCGTTAAAAAGAACTGCTTCCATGTGAATTAGAAATTGAATACGAGAACTGAGTTTCGAGCTCCTGGAATTGGACCGCGAACGGCAACGATTCCAAGCTCTTTGTTGACGAGTTCAACGGGAACTTTCTTAAGAGTAACAGTATCCGTACCCATGTGTCCGTGCATCTTCTGTCCTGGTTTTGTTCGGCGTGGCTTTCGCGTACCGATAGAACCGAGTGCTCGGTGGAATTTGGAACCGTGTCCTGAAGGTCCTCCAGAGAAGTTGTGGCGCTTCATAGCACCGGCAAAACCCTTACCCTTAGAGATACCACGAACTGTGAGTGTCTCAATGCCGTCGAGGACATCGAGAGTAACATCATCGCCAGCCTTGAGTGAAGCGAAGGCCCCTGTAAGAGGAACTTCGTTCATTTCAGTACGCTTTCCGAATGTAGATGCGAGGACTACTGCCTCGTAACCATCGGTAGCAACTGTCTTGATCTGAGCGATCTTAGTTACTGGAAATTTTACGAGCGTTACTGGTACGAACGCTTCGCCTTTGATAAGCCGAGTCATCTCGAGCTTTGATACAACGATTCAAGCCATAAATTGCAAAATAAATTAGAGGTTGCATTGCATCCGAACTCAACGAGTGGATCTGCAAAACAACGTAATTCTTCTATTTGAAGTGGGCACATTCTATGAAAAACCGCATGGGTGTCAAAAGATATTTAATAGAAGATTTACCTCTCGCATTTCGTTTGACATGCGAATCAAAAGTGAGACACTACTCGGATTTGTTTTTAGCAGATCATACAACTATTACTATTTCATATATGAACAATCCATTTAAAAATGCACAATCACAGATACTCGAAGCAGGAACAATCGCTGGCTTCGAAAAGGAATTCCTAATCAATCTCGCCTACCCTACCCGGGTCATGGAACTCGCCATTCCCCTCAAGCGGGACAATGGAACAATAGAGCTCTTCGCAGCTTACAGATCACAGCATAACAATGCGCGCGGACCATTCAAGGGCGGCATACGCTTTCATCAGGATGTCACTAAAGATGAAGTTATGGCACTTTCTGCTTGGATGACCTTCAAGACCGCTACACTTGATCTGCCACTCGGTGGTGGAAAATGAGGAATCATTGTTGATCCTAAAAAACTCTCTGCCGGAGAACTTGAGCGGCTCTCACGAGCATTTGTTCAGGGGATCTACAAATACATCGGACCAACCCTCGATGTGCCAGCACCGGACGTAAACACCAATAGCACAATCATGGCATGGATGGTGGATGAATACTCTAAGCTCGTTTGAGAATGGTCGCCTGGTGCATTTACCGGGAAACCACTGAGCATCGGAGGATCAAAGGGGCGTGATACTGCAACCGCACAAGGATGAGTGTATGTACTCGAAACAGTACTCGCATCTCACCAAGACACTATAGCTGGGAAACGGATCGCTATACAAGGATCCGGAAATGCTGGACTCACGGCCGCCCAACTCCTCACGAAGCTTGGAGCTCGCATCGTTGCTATCTCTGACTCAAGCAGTGCTATCTACGATGAAATGGTCTGGATATCGTAAAATACTCGATGATCAAAAAGGAACGAAAGAGCATCCAAGAACTTGGAGCAAAAAGCATTTCAAATGCTGAACTCTTAGAACTCGATGTCGACATCCTCATACCTGCCGCAGTAGAAAATCAAATCACGAGCGAGAATGCTGATAACATACGGGCAAGGTATATCCTCGAACTCGCCAATGGTCCAGTCACACCAGAAGCTGACGCGGTACTTGCGAAAAAAGGCGTCGTTGTAATCCCTGACATCCTCGCAAACGCAGGTGGTGTTACGGTGAGCTACTTTGAACAGGTGCAGAACGCATCAAACTTCGCATGGACTATAGAAAATGTGAAACAAGAACTCCAGGCTCGCATGATCGCAAGCACCAATGATGTAATCCAAACTGCCAGCAAGTATAGCACCACACTTCGAAATGGTGCATATATACTCTCCATCACCCGCGTATACGACGCGATGAAGGCGCGCGGCAACATATAGAACACGTTATAAAAATAATCCCGACTGATCGGGATTATTTTTGGAGAGAGAAATTCAGCTCTTTGATGTGCGTCTCGATACTGGACTTGAGATAGAAATACACTCCAAGTAGTATTTTCTTACGGTTTTCAGATACATCAGCATCGGCAAGTGCATCGAGCTTGTCATCGAGGTCTGATCGAACCTTTGTGAGGATCTTGATCTGAGCTTCTTCGTCTCACTTTGTAGCAACTTGGATATTGTCGTATAGCTCAGCCAGCGTTCGATCAAGACGAGCACGGTACGAATCAATAATGAGTGAATTCACATCTTCGATGGCTTGTCGCTTTTCAGCTGCCTGCGAAGATTCTATAGCCTCTGCTTCTTTTGTAGCAACCTGCTGAATTGCAGGTTTTTGAGTCTTTGGTGGGGTTTTTGTGTTCGCAGCAAAGACGTTCGAGGTTACCCCGAACGCACACATAGACACAAGTACGACCAATAAAACGCGCATAGACATTATGTATACCCCGCTTTTACACGAATGCAAAACGGCAAGGTGAATAATTCGTGAAGAGACTATTCAGCGAAAGAAACACGCAGAAGAAATCCCTTATCCAGATCGCTCTGGATTTGGAGTGATCCGCCGTGGATCTTGGCGATTTTATCAACGACCGAGAGTCCAATCCCGATCCCCCGCGCTGAACCTCCACTGCGGGAAGCATCTTCCTGATAAAATTTCTCATGTAAGTATGGGATGTTCGCCTTCTTTACCCCATGACCGTTATCCTGGAAGATAATATATACCTTTCCCGATCGTCGAAACCATTTCATCTGAAGTGTTGTCCCTTCTCCTGCATACTTGAGGAAATTGGAGATGACATTGTGTGCCAAGCGCATGATGAGATTACGCTCAAGATTCACAAAAAATGGCTTTTTATGATCAAAACTGATCGACTGTTTTGTCTTCGTAAGGCTTGGAGCGTATTCCTTTTCTAGGAAACTCAAAAGTGCCACGAGATCAAATTCTCAACGGTTTGGTTTTTCGTCTTCGGTTGCCACGAGTCGCTCATATTCCATCATAGAGTCTGTCGTTGAGATGAGTCGCTCGATTTCTGATCGAACGATCCCCATTCATTCTGCATCGAGCGAAACAATCCCGTCTTCAACTCATTCCATAAACATCTTAAGAGCTGTGATCGGAGTCTTGATTTCATGTGAGAAATCCGAAAGGAAGTCAGATCGAATCTTTTCCTGTCGTGAAAGATTGGCTGAGAGTGTGTTCGCAGCAGCGACGAGTGGAGCAAATTCGTCAGCACGTGTATAGACCACCGGAGTATAGTCTCGTCGTTGTGTAAGTTTATTGAGACGCTCAGAGATGTCGACAACAGGGCGGAAAATCAATCGTGTCCAAATATACGTGATCAGCAGTATCATCGAAATAAGACCCACATTCACCACGAAGAGCATCATGAGCATCTTGAGGAGGAAATTCTGCTCTGGAGTCTCATTTTGCGAAAGTACGATGGAAACGATATTGCGAAGGAAGGTTTCTACACTGTTGAGGAACAACACCTCCTTGATCGTATCGGTTGCAAAACCGATCTTCTGAAGCGATTCAAATGTGCTGTCTTTTGGCTTTTGAACCGAAGGAACATAGGACTCGAGTGTACTGGAAAGCGACTTCAGATCTTCGAGTGTCAGCCGATACTCCTCAATCGTGGCGGGATCGAGGTCTTTGGTAGCGATAAATGCATTGATGAGTGAATACTCATCGTTTGGAAACTCCTTACGGACTTCTTCCACATAGTCATGGAAAAATCTCGGTGCAAAGAAGATCACACTCGTAATATTCCCCACGATCAACAAGACCATCGAGATGAGAAGAAATGCAATGAATTTCTGCGAAAAGCGCATAGGCTACGAAGGTTCAGTAAGACGATATCCGACTGCTCGAATGGTTTCGATATCGAGTGCTCATTCGAATTTGCGTCGGAGATTTTTGATATGAGTGTCGATCGTACGATCTGAGAGGTATCGCTCATATCCTATGATTTCACGCATGAGTGTTTCACGCTCTACAACCTCCCCAAGATGAGCGATCAGATGAGTAAGCAATTCAAACTCCGTTTTTGTGAGTTTAATTTCTTCTTCAAGGATCGTAACACGATAGAGCGAGAAGGATACGACCACCTTCCCGATGTGTACTTCATCGCCTTTTGGCTTATCTGCAGCCGATCGTACGAGATGACGATTGACGCGCGCAACGAGCTCTCGGGCAGAAAATGGCTTTGGAATATAGTCATCCGCACCACATTCAAGGCATGTAACCTTATCGTCCTCACTTGCCCGAGCTGAAAGCATAATAATCGGAGCATTGGTATGAATACGCATTGCAGGACACAGTTCGAATCCTGTCATGCCCGGAAGGTTAATATCAAGGATCACGAGGTCTGGTTTTTGAGCATGAAATACTCCAAGTGCCTCATCACCCCGAGCGACCACCACAACGCGATACCCCGCATGTTCAAGATACTGAGCTAGGGTAGTTGAGATCGTAAGATCGTCTTCAACAAGGAGTATTGTTTGCATATTATTTTTTTAGGCTTTTTGACTTCTTGATTGGTGGAACCAGGGGAAGTGGCTCGTCCGATTGAAAGTAGAGAACTTTGATTGCTGCAAGAACAGGGAGTACCAACAGAACTCCAATAATCCCAAACAAGCTTCCAGCAACCGTCATAAATACAAGCACCGTGAATGATGAAAGCTCCAGTGCGTTTCCTTGGATACGCGGCACGAGAAAGAGATTTTCAATCTGCTGAATAATCACATACAAGACAATCACTGCCCCAATCGCCACAGGACCAAGTGAGAATGCGATAATAATCGCCGGAATAGAAGCCAGTATCGGCCCAATGATCGGCACCACCTCAAACAACCCCGCGATCAGCGCAAGAGAGAAATGCCCACGTATATTAATCCCAAAAACCCATTCGAGCACAAACAGTCCTACATATGTGGCTAAGAATATGGAAAGTGAGAGGAAAAATTGCCCACGAAGCCAAACAAGAAATATTCGATCGAGCTGCTTTGAAGATCATTCAATCCGTTTTGCAATACTCTCAGGAAGGCGACTTTTGAGGAAATTATACACCTCTACTCGCTCAAGTGCGAGGAAAAATGTAAGCACCAATGTAAAACTGAGTGTCGAGATTGTTCCAAACACCCCAAGCAAACTCGATCCAAGCCCAGAAGCTATGCTCATGAGTGTATTCGAGAGCCCCGTAAGTATATCTTGAGAATGTTCCTTAATGGCAGTGGTTACCATATCTGGATCAATATCTACACCTCGTGCGTTCAAGAACTGAAGCACTGGTAAATTACCTACATTTCCAGAGCCAAGTCGATCCATGATACCCGAGGCTCCATCCTTGAGCACTCCTGCAAAATTCGTGAATTCCTTGGAAAGAAGTGGAATCACTGCGAACAGCACCAGCAAACAAAAGCTCAGCAGAATGAGATATAATCCAGTCAATGCCACCCAGGTAGGTATACCCCTTCGTTCTGCACGAGAAAGCACTGGTGAGATGATTGTCACAAGCAGGCCTGAGAGCAAAAGTGAATACACAACATCTCTCGCAGTATACACCGCGAATGCTACTCATAAAAACGCACTGAGCACGAGCAGGCGTTGTACAAAAGCTGATATTTCGATGGATTTCATACTCTGCATCATAAAGAGAAGTGAGGGCTTGTAAACTGGGAAGCACGTTCTAAATTTTTGACAGTTGAATTGACAAGACTCACTTGTCAGGCTATAAATAGTGCGTAGCAGATATTTTTTACAAGATGCTTCTTCGAACTTCTACATACTTCTTTTGGTTCTTCTTTCAGATATTCCTGAAGGATTTATTTGTGTAGTTCGTATTTCAACCACAAACAAACCATCCTTCAGGTCCAGCCTGGAGGATTTTTATTTATCGTTTTGTTCCCATGAATAACCCTATCCCATCCTTCGCTCGTACTATGCCAGCTGTAGAAAAACTTCTTACTGTTGAACAGAAATTCTACAAGGCTTATAGCAAAGCAGTTGCTCAATCTCCGACACATGGGCGCTTCGATGAGCATATTCGCAGTGGTGAGATTCCTCGTCTCATCGAGCAGTATCCAGATATGCCGCTCGATCTCCACAGCGTGATCACCATGATCAGCGAACGCGCCAATGGCATGCTTGCACCAACAAAAGAATACCTCGATGCCCTGCGCCTGCTTGATAGCATCAAACAAAAAAGCACCGATGGTGAATCGGCGCTTATTGCGAATATTCGAAGTCGTTATCTGCAGAGCATGCGATAATCTTACTCATCAGAAGCTGGGGCAATTTCTCCGGCTTCTTCTACGTCATCTTCAGCCTTTGGTACAACAGTCATGCTTGTGAACGCATCCTTTGCAGCCTTTACCTTGGCGAGGATGACCCCCTGAGTTACACGGCTCGTTACCCGAACAGTGGCCAGCGGAACTCGTACTGTTTGCCCCATGCGCGAGATGAGGATAACTTCACCCTCCTTCTTCACGGTATCAGTGAGGAGCTGAACTCCGATGATATCACCAGTCTTGGCAGTCATAGAACCCGCCTTTACTCCAGATCCACCTCGGCCCTGTTCTCGGTAGTCTTCGATATCGCTTACCTTCCCCATACCGCTTTCTGTCACGGTAAATACGTATTTATCTCCGGCATCTACTACATCAGCCTCTACGACTGCGTCGTCTTCACCGATACGCATTCCACGTACTCCAGCTGCAGCACGCCCCATAACTCGAACATCTTCTTCGAAGAACTGGATCGCTTTTCCTTTCTTGGAAACGATGAGGATTTTGTCAGTTCCGTGTGTTACACGTACCCAACCAAGTTCATCACCTTCTTTTGGCTTCATAACGATGAGACCTGAAGATCGGATATTTGCCACGTCTTCGAGGTCGATTCGCTTCACGACTGCCTTTTTAGAGATGAGCGCAAAGTGCTTTCCTGAAGTTTCTGTCATATCCACGATCGCTGCAATCGATTCTTCCTTCGCAAGCGAGAGGAAATTGATGATCGGCTGCCCCTTAGCAGTACGTTGTGCTTCTGGGATTTCGTAGGCTGGAAGCTTGAATACACGACCTGTATTCGTGAAGAAGAGGAGATCGTTGTGATTCTTGGTAGAAACGATGATCTTTACCTCATCTTCGTCCTTTACAGCAGTATTTACCCCCTTTCCACCTCGACGCTGTGTGCGGAATGCAGAAGACTTAATACGCTTCACATATGAATTCTTCGAAAGAGTAATCACAACTTCTTCGTTTGGGATTGTATCCTTTGGAGACCATTCTCCTACCCCCCCTGCCTGCACTTCTGTGCGGCGTGGATCAGCGAAGCGTTCCTTCTGGATGCGCGTCATGTAAAGCACGTCGCTCCCG
>JBMOJK010000028.1:0-3184 GCA_049315825.1 Patescibacteria group bacterium
ATCTTTGGATTCATGTCACAGCTTTCTACACGCACTTGTTTTTGGTCAATGTTCCACTCGGCCCGAGAGGAGATTTTGATGAGTGCATAATTGCAGCTGTCGAAAACCCCTCTCATGTAGAGGGGTTTTTGTTTCACTCTGGAGTTTTCAATTTTGAAGATTCCAGTGGTCAAACAAAAACCCGACAAATATCAAAAGGAGTGTCGCTATGTGCACAACAAAACAAACAGCTGCTAAAGTCACAATAGCTGATGGAGAAGAAAACTATACGACTACCGCTGCGAAAGCTCTCATGTCCGAAATGGGCATTCAAAATATTTCGGGCACTCCCGGTGCTGCGATATCACAAAGAATGGTATCGCAACTGTTCGACCGCGTTTACCAAGATGGTGAAACAGTGTACTGGGTAAAAAAACAAAGCTTTTACACCCTTGTGAGCAACATCCGTAAAAGCGGATGGAAGCTCAATGTTGCAACCTCAACCTTGGATGCAACAAAGGCTGCTGCTGCCAATCTGTATTTTGCGTCTTGACGCAAAATACTATCCCACCCTGCGCTCTCCATCCGAGAGCGCGTTTTTATTTCTCATGAAATGAAAATCCATACGCTCGCTCTATCGCCTTCAAATCACCCGTTTCGAATTTCTGCTTGAGCCAATATGTAAGAGATCTTCCGGTCTTTGCTCTAAAATATTGGACATACGAGAATGTTTTTCCATCGAGATAATGAGTCAAAAGATGATCTCCATTTCTGACGATATAAGTATTTGTTTTTCGATCCGTGAGTCGAATACCCTCATCTCTCAATACAGCATAAAAACCATCCCGTGCTCGCTGCATAAAAAGTTCTAGTTCAGGAGGGTTTTTCTGGTGTGGATTATAGTGGGTGATTTTATTCTGATGATTCGTTGTCATAGGAGAAGTAGCTTTCTATTGTGCGTGCTCTATGATATTTCCGCTCTGTAGATCAACCATGTGAGCATATTCACCACCAAGAGCAAGAAGTGAGTTATGTGCCCCCTGCTCTATAATTGAGCCCGACTTGAGCACGACTATTGTATCAGCTTCTTTTACAGTTTGAAGTCTATGAGCGACAATAACGACAGTTTTGTTCTCAAAGAGTTTATGAAGTGCTTCTGTGATCGCAGCTTCAGAAAACGAATCAAGCGCAGAAGTCGGCTCGTCGAGGATGAGAATCTCTGGGTTACGCAAAAATATTCGCGCAATAGCGAGGCGCTGCCGTTCTCCGCCCGAAAGACGTATTCCTCGTTCACCAATTTCTGTATCAAGTCCTTGTGACATATCGCGGACAAAGTCACAACGTGCATAATCGAGTGCACTATAGAGTTCATCATCTGTTGCCTCCTTCACAAGACCGTACATGAGATTTTCTCGAATCGATCCATCAAAAACAGATGGTTCTTGTGGAAGATATCCAATATATGGAAAATATGAGTCTAGTCGCACATTTGCAATATCCTGATCATCCACAAAAAGCCTCCCTTTCGTGGGCATCATAAGACCAAGTAGGAGCTTTATGATCGTTGATTTCCCAGCTCCACTGCGTCCGATAAGTGCTGTCTTTTTTCGTTCAGGGAAAATAATAGAAAACTCCGAGATGATCTCAGTACTACTTCACGGATAAGCAAAGGATACATTCTCAAATCGAATCTCTCCATGTTTCCGTACAAATTCATCCCCATTCTTCAGTCGAATAAAGTCAGGAGTTGAATCCAAGAAACTCCACAATCGCTCAAGTGTCACATACTCATCAATATACATCTGATATGAATCCAAGAGTCGTTGAAAATATGTATCCAACATCAGAAATACTAATCCTGATGCTACCATGTCCGCAATAGTAGCATCACCATTCGCTACTCTTTGAGCAAAAAAGAGCGCAGTGATAACCCGAATGATATTGAGCAAATAGTCAGGAATTCTAAAGCCCGGAACAGTGATACGAGATAATTTTTTTACTGCCAGAACCACGCGATCACTTGCTACCCTCAAACGCTCTTTTTCAAAATCAAATGCATTATTCATGAGTGCGGTCGCCTTTTCCATAATAGCACGAACAAATACCCGTCATCCATCCTCCTTCGCCTTTCTGCGCTCCTGCATGTATGGCTTCGACTTTTTCTGTACATAAAGTGAGAACATAACCATCACAATCATGTAACCGAGTGCAATAGGAAGCATCCCTATGTCAGTATAGATGAGGTATGCAAGCCCCATGAGGAAGCTCACAATACTGATCGGATCATCTATCGTGACTTTATTCGAGAGTGTCACCCAAGAACTGAGTCCATTCTCGAAAATAGTAAGAACCTTTCCGGTCGGCATAGTGACGGACAGTTCTTTTGAAAAAAAGCTATCGAGCAAGCGTTTTCGGATTTCGCGACTCGTACAAACCACAATATCTGGATACGAAGCACTGAATCAAACCATGATCATAAGCGCAATAAAACTCACCCCAAGAGCCAAAAGTGCCTCTCCACCAAGCGCAAATATACTACTTAGAGGTTCATGCATCACGATTGCTTGTGTAATTCTCCCAAGAATATGTGCAAGAAACAAATTCGCTATAACAAGAATGATTCGATAGACGATATTTACAGGGACAATATACCCAAGCGCGAGTGTTGGGCTTGTAATCCTGCAAATGAGCTTCCAAAATTGTGTCATTGAAGCAAGAATAAAAAATGTGTGTGAAGTATATGTACCGAGAAATCTATTCAAATAAATAACAGCGTGGCACGTGATATTTAACATTCTTAGTATAATCATCGCAGGCATGTACGGTTCGCACAAAGAACGTCTCAGATAACACTGATAAAATAGCAGCAGCAAACATCAAAAAATATGGTGACTGTAGTGATAAAAAAGCAATTGGGCTCGCTCAAACACAGAAATATGTTCATCTCAAAAAAACCTATTCCAATTGAAAATAGGAGGTACACTTGGTTGACACATGCCTCAGCTCTCAAAATCAACCTCCGTATCACCTAATCCCATGCGCTACTCTGAGTCTTATACTTGGCACAATGAAGATGATTCGTGATTTTCCAGAGACCGAGATGAACACACAAAAAAACTTCTACATAAGTAGAAGTTTTCGGGTAATGCTCTTACCTCACACACCAGAAGACGAAGTGATTTCTTGAGAGTAGACAGAGTCTGAT
>JBMOJK010000008.1:0-47535 GCA_049315825.1 Patescibacteria group bacterium
GAGCGACTCTATCAATTCGTAGAAAGTTTAGAAGAAAAAAATATATACAATTCTAAAAAAACCATAGACTCTGTCCGTCAAAAAGAATCCGCTGAGAGGGAAAAAGATGCAAGAAGTTTCAATATTTTGCTAGATAACGTATAATACCCGTATGAACTTCGATTCTCACGACCGTATTGCCCCAAACGAGGGCGTTTCTCTCAAAGTTGCACTCACTGAAAGTGCGAACTTTGCTTCAAAGAACTCGCGTGAACTCGAGAAATTTTTTAATACGCATCTCGTTGCTTAAATGAAATACTTTCAGGTAGTCGCCGCGAAAAACAACGAGCGCGTCGAACTCGTTGTAAAGTATGAATCTGAAATCGAAGCCCGTGAAAGTCTGCATGGGCAAGGGTATTCGATTATTGAAATCAAAGAAACAAACGTAGCTGCAGGTGCACAAACAGGATCCACATTTTTCTTCGATGTTCGTATTTCTGGTCAGAAAAAGAGTGGTCAGATATCATCGGATGATATCTTTCGGGCGTACAAAAAGCTCGTAGATGATCTCGGATATGAAGTTCTTGCGATCTATACAACCAAGGATGCAAGCGACGAAGAGAAAATTTTCACAACCTGAAAAGTACGCGAAAGTTATGCAGCGTACTCTCAAACCAAGAAAGAAGTTGTTGTTCCAAAGGAAATTAACCAACAGACTCAGGATCAAAAGAAACAATCTGACAATCAGCAGTCTCTCGCTACAGATACAGTTCTTGGAAAAGAAATTGCCAGGTATCAGGCGCTTATTTTTCGAGTGTGTGACAAGATAGAAACTCTGCTTGTTACCTACAATACAGAAATATCCGAAGACCGAAAAACTCGCCTTCAGGCTCTATTGTGAAGCCTTAGACAGATACGTCAGCTTACAAATATTGATAAGCTTAAGCTTTATGGCGAGGCTTCGCTCATGAAGATTGGTGAGCTTGAAATGGAGCTTGCAGGAAGTCGTATCGATGTGAAGCGTTCTGATTTTCTTAAGGATACAAATAAGCTTCTTAAGGACTTTGGTTCGAATAAAAAAGTAGGTTCTGAAACTGATGAGTTAAAATCAAAACTCAAGCTTATTTTTCAGTCTTTTGTCGAGGAAATAAACCCTAAAGAGGCAACAGAAAAAGCTCCAGAATCAAAAATAGATACATCCAGTTATGTCTATTATAAAAACCTCAGAGAGCTCGGTATTTACAAGGAAAAACTTCGTGAAATTAATCATGAAATTCTCCGAGCATTTTTTGCGCCAAAGGATAAAAAAATCAGACTCGCACTCAAAAAAAGACTGATTCTTCAAAATATTGCCCTGATTCAAAATCGAATCGAGAATAAAAAGTTCTCCTATACCCGTATCGTAAAGGGATTTGAATACTATCAGGATGTGCTTTTTTATATGGTTCGCTCGACGGCGGATGTAGTGTTGTATACGATATTTTTTGTAGGATTGTACCTCCTTGTTGGAGAAATGCTTGCTCCATGGGTGAATATCAGTGGCGATATGAGCGGACTTCTCTTTCCGTTCACGATACTTGCGTTTTTTACGCTCTTGTTTGGAAATGTTCGATCTTTGTTTATGGGGAGCATATCTTCAGCCCTGTTTGTTTTTATTATCTTCGCACTCGAGATTAACTTTTAAAAAGTGTTTATTCTTTTTTTTCTCGTTCATCTTTTTTTTGCAGGAGCGTTTTTTACGCTTTGAGCATATGTGGAATCTGGAGGTTTCGTCTTGCTTGGTATTGTCTCTCTCTTTCTTTTCTGACCGTTTCGATTGGGTGGATGATCAGAACATTCGGATGAAAAACAGGATGCCATTTCGCGGCTCGACTGAGTTCGTATGAAGTTTAAAGAACATGCACTGAGTTTTTTTAGAAAGTGAATATTCCCGCTTTCCATAGGACTTTTTTATACAGCACTCTTTTGAATTGAATGGAGTCTATCTCATGTGCTCGGCATTGGAGTAAAGGACTTTGCCCACATGCTTTCCATCGGTGTAAGTGTATTTTTTATCGGACTCTTTGTATCACCGTTTCGCTCCAAGAAGCTTCTGCTTGATATAGGTCGTGCGAATATTCTCGTTCTTTCTATCTTACAGATAGGGATGATATTGGGCGCAATATTGAGTTGAGAATTTCCGGAACTTTTGGCCCTCTGAGCACAAATGCTTCTGTTGACTGCATTGGGGATGACTTTTTATGAAGAACATCGGAGGGGGGAAATATTTTCTCATGGATTTCTCCTTTTTGGATTCGTTTTTGGATATCTACTTCTTTTGGAGCTCTCGCTATGAATCACGGGCTTTGAAAATGCGGCATGGGTATATTGTGCCGTTGCGTTTCTTTGGTGATCGGTCGTTTTCGAATGAGTTTCGTCTAAGGTATTTCGAGAATGTCGTATTTTCGTTCGGCTGTTTTCAATACTCTTTGTCTATGCGGGAACGATAGGATTGACTGCATTGTATGTATTTTGATGAGTTGGACACTGAGCTTTGATACTCCTTTTGCTCGCTATGCTCTTTAATGCATACGTGCATCGAAAATTTCAAAACTATGCAAGTCTCCTGCTTACACTGATCGTAGTGGTAAGTATTTTTGAAAGGATATTGGGAATATCAGATAGTTTTTTTCTGACGCTTATCACGGGTTGAATGCTCGCCTTTAGTCTTGCATTCGGATCACTTGTTTTTAAGAGTTCTCATAGCTATGATCAGTATTTCTTTCAGTGATCAGCGATTGTGGCGGCGATTGGTCACTTTATTGCATATTCGTGGGAATATGGGATGATGGGAACACTGAATTTTTCTATACTTTTGCTCTTTTTTTCCGGACTTTTCTTCGTAAGTTATCTCCGTATTGCTAAATAGTTTTTATGTTCACTTCCTTCCAGCCAGCATTTATCGGGAATCAATCCTCATGCACTGCGGACAATCTTTTGTGTGTTGTACTTGCAGGAGATAGTCTTCCTGACGTGTGTAATACCCCTCAGATTGTACGTTTTCTCGAAAGCAAGAAGGAGAGTGATGCTGCTTCTGTTGCGATCAAAATTGATGCGTTTTCTCAATCAATTGGAACACTCCATATTCTCGTGGTTTTTCATAAAGATGAACTGTTAAATGAGATCGCTCAGGCAGTACGAGAGATCAAAGGAGATATCACGCTCGTAGTGAGTTCAGGAATTGATCAGCTTGTTGCAGTTGAGGCTTTTGGGTTGGGGGTGTATAGTTTTGAACAGTACCTTTCGAAGAAAGAATCACGAAAATACGAAATCGCATTTAATTCATCGCCAGCGATCGAGAATATTGTTCGACAGGTCAATGCTGTCTATCTGGCCCGCGACCTCGTAAATATGCCTTCAAATGATAAATATCCACAAAAGATGGTGGATATGATCCAAGGACTTTCTTGGAAAAATACTAAAATCCGCGTACTCGGGAAGTCCGAACTTGAAAAAGAAGGATTTTGAATGCTTCTTGCAGTATCTGCTGGGTCGGACAAAGATCCAAAGGTGGTTATCTTTGAACGTATAGCTTCAGGAAAGTCTCCAAAATATGCATTTGTTGGAAAAGGGGTAACGTTTGATTCTGGAGGTATCCAGATCAAGTGAGACGATGCAATGCTCGAGATGAAGATGGATATGGCAGGTGCTGCAGCGGTAATCGCGACTATGTGGAATCTCGACAACTTCGACAATCTACCACACGGCGTGATCGGTGCGATCGGACTCACCGAAAATATGACCGGCGAGGATGCCTCTAAACCCCTCGATATCGTCCGTGCTCACAACGGTTTGACGGTCGAAATCCACCATACTGATGCTGAAGGACGGCTTGTTCTCGGAGATGTGGTTTCGTATGTGAGCAAAGAATATTCTCCAGAAAATGCTATCACAATCGCAACTCTCACAGGAGCGTGTATCGTGGCACTCGGGTTTGACTATGCTGGAGTGAGTGGAACTTCAAAGTCGCTCGTGGATCAACTTTTCCAAAACTCGCTCTCACTTCCTGAAAAGCTTTGGACTCTTCCTCTCGACAAAAAGATGCTCGAAGCTACCAAGGCAAAAATCGCCGATCGCAAGAATCTCACGAAAAATATGAAGGCGGGTTCGAGCATGGGGACTGCATTTATTGCTCAATTTGTACCAGAGGGCGTAGCGTACGCCCATCTCGATATTGCAGGTCCAGCATACCTAAGTAATCCATCTGGGATTTATCCATCCGAGGCAACAGGATTTGGATTCTACACGCTTAGTGCACTTACAAAGTAGCATGTGGAAACTCCTTTTGCAGGAGATTTTTGGTGTAGAATTTCCTATTGTTTCGCCACTTGTCTCATGTGTCGAAGATTGTACAGAACACTATAAAAAAGAATTAAAAGACTGTGTTTTTGATCGCATACTGGTCGGTGCACCATATCGATGAGAAGTAGATAGGGCTATCCATCGATTCAAATACGAAAATCGTCACGAAGAAGTAAAGATGCTTGTTCCCTTGTTGGTGCCGTGTCTCGAATTACTACGAATGTCATTACGAGGGAAAGATCAACTTGTTTTTACAGCAGTTCCCGTGAGCCTGGTTCGATACTTCTCTCGAGGATTCAATCAATCTTCATTACTTGCAAAGACACTCATTAAAACAGAAGGTGGCATTTATAGGCCCACGTTATTTCGGGTTCCGTCTATTCGGCATCAGGCGCACCTGAGTTATGAAGAGAGAATTAAAAACGTACAATCTGCATTTTTCCCATATCCACTTTCGTCTCGTAAGATCAGCTGAAAACACGTGATACTTATCGACGATGTGATTTCTACGGGAGCCACTGCAAATGAGTGTGCAAAAGTGCTCAAACAAATGTGAGCCAAGAAAGTAAGTGGGCTCTTCTTGGCTCGATCACAGGCATAGATGTGTATATGGAGAAGATTTTTTTGCTTCTTCTTGGACTCTGACGTTTTTCTGTTAAAATCGGCCGGTTATATTTCCAGCCGTTTTTTGTAGCGCAATGTCAGAATTTCTCACCGTCACCGGAGCTAAAACCCATAATCTCAAGAATATCTCTGTTGAGATACCAAAGAACTCTCTCGTCGTTGTAACGGGGGTTTCTGGATCTGGGAAATCTTCGCTTGCTTTTGATACTATCTATGCCGAAGGGCAACGTAGATACCTTGAGAGTCTTTCGACGTATGCGCGCATGATTATTTCATCGATCAATGACGATACTAAGGTAGACGAGATCCGCGGTCTTTCTCCGACGATTTCTATCAACCAAAAAACCGTTTCGTCTAATCCACGTTCGACAGTCGGGACGATTACGGAGATTTATGACTATTTCCGTCTCCTCTATACAACGGTAGGAGCCCAGATGTGTCCAAATCACCCAGAGATTACGCTTAAAAAAGACACCGTTGCCACGATCCTCTCCGCGATCAAGAATCTTCCAGAAGGGACAAAGTTTCATGTACTTGCACCGATCGTCTCAGGAGAAGCTGATCGTACGCTTGCACAGGTTGGGAAACAAATCCTCGATCGAGGATTTATCCGATATCAGGTAGATGACATGGTATTTTCTGTGGGCGATACTCCACCGGAGAAGATACTTACAGAGACCGATAAGGCATTTATCGTCGTGGATCGTCTCGTGGCGAAATCTGGCGAAGAATTCGAAAAGCGATGTCGGGATTCTATCGAACTCGCCTACAAAGCAGGAGAATGACGCCAGTCAATCTATATCCTCGACACGAAGCAAACGATTGACTTCAATGCGACTGCTTCGTGTCCAGAATGTGGCTATGCACTCCAGGATCTTACGATTTCGAATTTCTCGTTCAATTCTCACTACGGTGCATGTGACAACTGTCATGGTCTCGGGACAGAGGTAGCATTCCTCGAAGAGCGCGTTATCAATCCGCGGCTCACTATCGAAGAAGGAGCGATCCTTCCGTGGGCGGGACATCCTTACTACGCGAAGGTCATCGAAGCAATGTGCGAGCGACACAAGATCCCGATGGATATTCTTTTCATTGATCTCAAAAAGGCTCATAAAGAGAAAATCCTCTACGGAACTCCAGGAGAATACTATGAAGTAGCCCCAGAAGGTCGATATTCTGATGGGAAAACCTACCGTTCAAAATATGAAGGAGTTATCCCAACGCTCACGCGTCGCTACCGTGAAACTGATCCGAGCGATCCATTTATGAAACGTATTTCTCAGTACGTAACCGAAGTTGATTGTCCGGTTTGTGATGGATACAGACTCAAAAAAGAATACCTCAATGTTAAAATCGGAGGTATCCATATCGGAGAGCTTTCTGATAAGTGTGTGCGGGACACCCTCGTATTTGCCAAGCAACTCGAATTCTCAAAGAGTGAACAAAAGATCGTAGCGCCGATCATGAAAAATATCCTCGAGCGCCTCGAATTCCTCTCGGGAGTTGGACTCGACTATATGTCGCTTTCACGCCGTGCGAACACGCTCTCAGGTGGAGAATCTCAGCGTATCCGACTCGCAACTCAGATCGGAACGCGTCTCGAAGGGATTATCTATGTCCTCGATGAGCCATCTATTGGTCTCCATCCACGCGACAACGATATGCTTATCGCAAATATCAAAAAGCTCGCTGAAATCGGAAATACTGTCATAGTTGTCGAACATGACGAAGATATCATGGAAGCTTCGGACTATATCATCGATATCGGGCCCAATGCTGGAAAGCATGGAGGTGAGATTATGTTCTCCGGAACCTACGAAGAAATCTGCAAAGATCCAAACTCTGTAACGGGTGCATATCTCTCTGGTCGCAAACGAGTACTTGTTCAGCAGAATAAACGAAAGCCATCTGGCTATATCGAAGTCCTCGGAGCAACCGAGAACAATCTCCAAAATATCGACGTCAAAATCCCACTCGGACTCATGACGGTCGTGACGGGAGTTTCTGGATCTGGGAAATCTTCTCTCGTGATGGATATCCTTGCCAACTCGCTCATCCGACACTTCGGTAATATGTCCGACGAGCCTGGAAAGCACAAAGAAATCAAGGGGATGGACCAGGTTGATAAAGCGATCATCATTGACCAGTCTCCGATCGGAAAAACTCCGCACTCAAATATTGCGACCTATACTGGACTTTTCACGTTCGTGCGCGAGGTCTTCGCAGGTTCGCTCGAAGCACAGAAGCGAGGATATGGACCAGGGCGATTCAGCTTCAATACTCGTGGTGGACGCTGTGAGGTCTGTGAGGGCTCAGGAGTGAAGAAGATCGAGATGCACTTCCTTCCTGATGTTTTTGTTGAATGTGAATCCTGTCACGGAACACGCTACAATCCAGAAACGCTCGAAGTCCGATTCAAGGGGAAAAATATCGCTGAAGTACTCGCGATGACCTGTGAAGATGCACTCGAATTCTTTTCGGCATTTCCGCGTATTTCTCGTATCTTGGGAGTTCTCGTAGATGTAGGGCTTGGATATATCACTCTTGGGCAATCTGCCCCAACTCTCTCAGGAGGAGAAGCACAGCGTATCAAGCTCGCCTTCGATCTCTCGAAGCGCTCGACCTCCAAGACACTCTATATCCTCGACGAACCGACAACAGGATTGCATTTCTCTGATGTACAAAAGCTTCTTGATATCGTGGATAAGCTGGTTGAGAAAGGGAATTCTGTCCTTGTCATCGAACACAATCTCGACATGATCGCCAATGCAGACTATCTCATCGATATCGGGCCAGAAGGTGGAGATCGCGGAGGGTCGCTCATGTATGCAGGACCAACTCGTGGAATCCTTGAGTGTAAGACTTCGTTCACTGCACAGGCACTCGAACGATATTGGAAGCGTACTGAACCAAAAACATGAGCCCAAAAATAGCTATCATCACAGGATGAACGGGATCTGAGCGCGAAGTTTCCCTCCGCTCCGCAACTGCAGTTAAAAATGCACTCGTCTCCAATAATCACACTGTCGAGGTATTCGATTTCCCACAAGATATCGAATCCTTTATGGAGCGATCGAAGCCAGATTTCGTGTTTGTAATAATCCATGGAAAGGATGGCGAAGATGGCAAAATACCGGCGATGTTGGAACTCCTTGGGATTCCATCACAGGGGGCGAGTCATCTCGTACATGCTCTTGCGATCAACAAAATCTGGACCAAGAGTATCTGGAAAACCGTCGACCTTCCAGTGGCAAATGATACAATCGTAAACCTCGCACATACAACACTTGAAACCCTCGATCTTCGTATCCGAGAGCGCGTTGGATATCCTGCGGTTATCAAAGTTCCTACTGAGTGATCGAGCAATGGAGTTTATCAAGTTGCCAACTTCGACACACTTCAAAGTTTCTGGTGAGAAATCTCAGAACTCCAGTGAGATATTCTGATCGAAGAGTTCATCAAGGGCCGAGAAGTTACCATCAGTATCCTTGAGCTTCCAAATGGTGAAGTTGTTGTTCTTCCGATCATCGAGATCATCCCTCCGGTTGGTGAACAGTTTGATTATGCAAACAAGTATAACGGAAAGACACAGGAACTCTGCCCTGCTGATATTCCATCTGACATTACACAGTATATTTCTGACACCTGTCTCAAGGCGTACAAAACTCTCGGAGTTCAGTGATATGGTCGTATCGATGCGATCTTGTTGGAGAGTGGCGAGATTCGACTCCTTGAGATCAATACCATCCCAGGCTTCACGGATCAGAGTTTATTTCCACTTGCAGCAAAAACATACGGACTTTCTTTTCCGGAGCTTCTTGAGATACTCATGCAAACCGGTATTTCGAATTTTAAAAATAGATCGTAGTTCATGACTCCTTCTTTTCTTTCTCTCGACCACGATGTCACCATGCTTTCGGCATTCAAAACACCGGCGAAGGCACGGTATTTTTTTGAGGTCAAAGACCGATCGGATATCTTGAAGCTCAAGGAGGCGCGAGATTTCGCAGTAGAGAATTATCTCCCGATCGTCTATCTCTGAAGTGGGACGAACTGTCTTTTCGCGTTTGATGTGTTCGAAGGACTCATCGTCAAGAACTCGCTCAAATGATGGGAAATTCAAGAATCTCATACTGGTCGCAAGCTACACGCCTATACTGCAGAGCTTATTTCGCCAATTTCGACAGCGCTTTTCAAGGTGCACAACAATCCCCTCTTTCTTCCGTGGGTCGGTCTACCAGGAACGGTCGGCGGAGCAGTTGCGGGAAATGCAGGATGTTTTGGACTTGAGGTAGCTCAGGTGCTTGAAAGTGCAGAAGTACTCAATCTTGTCACTGGAGCAGTCGAAAAACTCTCTGCAGATAAGCTCGAATTCGCCTATCGCGAATCAAACCTCAAGGGCAATCCTGACACTTTCGTCATCTCCGCCACTTTTGACCTCGAACGAATCTTCCCTGAAAACGAGTTCATGACCAAGACTCCGGAAGAGATGCAACAGATCCGTCGCTCGAAGCAGCCACCCGGACTCTCGTGTGGATCATTTTTCAAAAATCCTACCGGGAACTCCGCTGGACGACTCATCGATCAAGCAGGACTTAAATGAACAAGTGTTGGCGGTATCAAGATATCCGAGCATCACGGTAATTTCTTCCTAAACTTCGACCATGGAACCTGGCAAGATGTGCTCGAACTTGCCAAACTCATCAAAACAGAAGTACACCGATTTGCCCAGATAGATTTGCACGAAGAAGTCAGAATCATACAGTAATCACCTATGAAACTCCAAAAATTCCTCGCCCAAGCTGGCGTCGCATCACGCCGAAAGGCAGAAGACTTTATCATCCGTGGACTTGTGAAGGTCAATGGAGAACTTGCACACATCGGTCAGGTCATTGATCCAGAAGTCGACAAAGTTGAAGTACTCGATGAAGCGGTCAATGAGACTGAGAACTTCGTCTACTATAAACTCAACAAGCCCCGTGGCGTGGTTACGACCTGTGTTTCTAAGTGAGAAACGGGTATTCTTGATATTGTCGATATCAAAGAACGTGTATTTCCTATCGGGCGACTCGACAAGGACACCAATGGTCTCATCTTGCTCACTAACGATGGGCGACTTTCGAATTTCCTCATGCATCCGCGCTACGAACATGAGAAGGAATATCTCGTTGAAGTCTATGGACGTATTGAAGACTTCGCGCTCGAACAAATGTCACTCTGAGTGCTTGATATCCTCGGAAAGCGCGTTCAGCCCGCAACCGTGAAGCGTTTTTCTTCTGGTAAATTCACAATTGTGCTCAAAGAAGGGAAAAATCGTCAGATCCGACGTATGGTCGAGGCAGTCGGGCATGATGTCAAAAAACTCAAGCGCATCCGCATAGAAAATGTGCTTTTAGGTTCGCTTGAAGAAGGAGAATATGTACAACTTTCCGCAAAGGAACGCCAAGAACTCCTGGAACGCACAGTTTTTGCAAATGCAAAAAATTTCGAGTAGACTCCAAAAGCCCTCGTGGTAGGCGAAAGCTTGCTTTGTGAAAAAAGTGTGAAGAGACCTGTATTGCGTTTGACTTCACTTCATTCTTCATATAATTCGAAACACGAAAAGCTAGTTCAAAAGGCACTTTTCCCGTTCGTTAACACTCTATGACTCTATTATGTCCCAAGAAATTGGGCTATAGAGATGTGTGTTTCGCACAAATTTTTGAACTTCAAAACTTCATCCCTGCTACTAAAACTAACGAGAGGACGTATCTTTTGTATCAATACAAAGGCTGCGTCCTCTCGTTATGTCAAAACTAACAGAGGTTAAAGCTTTAACTTCCCAGGAAGTATACCTGGACGTACAACGAAGGATGATAATAAGAGGAACGGCAAACCTCTCCAGAGTCATCTCTAGGAAATACGGTTTTTACATTTAAATTATAGTTATACTATGAGTATTCTTCTCAAGAAGGTTACTTCAACAGTAAGCGCTCTCACGGTAGTGGTTGCATCTGTAAGCTCAACGCTTTCAGTTTCTGCTGCATCTGAGTTTGCTACTTACGCTGAAGCCCTTGCTCAGGCTGGTGTTCTTAATACACAAGCAACTGAGGCCGGATACCGTCTCGGTGACAATGTCACACGTGCGGAATTGGCAAAAATCGCTGTTAAGCTCTCAGGAGGTGAAACAGCAACTTGTGCTGGTAATGTCTTCTCAGATGTTACTTCAAAGCTCGGTGACCTTTGTGGTTACGTAGAAGCTGCGGCTGATGCTGGAATTGTCTCAAAGGCAAATTCTAAGTTCCGCCCTGCTGATCTCGTTACTCGAGCTGAAATGGTGAAGATGCTCCTCGCTGCCACAGGAGTAGCTCCTACTAATGTTTCAGCTGGATTCTCAGACGTTACTGCATCTCTTGGTGATCTTGCCGGATACATCAATGCAGGTGTTGAAGAAGGATGTGTTAAGGCTGGTTCTATGTTCCGACCTAACGCTACTTCAACTCGTGGTGAAGCGTTCAAGATCGCTGCTTGTGTAGCTGGTCTTACTGACACTACAACTCCTCCAGTTAACAATGGTACTGGTACTACTAACACTGGTACTACTAACACTGGTACTACTAACACTGGTACTACAACTCCTCCAGTAGTTATCGCTTCTGGAAGCCTCTCAGTAGCTGTTAATCCTGCTACTCCTGCTGCGACTACTCTCGCTACAGGTTCTGCGTACAACAAGATCCTCGCTGTAGATCTTACAGCTGGTTCTGCTGATGCTGCAGTTACTGGTTTCGAAGTTACTCGAACAGGTCTCATCTCTAACACAAACATCTCTGGTGTTTCTGCTTGGGTTGATGGAGCTCGTGTAGGTAACGTTGTTCAGTCTCTTACAGCTGATGGTAAGGCAACTCTCGGATTCTCTTCTACTCCAATCACAATCAAGGCTGGAACTACGAAGACTGTAACTTTTGCCGTTAACCTCAAGGCTCTAGATTACTCTGGAACTGTAGGTCTTACTGTTTCTAAGGTGATTTCTGGTGGTACTGTTACCGGTACTCCTGTATCATCTAATACTCACTCAGTCGTTAATGGAGCATCTTCACTTGTTTCATACAATGTGGGTTCTATCGCTGTTGGAGGATACTCTATGCCTGTTGGAAATACTGCCCCAGCAACACCAACCCTTCTTGATATTGGTCAGACAACTGAACTCGCTAAGGTTAAGTTCACTCAGAACAACTCTAAGGAAGATCTCTCTATCGAAGGTATGAACATCTTCGTTGACGGATCAGTTTCTGATGGGGACCTTACAGGTTTCGAAGTTTGGTCACAGGAAGGAACAAAGCTTGCTTCAGCTGTATCAGCTGCAGGACGCTACGTTAACTTCAAGTTCGCTACTCCATACGTTATCCCTCAGGGAGGAACTCGCTACGTAACTGTTAAGGCTACAGTAGCTTCTGGTAAGTACAACTCAGGACGAAACTTCTCAGTACGTATCCGTGATGATTTTGATATCATTGCACGTGGACTTACTACTGGAACTTACATCCTTGCAAGTAACTCTTCAAATCTTCTCGACAACCAGTACTGGTTCGGAATCAACTCAGGAGACCTTACAATTTCTAAGGCAACTGACTCTCGTAGCTCAAACGTTGGAGCAAATGCTGACGATGTAGCTCTTGCTACATTCGATGTTAAGGCTTCAGGTGAAGATATCGAAGTTCAGAAGCTCAACTTTATTGTTACTAAGGGTTCTGGAGCTGTAGATCTCCGTGGTACAATTAAGATCACTGCAAACGGACAGACTGTTTACTCAACTGATGCAGGAAATTCTGTAAATTACACTACAGGTGGAAATGCAGGATACCTTAGTACATATGTAACAGTTAAGGCTGGTACTACAGCTAAGTTTGTTATCCTTGGATCTACTGCAGCTGGTTCAGCTGACAATGCTGGTGTTAACGGACGTGTAAACTCATATAAGGTTTCTATTAAGGATCTTTCATACAAGCTTACATCATCTAACACTATTTCTTCTAAGGCTGGTCCTTACGAAGCAAATCTTGTCACTGTTGAATCTACTACTCTTGCTGTTTCTGGTAACGGAGCATTCAACGCAGTTAATGTTGTTAAGGGTCAGAGTCAGGCAAAGATTGGATCTTTCAATATCCAGGCTTCAAATGCTGATGACGTAAACGTTAACACAGTTGTTGTTTCACTTACTTCAACAGGTGGACTTACTGGTATCAACAATCTTACACTCAAGAGTGGTGCAAAGCAGCTCGGAAATGTGATTTCAAATCCTTCTGCTTCTGGAAACTCATTCTCAGTAAATTCTGGTGACCTCAAGGTTGCTAAGAACTCTACTGTTACAGTAGATGTTTACGCTGATATTACTTCAGCTACAACTGCAGATAACGTTACTGCTGTAGTAGCAAGTGTTACAGGTGTTGGTGCAACTAACTCAGTTACCGTTACTGGTACACCTGCTTCTGTTTCAAGCACTCGCGTTACTGTTGTAGGAAACGGTACTCTTACTGTTGCTAACGATTCTCTTACACCAGGTAAGCAGATTCTTACAGCTGGTCTTACTAACAAGGAAGTATTCCGATTCCAGGTTAAGGCTTCTAACAACGAAGACATCCGCCTCGACAAGATTACTCTCGGTTCTGGTTCAGTATCAACTACTGCAACAAACCTCGGTAAGAACTTCCTCAATGTTAAGCTTTACGACGGAGCTACACAGCTCGGTGGTTCAGTTACATTCGTAGGTGGTGAAGCTAAGTTCACTGGACTTGGATACATTGTTCCAAAGGGATCTACTAAGTCTCTCTCAGTTCGAGTAGACACTGCATCTTCTGGTGTTCTCGAAAACAATACAGTTGTCGACCTTAAGCCATCTCAGGTAGAATATACTGGTGTTGCTGGTGGCCAGCTCTACGCTCTAAACACTCCTTCAGGATCTGCTGTTTCTAACACTATGCTCCTCCAGGATGTTAAGGTGGTTATTGCATCGACAATGGCTTCTTCTGCATCAAAGACTGTTGGAAGCACAAATCAGGATATTGGTGCGTACACTATTACTGCTGACGGATCACGAGATATTACCCTCAACTCAATCAAGGTTAAGATTTCTGGTAGTGCAGTAGCTGGTGGTCCAGGTGCAACTATTTCAAACGTTCGCCTCCGATACAACAATACTGACTATGTTGCAGACTCTTACTCAAGCGGTGTTGCTATATTCAGCACTGTTCTTGGTTCAGGTTTCAATATTACTGCAGGAAGCTCAATCAGCTTTACTGTTCGTGCTGATACATCAACTGTTGCTCCACAGGCTAACGCCACTCTTACTCTCGGTACTTCTATCGAAGGTACATCTGGTGTTGCTAACGTAGCAAACTCTGTTGTATATAGCTATAAGGATGTTAACGGAACTGACTTCGCAAATGTGAACACTTCTGATAGTTATCCAGTTGCAGGTGCAACTCTCCAGTACTAATTCTAGTATTTGAGTCTCACCTCAGCTTAGCTAAAAAAAATCCCCTCCTTCATTGGAGGGGATTTTTTGTTGTGTGAAAATTTCGGGGATTTTTCCGTAATTTTCTTGGGAGGAAGTTGTAGGATATAAAAACTAATTAATAACTGTTTGATATGAAGAAATATACATTACTGCTCTTTGTCATAATGTTTGGCTTGTTTGCTCTTGTACGAGGAAGTGCATGGGCATTATTTGATGCACCGTTGAAGTCGAATCTTATGCTAGATCTTACTGCAAGTGGAGGAATCAAAGATTTGAGTTTAGGACAGAGATTTGTACAGACATTTGGTGATGTTACATCAAAAACGGATAGCGGAGCTACAGATCCCTATATTAACTTTGCTGGCAGTGGACAAGTAACTACTACGCTTGGATGGAATGCGAATGACTCTGCACCATTTACGATTTCACTCTGGGTAAAAGCTCCTACAACGGCTCGTATCAATAATACGCCAATGATGATGGATTGTGCAAACTATGAATCTTGAGTACGTTTTTTTGAAACTACAGATATACCAAGAATGCTTAATGCTCCAACTATACCACCTGCTGTATATTGAAATAAAACAATATGACAAATGCAAGACCCTACTTACTATAATTTCTTCACGAGTGGTTGTTATAAATTCTACTGGCAAGTAACTATTCCTGATAATGAACAGCCTGTAAAGACCATATCTTCCTATCCTTTACCGTACAAGAAATTTTCTGACACAAAGATATCCATTGCAAATACACTTCCACAAACACTCTTTTCATTTCAAAAAGTAAGTACCCCCAATGCTGATATGGGGTTGAAACTCACAAGGGACTATCAATGTCAGCTGGATTGAACCATTGCAACATTTGATTGTACTAAGCTTCAGGACAATGATTGGCATTTGATAACAGTAAGACGCAATGTGTATAAAACACTTGATGTCATGATTGATACAAATGTGATTGCAAGCTATAAAGATTATAATTGAACCACATCTAGAAATGTATCTATAGGACAGTCGTCTATTTGATCGGAATCTGTTTATACTCGTTTCAAGGGTGGGATTCGAGGATTTAGAATTTATAATATTGACCTTACTGACACACAAATTAAGAGCTTATCAACAGAGTTTGCACTTAAGGCTACTCCAAGTGATCTCCCAGTCATTAATATAAATCAACCTAGTACTGCACAATCAAGTTCAAAGCAGATATCTGCAACAACAAGCACTGGAATTCTAACTATGGCTACTACCACAGGAGATATATGTAACGATACACTTACTTTTGATACATACATTGATCTCACGTTCAGTTCCGTTAATGATAATTTCGTTAAAGTGTGTTACCGTGCTGTAAACTGAGCTGCAAAAGTTTATAAATTATCTGATCCAATTATTGGAATCACTGGTGAGTCGAGTAGCTTCAATATAGATAATGTTTTCTGATGAGGTGGTACTTATAAATCATGGTCCACATCTACGAGACTTAAAAATGGTGACTACACGCGAGCAATTCTCATTACTGTGCCTGGAACAAACTTTGTTGATATAAACGGAGATGGATTGACAGATATTCTTTACAATAGCGGAAGAGACTGATTTCTTTGAATTTTTGCAAACAATTGAGATTACACTTTCCGATCAGCATATAAATGTCAGATGGGTGGTGCTGCGATGTACGATAACTATAAAAATCAATACTATTTTCCGAATGGTCCATACTACGGCGACTGTGCTGATACAAACTACCGCTAGTCCATAACCTTTTTGCTTATGCGATTCACGCGATCCTTTTTAGCGTGCGTGTTGTCAGTATTGATTATCGCACAAGGAAGCCTTACCTCGATCTTCACAATACAGGATACATTTGCGTCCACTCCAAGTTCTTCATGAGCTGCGGGTGGGGCCAATCCGTTGGTTATTTCGTCAGGCCTCAATAAACAAAACGTAAATGGCCTCAAAGATCTCAAGTTCTCTGATCTTTTCACGGGATGATCTACGTATTCAGTGCCTTTTCAGTTCCCAGCTGGAGCTCGTGGCACAGAGCCAGGACTCTCGCTCTCGTATTCAAGCAATGCAAAGGATGGACTTTCCGCGTATGGGTATGGGTGGAATCTCTCTATTTCTGCAGTAACACGGTCTTCAAGACTGGGGACAGATAGAATATATACACTCGATGAATTCATGCTTGATGGAGCTGAATATATCTTAGATGGGACGTACTATCGTCCTCGATTTGCAAGCGATGCGACGCGTCTTGAACGAACAAATGACGGTGGATGGATTGCAATCGATGGACAAGGCGTAAAACGATTCTACGGAATATCTGCCAATTCACGACTTGCAGATCCTGACAATACAAGCAAGGTGTTCAGCTGGTCACTCGAGCGTATTTTGCTCCCAACGGGCGAACATGTTGATTATCAGTACGAGCGAGATAAAGGCGCTGTATATCCAGTATCAGTGAAATGGGCATTTAATGCCTCAGGAAACGCTCTTTATGAAGCTCGGCTGGCCTATGTACCCAAAACACGTTCAGTCGCGAGCTATCGCACGAATTTCCCTGTTCAAACTGCGAGACTTCTCTCGGAGGTTAGTTTGTATGTGCAGGGTGAGAAAAAGAGATTCTATACGCTTGAATACGATGCAACCGAAACGGTAGATTCTCATTTGATGAAAATCACAGAGTCTACTCCTGAGGCATCACTTCCCAGTACGCAGTTCACTTACAACTCTGGGAAATTTGCTCACTTTCTCAGTAGTATAACACTTCCTCAGGGCGCAAAGGTGGACCTTACATACGAACCGTCTGCGCTTCTCAAGACCGCGAGCGGTGCTCAGTCGAATCCGAAACTCCCAATGAACCTCATGGTGCTCACGGGCGTAAAAGTGAGTGAGCCAGTGATGGGTATTGAATATAACAAATCAATTGCGTACCAAGATGGATATTTTTATACCGATTCCTCAGATCCATACCGTCGTGAGTACGCAGGTTTTGGAAAGGTAAAGGTCACAGAAGATACGGGCGCGAGTACAACCACGTATTTCTATCAAGGAAGGCGCGATGTAGCGGCAGATCGTATTTCAAAAAAAGGACGCAGTTATCGTACAGAGTCGTATTCAGCATCAGGTGCATTGATGGCATTATCCACGCAAACATTTACGGATATCCCACTCACGAACGGACGAATATTGGTGGAGCCAGAAAGCACTGTTACATTTGACTATGGTGCAGGATGATCAGTATATCGGGCCAGTGCAGTCACAAAAAATTATGACAAATACGGTAATCTCACAGGTTCGATCGATTACGGAGAGGTAATCGCAAACCCAGCAGATGGATCATTTACCGATACAGGATCGGATTTGCTTACGTCCAATATGACGTATTTGAATGACGAACTGCATAATTTCGTATCACTTCCAACTCAGAGTGTTACGCTCTCAAATACATGAGTAGTACTGCAAAAATCACGTACTTACTTCGACAATAAACCATTTGGCGAAGTTGGCGAAAAAGCGATTGCCACCACCAGTGCGATAGTGAATCCTGACAATAACTCTGAGGTTAAAACTACATACGAATTCAACAATATTGCCCAACTAATCTCGATCAAAGATCCGAAGTGAAATATCACACGTCTCGAACCAGATCAGTATGGAATTTTCAATAGTAAAACCATAGATGCAAAATGATTTGAAACATTAGCATCGTATGACTATGTAATCGGAAAAGCGACCTCACAAACAGATCCAAATGGCCTGCAATCTCGCATGGTGTTTGATTCTTTTGGTAGACAGAAAGAATCACACATGATCGCACCAACCGGCGAAGACACACTGTTGAGTTCTATGGCTTACCAAGATGTAGTACTTCCTCGGTCTGTTCAGATGACGAACTTTGTGGCAAATGGACAGCGAAATACTACAACTTATTATGATGGACTCGGGAGAACGATCCAGAATCGAACTTCGGCCTTCGAAATTGGCAAGTCTTGGGTAACCGATACTCGGTATAATTCCTTGGATCTCCCAGAATTTGCTTCGTATCCATATCAGGCGGATGGCTTTTTGTATGCACGACCAGCTCAGGCTTTCTCGGGTGCAACAATAGCATACGACGGACTTGGGAGAATGCTTAAAACCACTGATGCCCGAGGTATTATGCAACAGGAGTATTTCCCAAAGTCTCGTAAGATTACAGATCGACTTGGGAATCCAAAAGTGCTGAATTTCGATATCAAGGATCAACTTATAGAAGTTCAGGAATTTGCAGGATCGGGTGCGGTGTACTCTACGAGGTATGCCTATACTCCACTTGGACAGCTCATGAAATATACCGATGCACTCGGTAATTTCCGTACGCTTAAATACGATGGACTGGGCAGATTGACTGAGTTAACAGATCTTGTGAATAGCGGTTCATCAGTTATTCCAGCGAGACATTATGTATACAATGAACTTGGGAATATCATACAGGAGACTGACCAGGCAAATAACACGAAGCAGTATACCTATGATGTTCTTTGACGACCAACACAGGTAGTCTTTATGCGTGCAGACGGTGTAATGGACCGCACGGATCGTTATGAATATGATATGGGTGCATATGCAAAATGACGTCTCAACAAGGAGTCTAACGAATCCTATGACCGTCTGTACACCTACAACGCACGTGGCGCAAAATCATCCGATGCAACTACCATTCGCTCAGGTGTTAACACTAAAACATATGCACAATCATATACATATGAACCAACAGGAGAGCTCACAAATCTAGTATATCCTGACGGTTATAGTGTCGGATATTCATATCGTGATGGATTCGCTACGGCCTTGCAAGAAACAGCGTCAGGTTCGACAGCGAGTCAACTTGCCTCCATCCTTGCATATACGCCTGATGCAAAGCCATCCAAGATGTCACTTGGTGCAGGTGTCATCACGCAAAATACATTTGATCCTGCATATGGATATAGGCTTTCATCTATCCAAACGACTGCAGTAAATGGTACAAAAATCCAGGATCTTTCGTATACATATGACAACGAAGACCAGATTGCTCAGCTTATAGAGTCCGCACCACATGCAGGTGCGCGCAAGGTAAACTATACCTACGATCCAATTGGGCGGCTGACTCAGGCACAATACTCGACACTCTCGAATGCGCCGTTGATCACAGAGAATTTCCAATCTGACGCAATCGGAAATCTCACTTCATGACCACTCGGTGCATATCAGTATTCGACGAGTAGTGCGACGTGAAATCCCCATGCTGCTACACAGGTTGGTGGGCTCATGCTCGCGTATGATACTCGCTGAAATCTCACGAGTCTTGCAGAGTCGGGTATCTCCAAGAATTTCCGATACGATGCAGCTGGTCGAATGACATCAGCGCTTAATTCGTCAGGTTCTCTCGAGTACAGTTATAAATATGACAGCTCGAATACTCGACTGCTCAAAAGAGATCTTGAGGAAAATGTTGTAACATTCTACCCGTCAGATAACTACGAAGAATCTTACGACAAAAATCCTGCAAACTCTACGCTTGGTATTCCCGCTACACTCGAGACAACGATCGATCGTCATGTATTCTTCGCGGGACTTCGCATCGCAACTCGTGAGACCGTTCTGACGGTTGCAACGAGCATGCCAAGCTCAAATGTTACTTCAAATTGAGCTACAAATACAGCTTCTTGAGCAACTTCTACAGGTGTTCTTGATAGTGGTACAAGCACATGAACTGCAAACTCGGGCGCTGCCATCACATGATCAGGAACTTCATCTGGCGAAGTATTGCCACCAGAAGCAGTTTCTAGCACTTGAACGACATCTACTGGAGTTGTATCTACAAATACTTGATCGACAGATTCTGGTGCAATTGTACAGCCAGTAGTTACTCAATCTGGTACAGCAAGTCCTACAACTGCAACTGGATCATTCTCAGGTGCTGTCAATACGATCGATCTCCGTATTGCAGCTTCTACATCTTCATGATTAACCGCAACAGGTATTCTAATCCCCGTATTTCCGCTCACTGCAGAACGTCTCGTATTCCACTTCACGGATCATCTCGGATCTGCGTCAGTTGATACAGATGCGAATGGAAATATCCTCAATCTTCGCGACTATCTCCCATACGGAGAAAGTCGAATCGATGATGCATATCCTGTCTCTGCAGAACAACAAGTTGGTGCAAAGTCTTACAAAAATCGCTACTCTTTTGGAAACAAAGAGCGCGATACCGAATCAGGACTTCGATACTTTGAAGCTCGGTACTATGAATCTCGCATGGGAAGATTCGTTGCGCAAGATCCAGTGTTCTGGGAACTTGGGAGGACGAAGAGGGCGAATACGATTATGATAGATCCACAGCAGTTTAATTCGTATTCGTTTGGAAGAAATAGTCCGATAAGGTTTGTGGATCCGACGGGCGAGAAAGTGGAAGTTGTTTTTAGGGAATTGAATCTGTGATCATCGAAGGGGATCTTTCCATCTCACGCCTACCTCATTATCACTCCTGATGACCCTAGTCGATTCCGCGAACTACTGTGATTCTGAGATTCATTTACTCTGAGTGCTACTTCTCAGGAGGTAAACGGAAATAATTACCTCGTCCAATCTGTGAATAATCCAGCCGAACAGAACCCTGATTTAGCAATTAGAAAAAGAATTACCGTTGCTACTCCAAAGTGAATAACTGATACACAATTCATTGACGGAATACTTAATACCGCTGTTAAGTATAAAAATAACTACCCGTACCCGTCTATGTGAGTAGGTAAGGATACAAAAACAGTCATCAACTCAAATACCTACGTCTCAAATCTTTTATCGGCGAACTGAGTTTCCAGTGGACGATTAGATTACCTGAGTAGATGAGTGGATGCTCCTGGGTGGATTTCCGCTAACAGAATTTCAGAGTTCTTTGATAAAAATATCAATCTAAATTGGAGTCAGTTAACATCCATCCTTAATGCACCAAACCCATTCATTTCTCCTGTGTCTAAAAAAGATGACAAAAATAAAAATAACTGAGCAGTGATAGCACCCCCTAAAAAATAATAGATTATGACATTTAACATAGCAAACAGAATTGAATGATTTTTTATTTCATGCCTTTCGGCAATAGCTTATTTTATAGCATTTGCGTTCTACTCGCTTACGTTTGAGTACACTTCCGAAACATCGGAATGACTTGGGTATATGTTTGTATTTGGATTGCCGTTGACGCTCTATGCCATTGTGCTTTCACTTCTGGCAATTAGCTTCATAAAAACTAAGCTTCCGAAGTGGTATTATGGTTTAGCGGAGTGAACCTCCGTAACCCTTGTTCTTGTCTTGTGAAGCGATTGGATCCAGCAAATTTTGCCACCCATTATTAGATTGTGGAACTGGCCAATTTACACACTCCTTGCTTCTCATATGTTAGTATATATGCTTCTTTCCTTGCTTATCGAACATATTCTAGAACGACCCGCAAGAACTTCTACATAAAATTTGAAACAGCTTATCCCTGCTACGGCTTCAAAACTCTAATATCGTATGCTGACTACGATATTTGTGTTATTTGCAACGGGGAGGATGATCCTTTATAGACCACATTGTCATATTCGGATATTTGAGCAAACAAGATTCTTTGGTTGAAAGTCACGAACGAATGCTTGTGAAACGGTGCAAATCGTATCCTCTCTCGTACACAGAATTACAAGAACAACTATCTCTTCACTGGAAAAGAGAAGGATGAGGAAAGTGATCTTCAGTATTTCGAGGCTCGATATTACTCGCCTACGAATGGACGATTTTATTCGCAGGATAGAGTATTCTGGGAGATCGGACAGACGAAGTGAGGACAGGAAGTTTTGTTTGATCCACAGCAAATAAATGCGTATTCATACGCGAGAAATAATCCTATTGTGTACAATGATCCGACAGGAGAGAAAATTGAATTCAGAGCAAGACCACTCGCAAACCCAGTCTTATGAATGGTTTACTCGCATTCATACATTTATATTGAAATAGAAGATCAACATTGATATAGCTCAAACTACAAGTGAATTACTATTGATAATAAACCCATCACTTTTGGCTGATATAAAGATGGAGATAGTCTTTTTGAGGATAATCCGCTTAAGGTGTATATGAATAATCCGTGAGATCGGGGCTTTGAAGACGGAAGAGTAACCATTGATCCAGCTGTCTATTGAATGACGGAAATGGAGATGGTACATAAAATAATTGACTCATATCAAAAACTTGACTCGCAAAAAATCACATATGACAAGTTTTGAGATAATTGTCATAGTGTATCTACGACAATTTTAAATGATGCTGGTGTCCCGTTGGATAAAATAAAAGAGTTTCAATCTAAGTGATCTACGCCATCATTATGAACTAGAGTTACCACTGATCCTAATGCTCCAGTTATTCCACCACCTACTCAAAGAACAAAGCTGTCTGGTCCAATGAGTAAAATTAAGACTGATACAAATAAGCAACCTAAGAATAAATAAATTATGTATTTTTTTATAAAAGACTTTGTAATAAGGCTGCTTCTTGCAAGCTATGCTTATGTTTGTTACATTGCAATTGTACAAATCTATCTTGCATACTATGGTCTATTTGACCCTTCTTGTGGTTCTGAGTGTGCTGGCTATGCCTTGATATTCACTCCTGCTTTTGCGTCTATAGCTGCTATTATTAGCCTTGTTATAGAGAATGCCATTTTGCATGTAAAATTTACATATGTGGAGCTACTTACGAATTATGTAGTTAGCATTCTAATCTCTGCGCTTGCATTAATTATTTCCGTGGAAAGTTTCTGAATAGCAGAAACTTTCATGGTGTTCGTAATAACTTCTACTGTCAGTGTATTCCTGACTTATACTCTTGCGAGATATACTCGTGTGTTTAGTGTACTAGAGTATAAATGGGTAAAAGTAGGTTTTATTACTTTTTCCGTGGTAGCCATAAGTTTTTTGCTTCTAACGGTAAACTGACTTTTTTAACTCATAATTTTACTTCTCCCCTACTTTCCCCTATAATCCCTCCATGACATACATTTCTCTCCTCCCCGCTCCCATTGTCCCACACCGCACGGTGTAGGTTTTTTGGGTAGGTGAAGATGAAATCCAAAAATCCTCTGTGCGGTTGCACGGGGGATTTTTTAATCAAATGGCACATGCAAAATTTCTATAGATATCATCGCACACCCTTTGGGGGTAGAGCAAAATCAACGAGCACACGCTCAGTAAGTTGCCTTAAATAGGCTTTTCCATACACTTTACGACCTAAATCCCCACTCATATGCTCTATCTTTCACGATACCCATTTTCTACACTCAAGAATCTCCCAACTGGTTCGGACAACCGAGGGACTGGACTGCTCACGCAGGCTGGATACGTTCGTCGCGAACTTGCGGGGGCGTACAGCTATCTCCATATGGGGAAGCGCGTTCTTGATCGCATCACACAGATCGTTCGCGAAGAGATGAACGCGATTGATGGTACTGAAATCGTCATGCCTTCGCTTGGTTCGAAGGAACACTGGATGACGACAAATCGATGGAATGAGATCGATGTCCTCTTCAAGCTCCCTGCATCCGAAGGCGGAGAACCACGCGAATACGCGCTCAACCCAACCCACGAAGAAATCGTAACTCCACTCATGAAGGAGTTCATCCAGTCGTACAAGGACCTCGATAGCTGCGCGGTATACCAGTTCCAGACGAAATTCCGCAACGAAAAGCGCGCGAAATCTGGAGTGCTCCGTGGACGAGAATTCATCATGAAGGATCTCTATAGCTTCCATACTTCTCAGGAATCCCTCGATGTTTATTTCGAGCGTGTTCGCGAGGCGTACGTTCGAGTATTTGAGCGGCTTGGGATTGGTGCGATCACACACTACGCGTTTGCTTCAGGAGGTGATTTCTCGAAGTATAGCTACGAGTTCCAGACGGAGCTCGGGATCGGCGAGGACGTCGTGTATGTGTGTGATGCTTGTGGACAGGCGCATAATACTGAGATCGTCGAAGCAAGCGGATTCAAGTGCGTATCGTGTGGGGCAACTGCCTACCATGAGACGACAGTGAGCGAGACGGGGAATATTTTCAAGCTTGGGACACGATTCTCCAATGCTTTTGGGCTCTCATATACAGACGCACAAGGAAAGATGCAGGATGTGTATATGGGATGTTACGGAATCGGTATCTCACGCCTTATGGGGGTGATCGCTGAGCGACTCGCAGATGATAAGGGGCTCGTATGGCCAGAAGCGATTGCACCATATACACACTATATCATCGCATTCCCTGAGACGATCGAGGAGGCAACTGTACTCGCTCGCAAGATCGAAGCCGAGGGCGGAAGCGTGCTCATCGATGATCGTGCTCAAGGATTCGGGCACAAGGCGGGAGATGCTGATCTGCTTGGGATTCCACACCGTATCGTCGTGTCGAAGAAGACCCTCGAGAACGGCGGATACGAGTACAAGTCACGTACTTCAGATGCTGTAGAAATCCGCGTTTTGTAGTCTAAATCTCATTAGACCGCGTAAAAGAGGCCTCCGCAAGGGGGCTTTTTTTGAGTTTTGAGCGGAGTATGTTATACTCGATCTGTTATGTCGGATGTTCTCTTCGTTCTCGCGATTCTGGCCGCCTGTTTTGGGATAGGGGTCTTTTTTGCGATTCTCCGCAAAAAGCGCAAATTCAAGCAAATGCTCTCGATGGTATTTTTGCGTGTTCTGCTTCCACGCAAGGACAGTGATGCGGATGACAAGAAGGAAACCAGCCGCGACTTTAAGGAGCAAGTGAGTCTCATGGAGCAGCTGCTTGCTTCGCTTCGATCCATCGGAACGGATTCGATTTCTTCGAAGCTCTTGGGTGGACGATCATTCTCTCTGGAGATCGTAGCGCATGAGCAGGAAATCTTCTTCTATATCGCGATCCCGAAGGAGATGCAGATGCTTTTTGAGAAGCAGATCACGGGATTCTATCCAGATGCAGTGATCGATGCGACTCCCGAGGTAAATATCTTCGAGGGGCGCAAAAGTGTCAAAGGTGTCGAACTTGTCTTGAAACGACCGTATTTCGAGCCAATCAAGACGTACCAAAAGCTCGAATCTGACCCGATGAATCCACTCGTTGGAGCACTCGGGAAGCTCTCTATGGGCGAGTCTGCAGTCGTGCAGATCCTGCTCCAGCCCGTTGCAGACAAGTGGCAGGCAAAGTCTTTCAAATACGAAAAGAAACTCTGAGCTGCACACTTTAGCTTCAATCCACTCGATATCCTCTCGAAGTTCCTCAATGGAGTAGGAGAACCAGAAGCCTCACCAAAGGCGGAGGGCAGCGACGAGAAGGCAAACACGAAGGAACTCGTCAAAGAAAAGGCGAAGAAAAGTGGATTTGATACCACGCTTCGTCTCATTGCAAGTGGACAAAACGATCTCATGACGGAGTCGATCGTCTCGAATATTGCGGCAGCGTTTTCTCAGTATAGCGCTCCAGGATTCAACACGATCAAGGTGATGAAGCCGCACTATTTTGATGCATTCATCCGTGACTATGTGTTCCGAGCGGTTCGCAGTGGATTCTTCGCTAAGCACGATATCCTCAGTGTCGAGGAAATCGCCTCACTCTTCCATTTCCCACACTCAAAATACAACCGATCTGCCGAGATCAAGTGGCAGAATTTCAAGATCGCAAAAGCTCCAGTCAATATCCCAACGGAAGGGATTTTGCTCGGATACAATAGTTTCCAAGGGAATACTCGAGAGATTCGCATCAAGAACGAAGACCGATTCCGACATTTCTACGTAATCGGACAAACGGGTACGGGTAAGTCGTCGATCTTGCAGGTTATGGCCCGACAGGACATCGCTCAGGGTCGAGGAATATGTGTGGTTGACCCGCATGGAGATCTCGCGATGGACCTCTTGCCATTTGTACCTCGCTCGAGAGCGGACGATGTTGTGTACTTCGATCCGGCTGATATGGCACGACCGATGGGGATCAATATCCTTGAGGCGACGACCGACGATGAGAAACAAATGGTTGCTCAGGACTCGCTCAATATCATGATCAAGCTCTTCGGACCTGAGATCTTCGGACCGCGTATCCAGGACTATTTCCGAAATGGTGTACTCACGCTCATGGACTATCCTGGAGGATGTGCACTTACAGATATCCTACGTCTTTTCACGGATGAAGAATTCCAAAAGGAACGCCGCCGTACAATCAAAGATCCAGTGGTACGCGCTTGGTGGGATTTCACCTTTGCCAAGATGGGGGACCGCGAGAAGGGAGAGATTATCCCGTATTTTGCGGCGAAATTTGGTGGATTTATCACCAACAAGATGATGCGAAACATCATCGGTCAGACGAAGTCTTCCTTCGACATCTTGGACAGCATGCAAACTTCGAAGATCCTCTTCGTAAATCTCTCGAAGGGAGTCCTCGGTGACTTCAACTCGAACTTGCTCGGTCTCGTGCTCGTTTCCAAGATCCAGATGGCTGCCATGCGCCGTCAGACGATCGACAAAGACAAACGTCGAGACTTCTTCCTGTATATCGACGAATTCCAGAACTATATCACAGAGTCTATCGAATCCATCCTCTCCGAAGCTCGAAAGTACCGCCTCGGTCTCATCGTGGCTCATCAGTATCTCGGACAGCTTCAGAAGTCTGATTCGCTCACGAAGTCGAATGTAAACCTCAAGGATGCCATTTTCGGTAACGTAGGATCTATGATGTCATACAAAGTAGGTCCTGAGGATTCAGAATTCCTTGAGAAGCAATTTGCTCCAGTCTTCACGGGTCGTGATCTCGTTAATATGGATAAGTTCAAAGGGGTGATGAAGCTCGCGGTTGATGGTCAGCCAACGCCCGCGTTCAGCATGACTCCAGTCAATCCATACCTTGAGAAGGGTGATCAGAAACTCGCAAAAGCCTACAAAGAACTCTCTCGTCTCAAATACGGACGCGAACGAGAATTCGTCGAAAAAGAGATCAACTTCCGAATCGGAGCAACGCCTTAGCTACCTGCCATTATGCGTAAATATTTACTTTCACTTCTCGTGCTGTGTGTTGCATTTCCTGCGTTTGCGGAAGATGCGGATATTGGAACGTACGAAGCGTACAAGGAAAGTGTGAAGAATTACTGCGAGGACATCAAAATGCCATGGAATGCCCTCGGTGTGAAGAATTCTGTTCTCAAATACAGCGGGATTCTCTATCCAGATATTGCGAATCCCAATTCAAACAAGCAGTTTAATGCACTCATGGATTCGGTAAAGGGGGACAAAGACAACCTCTATAAGGCCATCGAAGCACAGTCACAAAATATGCCGATCGCCGGAGAAATCGAGAAGGCCTCGGCAATCTATGCAGAGCGCATGAATGCGATCTATGGCTGCGCGGTACTCAATACAAAGCTTCGTATTCATCAAAAGCTCATCGATAGATTCAATCCAAGTGGTTCAAATATCGTAAATAAGCTCAAGCAGACCTCGGATCAGATCCGCAGACGCATCGATGAGAAGCAGTGTCGAAATGTGGCGAAGGATGGCGGAGATGGTTCTGAGCTTTCACTCAAGCGTCAGATCGTTGCACAAACAACGGGCGAATACTGCAATTACCGCCACTACCTATATTACATTGATCAGAGTCTTAAGCATCGTCTCGGTCAAGTTATCAGTCTCGAAGATCAGAAGAATGGTGCAAATCCAGCAGGCAGTCCAAGATTTCCAACATCAGACACTCTTGCAAAGGGGCTTGCTGATATGGCTGCGCGTGCCGACAGTGAAATCGCACGAACAAAGGGGGTGTATGGTGCTGCATTTGATGCGTATGTCGACTTTGAGCGCAACTACGCGTCTCACGTACTCTTGATCATGATCGAAGATCGATACATGGTAGTCCGAGATTCTCTGCGAGAGGCGATGAATCCGATTGGGCAGGTTATTTATATGGCTTCGAATGCAACTAGTACCGGAAAGTAGGAGATTCAAAATAACTTCGAACTTCATGTTTAAAACTGCGCTTCCTCGTGCGGAGTAGCTGCCGCTACACCTTACTGCGGTGCTCGTTTTGCACACGAATTTCTTTGTTCTTTTGAATCTCAGGACCTTCCTTTTTAGAGGAAAAGACGGTAAAACTGTTATGAAAGATCTAGAAATTTCCGTCTAAAAAATCAGCAGTTAGAGCCTCCCAGATTACATACTCAATGTTCCGTGCGCCGCGAGGACCGCTGCGCTGTGCGAGCAAGGGCTCAAAGTCTCTTCCTTGCAAGAACAAGAATCCACTTTCATCGAACCACGCAGGCCTGCGAGTTCCACAGCCAGCAAGGAATGTTGGGTATGTAATCTTCTCAGAGCTTCAAAATATTCTCTCAAAAAACTCAAAAAAAGAGCATCACTGCTCTCTACCTGAAATATTTCTCCATAAAACTCTCCATATCCTTCGGTATAGGCGCTTCTACTACGAGGCGCTTTTTTGTGACTGGATGAGCGAATTCTAGACGACGGGCATGGAGGAGTTGCCGCTCGATACCGAGCTGCTTCTTGATATCACGGTTGATCTGGGGGTCACCGTAGGCCTTGTCTCCGATCACGGGAGTTCCGATATGTGCTAGGTGAACTCGGATCTGGTGCATGCGCCCGGTTTCGAGATGAAGTTCAACGACGCTGAGATTTTGTTGAGTATTCTGGTTGAGTACCTTGAAATGCGTCACTGCTTTTGAGCCCGCAGGATCGACTCGGACTTTGTTTTCGTTCTTGGCGTTTTCTACACGAAGTAGAGGTGCCTTGATTGTTCCGGAAGATTCTTTGGGAACTCCAGCTGCACAGGCGAGGTAGATTTTCTTGATCTTATCAGACTGAAGGTCTTCTAGAACGCTATTGAGTGCGTGTCGAGTTTTGGCAATGATGAGTACTCCGGAGGTATCACGGTCGAGTCGATGTGCGAGTGAAGGCTTCCAACCGACACTGTTGTATTGATTACCAAGGTAGTCCTGGATCAGTTCGATGAGCGAGGCCTCGGTCGTCTTATGATCCCCGGGATGTACATTGATCCCCGGGAGTTTGTTTACCACTAAGAGTACCTCGTCTTCGTAGAGGATAGCAGATCGATCAAACTTGGTCTGAGTGACCGGTCTTGTGGACTTCTTTTCGCCAAATTCGACAATTTCGACATCGTTCAAATACAGAGCAATTTCATCGCCTTCTTGGATGCGCATCTCAGGTTCTGCCTTTTTTCCATTGAGGCGCACTTTCTTGGTTCGCCCCATTTTATAGAGGAAGGAAAGAGGGGCGTTTGGGAAAAGCTTTTTGAGGTAACGATCGAGGCGCTGATCAGCGTCGGAGGCGGTAACAGTGAGAAGTTGCATGATTATTGGTAGACGGTGAAGTCGAGTGCTTCGTTGGTGGTAAGTTGTTGAATTTTTTTTGCCCGAGTTCGCTTGAATCCGACCGCGAACCCCTCTGCTTCTATAGAGGTATACTGAGATGGAAGAACCTTGTTTGGGAATGAGAGTCCAAGATTGGTGATCGTATCAACACCGTAACCGAGATATTGGATGTCACTTCCAGGGAGGAACTTAACTTTGCGAATTCGGTATTCGAGATAGGGCATCACGGATCAGGCCTGATTTTTGAGAACGTTGGCCACTGTGAGTTTAAGGCTGCAGCCCGCAAGTACACAGTCGCCTAGTTTGGTGTTATAGAGATTGGCGAGGGTGTTGATCGTACCGGTTTTGCTGTCCTTTGCGGCCATCATACTCAGTTGTGGTATGCCGAGGTCATTGTGTGTGTTGATGCTGCTTGCATCATACAGAACCCCAAGAGGAGAAGCCCCCAGCGTGCCCATGCTTGGCATAAGCGTATTTTTCCCATCAGAAATCGTCCAGAAAACTACCGGAAGAGATGTGCTATTTGAGAAAAATGTAGTTCCGGGAGAGTCTGATGGAACGAGAACATCAGCATTGGTTGCTGTTTTTTGTTGGAGCTTTGGAACTCGAAGATCGAGTTGAAATTGCGAGAGGAATGATGGACCGTAACTCGGTGGTATAAAAATCTGAACGGGTGAACCGGGAGAGATTTGATTCCAATTTTTGTCGTATTCACTTGTTCCATCTCCAGGAAGCGGGATGGAAGATGTAAGCTCAGATATCGCGTAGCCACCCGTAAATGTAGTGATAGTTTGCGGGAGTGTATTGATATTGGGTGTGCCGGTAATGCTGTGACCAGGATTTTTTAGGCTCAAGCTTGCAAGCGCGGACTCGATCTGCGTAGATGCATTGTAGTAGGCAATAGTAGAATTCTCAATGCCACGAACACTTCGAGAGAGTGGAATTATGTGCCCAAGTAGCCCGAGCATGATAATAATAAGCGTTCCTGTGATGAAAATGCTCACAAGGAGTGCCGAACCGCGCGCTGTCTCGAAATGATGTTTCATATTAGTTGTCGAGCGTTACTGTAGTTGCGATGGTGACTTCTGGATTTTGAATCTTGAGCTTGCGTCGTCGTTCCCATCCAAAACCGAGTGTTGTGGTGAATCGTACGTATGACGCAATCGAGTAATTCGCATTTCATTCTTTCCATGCAAGGCGGAAATCCTTCGACGGAGACGGGAAGAACTTAATATTGCGAACGTCTACGTCAGGAGCGAAGAGACTCACCCATTCGGAATCATTTCCAGTTGGGATCTTGCGACTCACACTTCCGATCGCCATAGTGGCACAGTTGAAATCAGGATGACATTCCCAGGTGTCCACTTTTCCGTCAAATCTTCCTGCTGGCGTGGCGGAAGTAATTCCTTCGTGGTCGTACCCAATATCACTGCCTATGAGTCGAAGCATTTCGAGTCGGCCGATACACCCGCTTCCAGTTCCAGCAACTATATTGCAGGTGTATCCTGACGGTGCACTTGGATCGAGCTCTACGCGACGTCGGAGAATGAGTCGCTCGAGACCTTTGTCAGTACGCTTGATGAGATAGAGTTCGGCCTGGCCGGAGCTTCCAGAGAATGCTTCGGGTCAGGCACCAAGATCTTCATCGTCGTCATCACCAGTAGGATTTCCGTCACAGTTGGCATCTCCGAGTGGCATACCAGGCTTTCCTTTTGCATTGCAGACTGCCGTGTCGTCATTACGATCACTGTTACGGTCTACGAATTGTGTTTTGTATTGACCAAATCTTTGAGGGCTACCAGTTTGGATGCTGGACTGAGAGTTAAAATTATTACTCGCAAAACAGCCGTTTGCAGCCATATCGAGACCAATCCCGCTTCGACAAACATATGATGTAGCGCCGAAGAGATTGGTTCCGATCGTTCCTCCGTATCCATAGTTTCCAAATCCTGTTGGATTTGCATAGTGTCCACTCGAAAGGGTAAGTCCTACCTGAGAACGATTGAAATACTCCTCGTAGTCGATATCGCCTCATTCTTTGATAGTCGTAGCTAGTCGTTCGCTTGCGCTGTAGAGCTGCTCGTTGATATCGATACGTCCTTCAACGAGATTGCGTGAAACACCGATATTCCCCATGACATTAAATGCCATGACCATCAAAATCCCAAACAGCGTCAGAGAAATGATCATCTCTATAAGGGTAAACCCGCGAGAATTTGGTTTTTTGGGTTCAAAAGAAGTGGTTTTTTTGAAGATGAATGAGATCATAGCTCCAACTCCGCGACCGATCCCGATCCCAGTTGGGAATTTCCAGAAATTTTTCGGCCAATCGTGCGCAAAATAGTGCAGACTTTCGAGAAAGTGACTTTTACGCAGCGGAGTTTGTGCATCCTTTCGAAAAAGCGTGCGCAGGACGAGCCACACACCAGAGAAAATTGCCTCAACGAATCCGAAGGCAAATCGCAGGAGTGAAAAAAAGGAGTTTTCCTCTATTGGATGACGAGACATACGGACATCTAACGACATTTGGTGCAAAAGTCAATCCGCTCCCCGTTTACTATTTGCGTAATTTCAGTATACCTCTGCCGTCAATTATATGAACTACCAAATCAATTCGAAGAATCGGAAACTACGATATCGTTTCCATCAGATCCTCGGAAGCCTCTCATTCAATTTCATCCATTTGCGGGGAAGTTTGCGATTGGTCCTTTTGGGTGAGGTATTTCTCCTTGTTTCACTCTTTTTCCCGTGGTTCTCGATCGGGACGGATATAACTGCTACAGCATTTTCTTCATTCCTTGGGCGAACAGGGTTTATGCTTATGTTCCTCGCGATCGTACTCATGTCGCTCATTCTTTCGAATCGCACGAAAGAAATCATGAAAACTCGTGTTGGGATTCATTTCTCTGACCATACGGCGATCATATTTTTTGGGATCACTAAGCTCTTCTTGGTTATTTCTTCGTTCTCATTCATGAGAAGTATTGTTTACTTCACGAAGGATATCGTATTCTATGATGCTCCTATCTATTCGATCATCGGTGCAATCTTGATCGTGGTTGGTGGAATAATCGCCTATCGCGAGGTAAAAAGAGAGACCCTATCTACCCTCTATATCGAGAATAATCAAGCAACCGATGCACTCTTTCAAGAATACGAGTCCATCCTTTCGAAAAGCGCTCCAGAGAAGAAGAATATGACACTTCCTATATAGGCCTTTTTTCTTGACTTTTAGTTTTTCCGCCCTATACATTAGGATATTGATATTTTATTTTACACCCTTCCATGGCCATGCTCCACAGTGAAGTACAACAAGGGTTTGTTGCAGTCCTCGGTGGACTCACAGAAAAAGAACAGTCTGTGATTAAGCGACGCATTGGATTCGATAGCAATGTGCGCGAAACGCTCCAGGCTATCGGTGATGACAATGGAATTACTCGTGAGCGTGTACGTCAGATCGAAGATGTTGCGATCCGAAAGATCGGCCGAATTGTAAAATCTTCTAATCTTCTCGCGCTCCAGGCTTCAGGTGAAAAGATCCTTGCGTTCCACGGTGGTCTGCTTACGAAGGACAAGCTTCTCTCGGCAGTGATTCAGGATGTAGGCATTAGCGGTCCAGTAAACGAAGGAATCATCGAAACCATCCTCCAGTCAGATTTCAATATTCAGAAATCAAAACCACAGCTCGGAACACACACGTATTTCACGCTTCCAGAGGTGAACAAGAAGGTGATCGGAGAAATCCACAAGGAAGCACTCAAGATCCTCAAGAAGCGTGGTGATATCATCGAGAACACCGTTCTTCATGAGATGATCAAGATCAATCTCTTCGCACAGTTCGGGAAGGTTGACACGGTACTCATCGACTCTGCACTTGATATCTTCATGGATATCGTAAAGGGAGAAGAGAAATTCATCGGACTTGAAAAGTGGAAAATCCTCAATCCTTCAACTCTCAAGGATAAGGCGATCTACATCCTCAAGAAGAATAAAGAAGCAATGCACTTCGTGGATATCACCAATGCAATCGCTGATCACTTCAAAGAATCAGTGAAGGTAGCTACCATCCACAACGAACTCATCCGAAACAATGAATTCGTTCTCATCGGTCGCGGAATCTACGTTCTTAAAGAATGGGGATACCGACCAGGAACAGTTCTCGACGTTATCCTCGATATCTTCCAGAAGGCAAAAACTGCTCTCTCAACCGAAGACATCGTAGCTCGTGTTCTCAAGGTACGACAGGTAAAAACCAGTACCATCTACATGAATCTCCAGAACCGTCAATATATCGAACGAGTCGGACGTAACATGTACCAAGTAAAACAATAAAATCATCCTCCGAAGCTCATGAAAGCAGAGGGGGATTTTTATTTCAAATCTCAAATGATTCTTAAAATATACATGAGCTTTTTAAGATCGGTTTTCATCACATAGAAACAAGGGTATCATATGCGTATGAAATTATTACTTGTAGAAGATCACCCGAAGCTTCGGGCAAATATCGTCCAATACCTTTCTCCGAAAGGGATTTTGGTACATGAAGCAGTAACCGGGGTGGATGCACTTCGGGATATTTTACGTGGAGGTTATGATCTCATTGTTCTGGATCTTGGACTTCCGTTACTTGATGGAAAAAGTGTCGTTCGTGAAATGCGCAAGAGTAATAACCATACTCCAGTTCTGGTTCTCACATCAAGCAATCTCCTCGAAGACAAGATCGAACTTCTTGAATTGGGTGCGGATGACTATCTCACGAAACCGTTTGCTCTTGAGGAGCTCTATGCCCGTATTCGAGCGGTTACTCGACGATCGGATACTCCGATCATTTCACGTAAACACGTGCTTGGAGATATCGAGATCGACTTCGATCGAGCGTATATCACTCGTGGTGGGAAGAAGGTGATTCTCGTAAACAAAGAACTTCAGATTCTCGAATTCCTTATTAAACGCAAGGGGGTGATTGCTTCCAAGGCGGAACTTATTGAGAGTATCTGGGGATGTACGGATGCAGAACTTTTCTCGCAGTCCACGACCCTTGAGGCTCATATTTCGAGTATTCGCAAAAAGCTTGCGAAAGACATTATAACCACCCATCGCGGTATCTGATATGCCATTGGAAGATCGAGCGGAGCATAGACTCGCCCTCAAGATATCAGCGTCCATCCTCGCAATATTAGTCGCAGTAGCCTGCGCAATATTCGGGGCTTTTTACGTACTCAAGAATCAAAGTGACCAAGCTGTACTCGAAGAATGGCTGGATTTTGTGCTCAATGATCCAGTACGGTCTGCTCTTCTGGTCCGTGGAAAGGCAGATGAGATAGATGCATTCTATTCTCGTGTTCAGCGAATTCCACCTCAATTTCGTAATCTTGTGATCCATTTTGATGGTGGAAATTATCACATCTATGGACCATTGGCATTGGCAGAGACTTCAGAACTTGCACTGGAAAATGATGCAACAGCCAAGACCCTATTTGATCGAGAGATCGGAGAGAGAAAATTTGTTTTCTTTGGTAAAAAGCTGACAGATCGCACGATCTATGTGTATGCATCTCAGGATGGAGAATTGGGTCACTTTTCGAAAGCAATCGCAGCTCTGGCTCTTGCGATCCTGTTCTTTGCGATCGCGCTGTATTTTGTAGCACGCAAGATTGCGCAGAGATCATTTGCGCCGATGAAGGAAAGTCTTGAGATGATGGGGCTTTACAACCGCAATATTGCCCACGAACTGAGAACTCCACTCGCTGTTATGCGATCTGATCTGGAACTTGTCCAGGCTGAGCATCCATCGGATCATATTTTGTCGGCACTCGAAGAAACAACCAATATGGAAACCATTATCCACGGACTGCTTTTCCTTGCGGAGAATCGATCGACTGGAAAGCACGAGTCTGTCTCTCTGCAGGAAATCATTCGTCGTAAAGAAGAATCTCTCGAAAAAAAATATCCAGAAAAACTCCTCAAAACATATCTGAAAGCAAAGACGAGATTCGATGGGAATCCAGAGCTCATTTCTATATTGGTAGGCATACTTTTAGATAATGCATTTGCACACTCGACCGAGAAATCAACGATCGTGGTGCGAGAGATTACCGGAGGATTCCAGGTAGAAAATCCTACGCAACAACAGATTCCAGAATCCGTCCTCCAGCACATATTTGAACCATTTATCAAATATAACAGTTCTGGATCTGGCTTGGGACTCTCTATGGCTCGCAAAATCACTGAAATCCATAACTGGAAGCTCTCACTCGTTCAGGAAGATTCGAAGATGATCGCACGTGTCCAAATTACCCAAACTCTGTAACCTCTCCTATGAAAATTTCGAAAAAGAAGATCGCGCTCGTATTGGGTGTTGTAGCCATCGGTGGATACGTTGGATGGAAAATGCTCAGTCCAGCTACCGCAGCTCCGATTGATTTCAAGGATGTTGTGGCGGTTTCAACTGGGGCGATCGAAAGTCGTATCGACCTCGTTGCAAAGGTAGCCCTCACAGGAAAAGAAACCCTTACTTTTCGAGAAACCGGGAAAATTACTGCGCTCAATGTTGTCGAAGGACAAAAGGTGAAATCAGGTTTTGTTCTCGCATCGCTTGATACATCAAATCTCGATCGGGATATAGCTTCACAGCGGATCAATCTTGATAATTCGCGTATTGCTCTCAAAAAACTCTACGAAGCAAGTGGTCAGCTCGAGCTTCTCAAGGCAAAAAATACCCTCGAACAATCCAAACGTAATCTGCAAACTGCCCAGCTAGATCTCGACAGCCTCGGACGTGAGAAGACGCAGGTACTCACCGATGCACAGTCTGCTATCGCCGAATCAACCAAGAATATTGATGCAAGCAACCAAAAACTTGCAAGTATGCAGCTCGATCTTGAGTATGTAAAACGCAACGAAGAAGAAACCATCGCACAAACGAAGGCGGAGTGAGATTCGAGGCTCAAAACTACTCGCAACAACGCGATTTCTCTCGTGAAGGACATCCGAGACGCGATGGTAACTTACAAGAAAATACTTCTCGTAGACGATCCGAATAACCCGATCCTGGTCCAGCTTGGAAATACACAGCTCCGATCAGAAGCGAATTTTGGATATATCGACATCCAGGACTCGATCACAAAACTCGATAGTGCATCAACTGCGTTCAATCCTGCAGTTGCGAGCATAAGTGATGCAAATACACTCGCAAATCTCACCGAAGACGTCACAAAAAAACTCACAGACTTCAATACAGTCATGAAACAACTGATCGAAGCCTCAACAGTTGGTGGTCAGCTCAGTTCAACACTTCTCGACAGCTATCGCTCCAGTATCTCCAGCTTTAATTCGAAGTTTTCAAGCTGGGTAACAAACGTGGATTCTAACATTCGTGACCTCGCAACGGGTACAGCAGTGAGCACGATCGAACTATCTACTAAAAGTTCGGTTGCATCCAAGGAAGCAGCACTCACCAGTGCACAACTCGATCTTCTCAAGCTCAAGAATTCTCTCGAAAAACAGAAAAACGATCTCGCAAAAACGAGTCTTGATTATGATGCAAAAATCATCAGTAAAAAGCTTGAAATCGCCTCTACACAAGATGCAATCCAAGCAAATCAGGCAACCTATGACGAGCTCGTTGCGGGGCCAAAATCCACCGAGATTGCTCAAAAAGAAAATGACATCAAAAGCTCAGAGCTCAGTATCGCGAAGCTTGAAGCCACGCGTGAAAACTATCGTCTGATCGCACCAATCGATGGAGTAGTGAGTGCAGTTGCTATCAAAAAGGGTGAACAGTCTACTTCTTCGGGTGGGATCACGGTAGAAAACCGCGATATCATACAACTCACAGCACTCGTCGATCAAACGCAGGCGGTCAAAATCCAGATCGGAATGCCCGTAAAGGTAACATTTGACTCGTACCGAACCAAGACATTCGATGCAAAGGTTTCATTCGTAGAGTCGGTTGCGACGGAGGCATCAGGAGTAGTGAGTTATACTGTGAAATTCATCCTCATAAAGCCCGAATGAGTCGAGCTCTACGATGCCATGACAGCTTCGGCGCGTATCATCACGGATCGCATGGACAATGTTACGGTCGTGCCTCTGAGTGCGGTTCAAGACGGGAAAAATGGTAAATTCGTCCAGGTGTTCTCAAGTGGCTCACTGCGTACTCAGGTTGTAAAAGTTGGGAAGTCTGATGCGGATAAAATAGAAATCACGGAAGGTCTTACACCGGGACAACGCATCGTGATCCGGCCTTATGCTGCGACAAGTGGTGCAGCAAGTGGTGGATTTAATCTTGGAAATCTCTTCGGATGACAGCGATGAGCGGGAGGCGGACAGCGTGGTGGTGGAGGTGCTCCAGCAGGCGGAGGAGCAGCCCCTGCAGGCGCTGCTGCTGGCGGAGGTTGAGCAAGAACCGGAGGATAATCTCTCATTCAAACACATGAACAACGCGATGATAGAACTCACCGATATCAAAAAATCCTACAATGTTGCAGGAGAAGAACTTTTCGTGCTTACGGGGCTTTCGCTCTCGATCAAAGAAGGGGATTTTGTCGCGATCATGTGACCATCGGGTTCCGGAAAATCGACGCTCATGAACATCATCGGACTCCTCGATACAGCCAGCACTGGGAAATATCTCCTCGGAGGAGTCGATGTTGCAACCCTCGACGATGAAGCACTCACGAGGTTTCGCGGGGAGTCTGTAGGGTTTGTGTTTCAGGGATACAATCTTATCCCGCGAGTTCGTGCGATCGATCAGGTAGCACTTCCTTTGTCGTACAAGGGAGTGAAACGCTCCGAGCGTCATGTACTTGCCCGTGCTGCACTCGAACGAGTCGGTCTCGGACATAAAACTGAATCCTTTCCCAATCAGCTCTCAGGAGGACAGCAACAGCGAGTTTCGATTGCGCGCGCTCTTGTGACTTCGCCCAAGCTTATCCTCGCGGATGAGCCGACGGGAGCGCTTGATACTAAAACTGGAGAAGAGGTAATGGAGCTCTTTGAGCGGCTCAATAAAGAGGGTATCACCATCGTACTCATCACCCACGAAGAAGAAGTGGCTAAAAGTGCATCCCGCATCATACGTATCCGTGACGGTAACATTTCTGAATAATGACCCTCCTCGAACATATCAGCAACGCATTTCGGACATTTACCTCGAATAAACTTCGGGCGGGTCTTTCGAGTCTCGGGATTATCATCGGAGTGTATTCGGTAGTAGTGCTTCTGGCGATCGGGCAAGGTGCACAAAATAGCATCCTTTCCAATGTTCAGTCGCTCGGGTCGAATCTCCTCACACTCACTCCAGGAGGATCTAGACAGTCGGATGTACGAAGTAAGACTGCTGGAAAATCACGAACAGATATCCTCACAGCATCCGTAGTTGAACGCATCAGACAGGTTCCGGGGGTGGTCGATGTATCACCTGAAATGTCGACTCGAAAGCAGATCATCAATGCTGACAAAAATCTCTCAGTTACGATCTACGGTGTAGAACCTATTTACGCAAAAGTGCGAAATACCGAACTCGCATCTGGGGTATTTTTTACGGATGATCAGGTAAAAAATAACGAAGCAGTTACTATTCTGGGATCGGCTACGGCTACCACACTTTTTGGTTCTGGGGCCGATCCGCTCGGCTCTACAGTGCGTATTGGTGGGTCACTCTTTCGAGTCATCGGAGTCACAAAATCCAAGTGACAGCAGTCCTTCGGAAATGCCGATGAGACCGCATATATACCGGTTTCTACCGTGCAGGATCAGTTACTCGGCACGAATTATTATTCTACCGTTGCGATCACGACTGCGACGACCGAGGATCTGACTCCAACCAAGGAGCGATTGCAGCGCATGCTCGATGGATACTTCTCGATCACCAATGAGAACGAACGACCCTATACCGTCAATAACCAAGCTGATCTGATCTCAACAGTAAGTCAGATCACGGGCGCTCTCACGCTCTTCCTCGGGGCGATTGCTGTGATCTCGCTCGTTGTTGGAGGGATTGGGGTGATGAATATCATGCTCGTCTCGATCACTGAACGAACCCGTGAGATCGGTATACGTAAAGCGATCGGCGCACAAAAGGGTGATATCGTTCTGCAGTTTCTGACAGAATCACTTCTGCTGTGTATTATCGGGTGATTGATCGCGATAGGGCTTTCGTATCTCACGATTTTTGCGATATCCTCGCTCATCCAGTGAGTGATTACACTCTCAACATTGGCTCTTGCATTTGGATTTTCGTGTTTTGTAGGGATCGGATTCGGGATATACCCAGCGTACAAGGCAGCAAGCTTGAAGCCGATTGATGCTCTCAGGTTTGAATAAAAATCCTCCAAAACTCTCGTAAGAGCAGAGGAGGATTTAAATTATTTGCAGCGTCCGTAGTCGAGACAGCTGTAGTTATCGAGCTTGGTTGAATTCTTAGGAGTTCGATAGTAGGGTTTTACGTAGGTACCGTTTGATCGGTGGTAGCCATTTACGTAGACATCCGTAGATTTGGTTCGAGTAGAACGTGCTTCTGCAAATGACATCGAAGAAGCGAAAAGAAGTGTTCCTAAAAGGACGGATATGAGTTTTTTCATGGTTGCGCTATGAAATACTCAATCACTCTAAGATCAATTCGACTAAATTCAAAGAATAATTTCTTCGAAAGCTCGTGTTATCTTATTTCTCCCCGCGATACGACAGTGCTTCGGCTACATGGGCAAGAGTGATCTCTTCAGCGTCTTCGAGGTCTGCGATCGTGCGGGCGACTCGGATGAGACGATAGTAGCTGCGCATCGAAAGTGAGAGTCGATTGACAGCATCTTTGAGCATCTTCATGCCATCCGGACGAATGTAGCAGAGTTTTTCTACTTCTTTGGGTGTAATTTCGCTGTTACATTCCTTTGCGAGACCGAGGAAACGCTTTCGAGCGCGTACGCGTGCTTTTTCGACGCGTGCTCGAAGCTCTTCGGTGGTCGCGAGCGGACGATTATTGTCGATTTCTTCTACTTTGATACGCGGTACATTCACGAAGAGATCGATGCGGTCGAGGATGGGGCCGGAGAGCTTGGTTCGATATTTCTCGATGTCACGCTCACTACAGCTACAGGCTTTATCTGGATCGCCGAGATATCCACACGGGCATGGATTCATCGCTCCAACCAAGAGAAATTTAGCAGGATAGGTGAAACTCGCATGAACACGGGTCACCGTGATTGTTCCATCTTCGAGAGGCTGGCGAAGCATCTCGATCAGATGCGAATCAAACTCGAGAAATTCATCCAAAAATAATACCCCGCGGTGAGCCAAACTCACTTCACCCGGACGAGATTTCGCGCCTCCACCGATGATACTGATCGCACTGGCAGTATGGTGGATCTTGCGGAATGGGCGGTTCTCGATGAGTGGGGTTTTGCGATCGAGGAGCCCCGCAACCGAATAAATCTTCGAAACATCGAGTACTTCGTCGAAGCTCATGTCTGGGAGGATTCCTTCGAGAGCTTTCGCGAGCATTGTCTTTCCAGATCCCGGAGGTCCATCGAGGAGGATGTTGTGTCCACCGGCTGCTGCGATGAGAAGTGCTCGTTTGGCACGATCCTGGCCTTTGATCGATGAGAAATCAACTTCGGGTTTGTTTCGTTCTTTAGGAACTCGCGGAGCAGGTATGATGAGATCGCCCGTTTTTTCGACGTAAGCCACTACTTCGTTGAGACTGTTTGCTCAGAGGATATTGATCCCCGTGACGAGCGAGGCTTCGTCGAGATTCCCTGCAGGGATGACAACGCATTCTGCGCCGTGCGATTTTGCAAACAAGATCGCTGGGAGTACGCCTGTGATCTCTCGGATTTTCCCATCAAGGGCGAGTTCCCCGAGGAAATAGGTCTTACTGAGGTTTCGTTCACTCGTGATGCCATCGCCCAGGAGGATTCCGAGTGCGATTGGCAGATCAAAAGACGGACCTGATTTGCGAGTGTCCGCAGGGGCGAGATTGACGGTGATGCGCTTAGAGGGGAATGCGTGGCCAGAGTTCTTGATCGCACTACGAACGCGTTCGCGGCTTTCTTGAACGGCCGCATCGCCGAGTCCGACAATAGAAAATGCGGGGATACCTGTTGCGATATCTACTTCTACATCCACCCGTTGTCCGGAGAGTCCACTGATTGCTATCGATCCGATGAGTTGCATCATGCGCACAATAAAAAATGATAAATGCGCGCTATTGAAAATGAGCATACACACGATTTACACTCTGTAAAGCCAAAACAGAGTGTGCAAATTTGCCGTGTAGCCCGCTTCGTGATAGCATAAAGAAAAAGTAACTACTCATATGTTCTACGAGCTCATCGCCACCGCTCATGCGGCAGGTATTGCAGGTGCAGGAAAATCTACAGGTACATCCGCCCAAAAAACAGCAGAGAAAACCGCAACAGATAGCGGTTCTTTCACGGACGTACTCATGAATATTCTCTCAATCGCATTCAATATTGTACTGCTTCTTGTACTGTTTTTCTTGATTCTCAAGCTCATCCGAGTGATGTATGAGATCTACAATGCACGAAGACTTGTCTACATGCGAGTTACCCTTCCACGTGCCGACTCTAAGCTCGACAAGGAAAAAGAGACAAAAAAAGACTTCAAGGAAAAGATGGGAATCATGTCGATTTTCTACAAATCGATCCACAAAGTTTCAAATATCACCTTCTTTGACTCACTCAAGGACTTTATCTTCGATCATGCGAAGATTTCGTTGGAATTGATCTATTCAGACGGACAGCTTTCGTTCTATATTGTCACATACAAGGACTACGCGAGTCTGATCACGCAGCAGATCACTTCAAACTATCCTGATGCAGAAGTAGCGATTATTAAGCCAACTCAGTTTCCAGATATTAAGCCACAGGGCTACACGCTTCGTGCCGCTTCGGTTGGAAAGGTAAATGACGACATCTACCCGATCAAGACTTACAAATACTTCGAAGACGATCCACTTTCGACGATGACCAATAACTTTGGATCACTCAAGAAAACAGATAAGGCAGCGCTTCAGATCGTCGTGAAACCTCGTGGATCGAGCTGGAATACAAAGGCCAAAAAGGCAGCGTCGCTCGTTGCGAAAGGTGAGTACAAGAAGGGGCAAAAGGGTGGATTCATCATGGAAGCCATTCGAATGATCTTCAAGCCACTCGTATGGTTTGTAGAGTTTTTCACGACGGATAATCCAGGGGATTCAACAACCGCACCAGGTGCAGCATCGGGTGATTCGTACAAGATTTTCAACCAAGCCGAACAGGAATCTCACAAGGCAGTCGGAGAATCAGCAGGTCAGCCAGGATACCAGGCTTCTATGCGATTACTTGTTTCATCCGATGATGGTATGAGTGCCAAGAATGCGCTTGAAAGCCTTGTTGGTGCTATGTCGATGTATACCGACGAATACAATAACAAGCTCGACAATCCACAGATCGAAGATGCCTTCGCATTCTTCTTTGCACCGATCCGATACTTCGCGTATCGATTCCGCATGATCGGGTTTCTCCAGGCAAAATCCGTGTTCTCGATCGATGAACTTTCGACGATGTATCATTTCCCGGATATCAACTACAACAAGTCTCCGATCCTCAAGTGGCTCGAATACAAGATGATCGCTCCACCACACAACCTCAAAACCCTCAAAGAAAAACTCATCCTCTCTGACTACAAACGTGACGCTCAAGGAAATGTCTTCACGAGCGACCCAGTAACGATGCTCGCAGTCGACGAGAACAAAGTCCTCAAGCGCGATGAACACCGTAATTTCATCTCAACAACAGGTGAAATCATCCCAGTTCACCTCGAAGGTCCAGACAAAGGAAAGACCATTGATCCTGCTAAGAATCCAGTTACCGAAGAAACACACCGTCAGCTCGGTGGATTCCCACTCTACAAGGATGGAGTACTCATGGGATGGAACGAATACCGCAATACTAAAACCCCTGTCTATTTCTCACGCAAAGACCGCGGACGTCATCACTACGTTATCGGTAAATCCGGAGGAGGTAAGTCAGTATTTCTCTCGTACCTTGCACGTCAGGATCTCTGGAATGGTGATGGACTGTGTGTCATCGACCCGCACGGTGACCTCGTAGAAGACATCATCGCCTATGCACCAAAGGAGCGTGCCAAGGACATCATCGTCTTCAATCCTGCCGACTACGAGCGTCCAATGGGGCTCAATATGCTCGAGGTTATCTCGACCGATCCAGCACTTCGAGCGGTTGAGAAGGACCGTGCCGCACTCGATGCAACATCGATCTTCATCAAGATCTTCAACGAAGAAATCTTCGGGCCACGTATCCAGCACTATTTCCGCAATGGATGTCTCACGCTCATGGATGACGAAGATGAGGGTGGAACACTCATCGATGTACCACGACTCTTCGTCGACGATGCATTCATGAAATACAAGGTCTCGAAGGTAAAGAATCCAGTCGTTAAGGCCTTCTGGGAACATGAATACGCGAACACCGGTGATCGTGAAAAGCAGGAAATGATCCCATATTTCAGTTCGAAATTTGGACCATTCATCACGAATACTACGATCCGTAATATCATCGGTCAGCCAAAGTCCGCCTTCAATCTTCGCTCTGTCATGGATGATCGTAAGGTGCTCATGGTTAATCTCTCCAAGGGTATGATCGGAGATCTCAATGCCCAGCTTCTCGGTCTCATCTTCGTCTCCAAGATCAACATGGCAGCGATGTCCCGAGCGGATATCCCAGAAGAACAGCGAAAGGATTTCTTCCTCTATGTGGATGAGTTCCAGAACTTCGCAACCGACACCTTCGGTGAAATCCTCTCCGAAGCCCGCAAGTACCACCTCGCCCTCATCATGGCGCACCAGTACATCGCGCAGATCGGTTCAGCCAAGGGGAAATCCGACAAGCCGTCGATCAAGGACGCAGTATTTGGAAATGCCGGAACGATCATGAGTTTCAAGGTGGGTGCTGAAGATGCTGAATACCTCGAAAAAGAATACGCTCCATTGCTTTCTCAGCAAGATATCATCGGTATTGCGAACTTCACGACCTACTGTAAGCTCAATATCGACAATGCGACGACTCGTCCATTTGATATGAAAACTATCTGGGATTCGAGCTACAAGAATCCAGAAGTTGCCAAGATCATCAAGGAATACTCACGCAAGATGTACGGACGCAAAAAAGAATACGTCGATATGGAAATCGAGGCGCGACTCGGAATTATGCCGAATTAAAGCCCAACCGTTTGCCATTTCCTCATCCCGCGCTACAATGTGCGGGATTTTCTTTTTCTTATGAATCGTCTCCTTTCTCGACTACTTGCGACATGTTTTGTGGCTTTTACACTCGGATCTGTAAGCCTTCCAGTATTTGCGGATACTGTTTTTACCCCGACGAGTGGTCGTGAGGAGCTCGATTTTCAAAATGACCGTCGCAGTGGACAGGCTCGTGATACTTACGCAGATGATAGTTTTATGAGTTCGATAGAAGGCTCATTTAGCTCATGATTCGGAAATACGTTCTCGTACTTTCGAGCGAGTGCAACGGGTGAACGTGGGGCTTTTGCGCTTATCATCAATATAGCGCGAGACCTGAAGAATATCTTCGTGCTCATCGCGATTATCTATCTCGTGATTTCGGTGCTTCGTATATTTTTCTCAGGATGAGATGATGAATCTATCAAGAAATGGCGAAATTCCATCATGTTTACAACGGTTGGTATCGTTGTGATGCAGGCTGCGTTTGTGATAGTGGATACGCTCTACAATAAGAACGTGAACGGATTTGCTTCGATGATTTTCCTCGACAAAATCGTATACCCATTCGTTCATTTGCTTGAAATGCTCGCTTCATTTGCCTTCTTGGCGATGGCGTTTTATGCATTTTTCAAGATTGTTACGGCGGGTGGAGATGATGAGAAGGTAAAAGCTGGTAAACAAACCATCGTATCAGCGCTTATTGGTTTCATTATTATGAAACTCCCAGCGATGATCGTGAAGGGTATCTATGGAGAAGCAAGCTGTGATACTCCACTCCTCTTTAGCGTGTGTCGAATCAAGGATCCAAACCTTTCAGGCACGATCAGTATCATGACAAACGTGATTAACTATATCAATGGATTTCTTGCTATTATAATCGTACTACTTGTTCTGTATGCAGGATGGCTCGTACTGAGCTCAGGCGGCGACGACGAAAAGATCAAAAAGGCAAAAAATATCCTGATATATATCGTGATCGGTGTTATACTGCTCGTATCAAGTTATTTACTGTTCAATCTCTTCGTACTTAAAGACGCATAACCCATCATCTCTATGAAATTCTCACATATCTCATTCGTAGCGCTCTTAGTAGTATTATTGGCCTCTTGTGGATCTTCACAGGAGACTCCTGTGACTCCTGTGCAAACTGGCACAGGTACGAGTACTGGAACAAAAGCTGTGGCGTATCCACAGAGTGTACAGTCCATTATACAAGCACAGCTGAAAGACCCAGATTCGATCATGAAGCTCGACTGTAATACATACGATGAAGCCGGGAAGAAATACTGCAACGATGAAAAGGCAAAAATGACAGCCCTCAAAAGTGAAGTTACTTGGGAGTCTATTCTCAAAAAAGGACCAAAGTTTATCAAGACTTTTGACTGTAAGAAGATTGCTTCTCCAGTTGGACAAAAGTTCTGTACCGACTACCAGGCAAATCCAGCAAACAAGTAATCACCATAAAATAAAACCCCTTCCGATCGGAAGGGGTTTTATTGATCATGGAATTATTTTCCGAGACCTGCTGTCTTCTGCTGACGAGCGTAGAACTTGTCGACGCTTGATGTCTTGAGGAGACGCTTTTCACCAGTATAGAACGGGTGGCACTTCATGCAGCTTTCCACCTTGATATCCTCCTTGAGGGTACTAAGAGTTGGGAAAGTGTTTCCACATGAGCAGATTACATTAACTGCGTGTGACTGTGGGTGAATTCCTTTTTTCATATAGAAAGGGAGTTGCCGTGTTTCGCTTAATACGAGAACACTGGTATAAAAAAGGATTTCTTATAAAAGAAATCGTTCGAACGCTCGAATTTTTTCGATCACTCCAACGATTTATTTTATGGTGCCCGAAGAGAGACTTGAACTCTCACACCTCGCGGCAACGGCTTCTAAGACCGTCGTGTCTACCATTCCACCATCCGGGCGGGAATGGTTTTCTGCGCTGCGTTTCTGTCCCGAGGGACGTTTTGTTTTGAATAATGGTGGGCCGGGTAGGATTTGAACCTACGAAGGCGAAGCCAAAGGATTTACAGTCCTCCCCATTTGACCGCTCTGGAACCGACCCATGCAAGCAGAGAGAGCTACGATACGGACAAATGCCCGTTATCGAAGCCCCTCGCTATTAGTATTACTGGAGCCACTTGTCGGAATCGAACCGACGACCCACGGTTTACAAGACCGTTGCTCTACCAGCTGAGCTAAAGTGGCAAGTGGGCGCATTGTATTGAAAGTATCCCGAGAGTCAAAATCTCTTTGCGTTTTCTTCGTACTTCGTACAATCGGGATATGAAAATTTTGTACGTCGCCGATGCCGGCGGTCACTTTTCGTCCGAAGTGGGCACTTATGAGAAACGGCTGAAATGATCCGTGGAATGGATACGGATTCGTCCGGTGAAGCATACGGAACGCGCTTTTAAGATCGGAAGAGCGTCGTGTA
>JBMOJK010000002.1:0-126306 GCA_049315825.1 Patescibacteria group bacterium
CACTCGGTATTTATGGGAAGTACGGAGTTTACTTCTCAAGCTACTGGGGAGACGCGAACGGATACGTATCAAGCGCTTACAAGCTCTTCCGTAACTTTGACGGCAATAAGAGCACCTATGGTGACACGAACATCGATGCAACGAATCCTGATATAGAGAATCTCTCAGTATACGCTTCTACCGAAGGAAATGGTGGAAAAACACACGTTATTCTCATCAACAAGAAAGATACTCCTGTTACAGTTCGTGTAAACCTTGCGAATATCACTGCAACAAATGGCGCAGTTTACGGATTTGATGCTTCAAGCACGAACGTTCGTAAGTTCGGGGATGTGACAGTAAGTCAGGGGGGATTCACATATACACTTCCAGCGACATCTGCTGTACACGTGTCTCTCAGTGGAACCACTCTCAAGACCCCCACTCCTCTCAAGACGACAACGATCACACCAAAGAAATAATTCTACGCATATAAAAATCCTCCGTACTCTCAGCTCCGGAGGATTTTTATATGGAATTTAAATTACAGGACATATGCAGTAGGCGGCATAAAAGTAAGTTGGAATTAAATTACTTTGCGATATACTTCTAGGTTATTTATTTTAGATATGACTACAAAAAACATTATACGCATCGAGAGCCCAACACAGCACCACATGGTGGGTGACGGTTTTCGTGTGTCACAATTCGTCCCTGGTTACGGCCGTGAGATGAACAACGAAACGAGCCCATTTCTCATGCTCGACTACAACGCACCTTGGGCGATCGAACCAAGTGATCACCGTCCGGGTGTAGGATTTCATCCACATCGAGGATTTGAGACGGTCACTATTGTATACTCGTGAGAGATCGAGCATCAGGATACCGCAGGAAATGGCGGTGTCATAGGAGCTGACGAAGTACAGTGGATGACAGCCGGAAGCGGACTCCTCCATAACGAGTTCATGACGAGTAACTTTGCTCGCATGGGTGGAACACAGCACGTCGTCCAACTCTGGGTCAATCTCCCAAAGTCCGACAAGATGACTTCCCCACGTTACCAAGCACTCACGAAAGAAAACATCCCAGAGAAGTCATTTGACTGGGGAAGATTTCGTGTGATCGCAGGAAATGTGTTCGATATGAAGGGTGCCGCACAGACATTTTCTCCGGTTGAACTCTATGATCTTCGGTTTGATACTGCGGGTGATGTCACTCTCCCGATCACCCAGGGCTTTAACGCGATGATTCTCGTGACTGCAGGATCTGCAGAGATCACAGGAACACAGCTCGATCATGGACAAATGGCATTCTTCTCACTCTCGGGCGATACAATCCAGCTCCACGGCGAAGCAGGATCCAAGATCCTCGTCATGGCCGGTCAGCCGCTCAATGAGCCGATCGCTCAATATGGTCCATTTGTCATGAATACACACGAGGAGATCATGCAAGCATTCAAAGATCTCCGCCTTGGGAAGATGGGAGTGGTTGAAAATATGTAATGTGCATAATTAAAAAAATCAGAGCCGAATGGCTCTGATTTTTTATTTGATCTTCACTGAGAATGTCGCTTCCGTCTTGTAATCACTCTTCTTTACTTCGAGTTCGAGTCCGAAAGCTTTGAGGAGATTCTTGCCTTCGAGAACTTCTGTACCCTTAGTATATTTGATCTGAAGAGCAGTTTCTCCAGCCCAGACACAGGCCACACCTGCAGGACATCGAGAATCTGAGAGATCTGTAAGTTCCATCACGACATTCTGGCTTGCGATGTATGCACGACCAGATTTCTTGAGGGTGAATTCCGTATTTCCTGTTACCACTGGGAGAATATTGATATTCTTTCCATCCTTTGATACCACGAATGATTCTTCTACCTTGGTTGTTCCGTTTGTGTAGGAGATCACAAGAACCTGTGGAGTAGAGCTATTCCCATACTGCCAAAAAATCTTCTTGATGCGGAGTTTGTCTCCAAATGATGCAGCCTGAGCAGAGAAATCCTTGAGGTGTGCACGAGCATAAACCTGGACGTAGAGATTTTCCATCTTGGTCTTGTAGGCACTTCCGTTCTTGATGATGATCGGAGTAGCCACTACTGAACACTCTCCATCGTGTGAAACCTTCACACTTGCTGCGTCGGCTCCACACTGGTTTCCGTAGGTTTTCCCGTCAATACCACAGACTGGGCGATATTCCATAGTACATATCTTTGGTGCGGGACTCACGGCAACTGGAGGTGGGATTACACATTCTCCAGTGGAAACTACTGTCACCTTTGCACTATCGGCCATGCACTGGTTTCCGTAAGTTTTTCCATCGATACCGCATACTGGGCGGTAGTCTTTCGTACATGCCATACCCTCAGCGAATGTTGACTGCCATGCACAACCCCCGAGAATGAGAGCTGCGAGTACAAGAGATGATTTTTTCATGTGTATATTTTGTTGGATATAAAGTAATTATCGAGCGTCTCCTTCCTTGTACATGATTGGAGGATTCTTCATTTCGTAGAAATCCTTAATCACGGGAACGATGATCTTATCCTGGAAATACTCACCTTCCTTTGGCTTCTGAGTTACTGGGAATGAAAGTGCAGGAACGATGTATTCTGAACTCTTTCCGTCCTTGTATTCGTAAATGTGCGTGTAGATAAGAGTTGGTTCACCGAGTGAAACATTTACCGTTGTAACCTTGTTCTCTTCTGTAGAAGCTGGCATTGGGTAATGAGACTGCGTGCGACCACCCTTTGAGGCGATCTCGAGGATTTTCTTGAAGTCGGTTTCTACTGTATACTTTGAAGCTGAGAAATTGAGTTTTTCGATTCCGCTTACATCGGAAACAAGTCCTGTCTTCACATCAACGGTCACAGTAATTCCACGTGCCTGTCCGTATTCCTCGTAGATGATTTTTCCATCGATCGTAAGTGGATATACCACTGTAACACTGTCTGGAATATATGCAGTTGTCTTGTCTTTTGCCTCATCATACTGGGTTTTCCAGTCATTGTTTACGTACGGCTTTCCGTACGACGTTACGTCGATCTTGTAATCCTTGATGAATTTCGCAACTGTATCGAGCACCTTACTGTCGGCTGGAATATCTGAGAGCTTTATTGCATTGGCTGCGTAACATGCTTCGTCTAAACAGTTTGGTAGCGTCCACTTTGTCCAATTCTTAGTGATGTAGAGTGTGCCTTCGTTGAAGTCAAGACTGAGCATGAGACCATTTTGCTTGTCTTCTGAGATACTGATGTTGTTTACGAGGAGATTCGAGAACTTGCTCACATCAATGTTTGAAAGCTTGAATCCTGAGAGGAGCGATGCAGCCTCTGAAGCGTTGATTCCTGTTTTATTCTTGAGGTATACAGAGAGCTCTTTGTCCTTAAATGCATAGCCCGTGCCACTGTATACATAGTTATACACCTTTTGTTCAAAATACGGCATCGTTGCAGCCATCTTTGAATTTACAGCAGCAGGCTCTGTTTTGGCTGATTCTGGGGTAGACGCTGCGGGAGGAACGGCTGTTGCCATCATTCTTCCACCAGCATTGGACTGAGCAGAAAACGCTGTAGACTTCGACGGAGCAGCTTGTGTATCTGCCTGGCGAAGTGCACCGAATGCACCGTTTGGCTTCATATCAGCTGTAAATCCGAAGTTGATCGGAGCAACTGCTACGGTAGTTGAGGCAGGAGTTTGTGCAGGAGTATTCACCTGCGCAACAGGTGAAATCACCTGAAATACTGCAAACGATGCAAGTGCGATTGATCCGCTTCCAACGATGAATCCAATGAGGATATTCTTCCAGTTCGACTGAGATCGAGCACTGTACTTTTCAGATTGGATCTCGTGAAGCACCTTTTGCTTGAGTTCAGACTTAAATGCCTCATCGAATGTAGCATCCGGTCGGTGTGACACCATTTCCGTAAGGATCTGGAGGAGTTCAGTTTCTTTTGCCTGAAGCTCAGGATTGAGCTCGTAGAGCTCTTCGAGGATTTTCTTGAATTGAGGTTTCATGGGAGTTTTATTGGAAGTATTGTTGAATAAGGCAGAATGCGATGAGGTAGGTGATGTTGGACTGGATTGCAGTGAGTCCGCGAGAGACGATCTTGCGACAATTTTCTTGGCTTTTTCCGGTGATTGCAGCGATCTCTTCATAGGAGAGTTCGTCCCAGACACGCATGATGATGATATCTTTTTGCTCAGTAGGAAATGTATCAAGGAATGCAAGAATCTCTTCGATCTTGGATCGATTGTCGAGATCACCTGCAGTATCTTCGCTAAATCCGAGTTCTTCTGAGGATTCATCAACGTCAGCGGTGTCTTCTTGGCTTCGAAAATGGTCTACACATGCGTTGTACGCAATGGCATAGAGCCATGAGCTGAATTCTGATGCGGTAGAACCGTGGAATGATTTACGGTTTTTGAGCGCCTTGAGGAATGTCTCTTCTGTGATGTCTTCTGCGACCGCTTGATCGAGCGTCTTGTAGTAGATGAAGCGATATATCTTGCTAAAATACAGTTCGTAGAGATCGCCAAACGCGTCAACGTCTCCATTTTGCAATCGTTCTACAACCATATCATGCATGTTCCGCGGTATTAAAAAGGTAAATGTAAGAAGCTTCTGAATACTACAACGTAAAACTTCTAACTTTGTGACGAAAAAAGATAATTTTCTTTTATTTTTCCTTTATATAACTGCGTGCAGTATATGCAAAATAGCCAAAACTCATATAATTCTGGCCTATCAAAATACCATGCAAGAACCCAACTACCTCCAAATCATCCAAAACGAACTCACACTTCGCGCCCCACAGATCACCGCAGTCCTCGATCTCGTAGCCGAAGGTGCAACCGTACCATTCATCGCACGATATCGCAAAGAGCGTACCGAAGATCTCGATGAGAACCAGATCCGCGCCATCATCGACCTTCACAAACAACAAGAAAATCTCTACAAAGCGAAGCTCACCGCCCTCACCGGGATCGAAGAACAGGATGCACTCACCCCAGAACTCCGCTCCAATATCGAACTCGCAAAAACACTCAAAGAAGTCGAAGATATCTACGCGCCCTATCGACTCAAGAAGAAAACCAAGGCCATGCTCGCGATCGAAAAGGGGTTCCAGATCATTGCTGATGCGATCAAGCTCAACCGATCTTTCACCATCCCCGAATCCCTCCTCGCAGAAAACACTCGCGAAGAAGTCCTCGAAGGGGCGATCGAGATCATCGCAGCCGAGATCAGCGCCAATGCGATCATGCGCGAGTCTCAGCGCCGACACCTCATGCGAAGTGGAGTGATTTCTTCCAAGGTCAAAAGTGAGAAAATGCTCGAGAAACTCAACGAAAAAGACCGCGGCGAAGTGAAGAAGTTCGACATCTATGCCGACTTTGACATCCTCATCTCTCGCATCAAACCCTACCAAACACTCGCACTTGGACGCGGAGAAAAACTCGGGATCCTCACGGTGAAGATCGAAAAAGACGATGAATGCTACGATCTTGTAGCTCATACATTCTCCCGATCCACCCTCATCCCCGAGCTCGAAGAAGCCATCAAGAAGTGACACACAGCCCTCTTTAAGTCTGTCGAGACCGAGATCCGTGGAGTCCTCACCCAGAAAGCCGAAGACGAATCCATCCGAACTTTCCAGGTCAATCTTCGTAATCTCCTCATGACGAAGCCGGCCTACGGCAAGAAGATCCTCGCGATCGACCCAGGATATCGAACCGGCTGCAAGATCGTCGTGCTCGATGAGCTCGGCAATCCACTCGAATTTTCGAAGATTTTCCTCCATCAGGAAGACAGCGCAAAAACCCTTCTGAAATCACTCGTCGAAAAACACCACCCTGATGTGATCATCATCGGAAATGGTACAGGATCCGAAGAAACTATCGAAGTGGTACGCGCGACGACCGATACCCAGATCTACATCGTCAACGAATCGGGAGCTTCGGTCTATTCTGCATCTGAAATCGCTCAGGAAGAATTCCCAGATCTCGACGTCACCGACCGTGGGACGATCTCGATCGCTCGTCGATACATCGATCCACTCTCCGAGCTCGTGAAAGTCCCGGTTGGAAGTATCGGAGTAGGTATGTACCAGCACGATATCGCCGAGAAAAAACTCGAAGAACGTCTCGGATTCACCGTCGAAGATGCTGTAAACGAGATCGGGGTAAATGTAAACATCGCCTCAGTCTACGTCCTCAGCTACATCTCCGGACTCGACAAGCGCTCTGCCAAAAAACTCTACAACAACCGACCCTACACCTCGCGCAAACAACTCCAAAAGGTCCTCTCCGAGAAAGCCTACGAACAGGCCATCGGATTTCTCCGAATCCCTGAGAGCAAGGAAAAGCTCGATACCACCGACATCCACCCCGAGCAGTACGCACTTGCGAAATACGTCCTCGAGTACAACATCACCGGCAATGACTTCGCGAAATACGCCACAGAGCTCACCGCACTCTACCCTGCTGCTAACCGCTCAACGATCGAATTCATCCAAAGTTCGTACCAAAAAGCCGGTGAAGATCCTCGCAAGCATTCCAGTCATACCGAAGTAGGCAAGAAGATCCAACTCGAGACCCTCAAGGAGTGAGACCGTGTTGCAGGAACCGTTCGCAATGTTGTTGCCTTCGGCGCATTCGTCGATATCGGACTCAAGAACGACGGACTCGTCCATGTCTCCCAGATCGCCGACACCTACGTCGCAAATCCGATGGATTTCGTTCAAGTCGGCCAAAAGGTCCAAGTCCGCGTCGTCGGGATTGATCGCGCTACCGGTAAGATCCAGTTAAGTATGCGGGACCTAGATTAAGCCTAACAATTCTCCTCACCAAAAAAACAGAGCTCCAAGCTCTGTTTTTTAATTCATTGCTCATGTCTAAGCATGACCAAATCTAAACACCCAACTGCCTCATCTTCCACCAATGAGCCACCGGTTTCTCCACGAAGCGATGCGTCGCATATGCAACTGCGAACACTCCTAGAAATGTCAGCACTACAAGCATCCACCACTCATTCATCGGTAGCTCTTCGCTTGTTCCAAAGAGTCATTCCCCTAGAAGCCACATCACTGGTTTGTGCCAGAGATACACTGCATACGTCAACGGAGCAAAGAATATACTCAGTCGCGTGTCCAACATTTTACCGATGTATACCGTCGATGGAGTGACGAGCAATATCACAGCAAGGAGCATTGGAACAAATGGAAAACGATACGCAGTATGCCAGAGTGAATATGCAAAATCCCCACTTCCTCGAATACTCCACAAGAAATACCCGAGTCATCCTACGATCGCGATCCATACGAGATCATACCACACCGAATATCGTACCTGGATTTTCTCTTGCCAAACCAATACTCCAGCTATCAGGACTCCAAGCAAAAAGTGGAGGCCAAATATGAAAGGATTATATGCTGGAAACCACACAGACGCAATCCCCTGCATCTGAGGAAAATGCAGTCCTACAAACCAGAAATGCAACCAAAACAGCACTGCTGTTACGACTGCAAAAATAACTGGTATCCAGATTTTACGAACCCACATAAGCACAGACATGAGGCCAAAAACCAAGATCGAACCCATCATATCGAACGAGATATACCACAGTGGACCGTTTATCTCTACCGGGAAAAATGTCTCGGGTGAAAGCCAGGTGACAAAAAACACCCCAGAAAACAGTCGTCCGATCGACTGCATATCCACCGTACTATTCCAGGCCCAAAGACCAAAACTCGCAAATAATGCCAAATAATACGCTGGTGCAATTCGGAAGAATCGGTCCACAAACACCCTACGAGTCTCTGGCTTTGGTGCATCGGTGAGAATGGCTCGCCAATAGTTCTGTGCAATCCCGAGTCCTGTTAATATAAAGAAAAAGCTCACTACGATCGTGAGGGTTTCAGTGAATTGATAAAAATTCCAATTCCACTGCGCGAGATTTGCGATTGGGCGAAGTTGATTGAGGTGATACGCTACGACTGTGACACATGCAAGTACACGCAGCCCTGCATATCCAGTGAGCGGACGAATGTGTTTACCTGACATAGATTATACACCCTTAAATACGCCGCGACTACGTCCACGATTCTCGGCGATACGCTTAAACATGATACGATTGAGTCCACAGCCATGCCCCACAAGACGCAAGAGGCTCCGCTTTGAAAGCACCATACATCTCAGCGTCTCACTTACACGCACCGTAGCCGAACGATCCTGACGAAACACCGGAGCATACTCCCCAAATACTTCCCCACGACCCAATACCGCAACGCACTCATGATCGATAAGCACGTTCACTTCGCCACTGAGTATAACAAACCCTTCATCATTCGAAGCTGCACCCTCATGAAGAATTTCCGCTCCGATCGGATACTCTCGAAAGGTTGATTCGTAGTATATAGATTCGATGAGTTCTAAACTTCCTGCTTTAAATACTGGGAGCCTTGCTAAGAAATTCAATATTTCAGTTTTATTTAGGTGTAGCATACAGGTCAGATGCATGTAAGTTGGCGAATATAAATTACCAGGAGAATTACAGTCTACACTAAAGATGCATGGGTTTCAAACTTACCAATGATTTCCTATGATTTCCATCGTTTTACTCACATAATGTCCTTCATTGTCAATAAGAATATCCGAACCCAGAAATTTAAGAGTATTTGAGGCTGAATCATCGAGTGGATTTATATAAACAAGCGAGCCACTTGCGTTCGTAAAACTGATCTTGTAACGCAAGAATTCTGCATTCGATCTACTTCAAGAAAGAAACACTGCAAAGTTTCGATTGGCGAGATCGAAGGATTTTTTGTTGAGTGACCCAGAGGAGATGCTATTATCATTCTTAAGATACCCTATTTGCCCATACGGATAGGCTGTATCCGCACTTGATTCGATGCGGAGATCTTTGGTTGCAAGGTAGCTTCCAGTGTTAAAATCCACAACTCGTACCGAGAATGCAGCATCCACATCAAGATAGAGATTCCCATTGCTGGTCGTATCAGGAAAGACAGCAAGTGATCCTGTATTATTTGCATTTGCGTGAATGTATTTGATCGTATCGGGATTATTCCAGTATACAAGTCTCCATCCAGAGTTCTTCCGGATATATCCGTAGATAGTCTTACGTGCAAGATCATCATCGTCGATTACGCCATCTGGATACGATATTGTTCCAGTGGAATATGGTCGTGCATCGTCCGAGTTTGCATTGAGATCAATCCCTGACATAAGCCCCATAGTCGTCAAAGAAACAACGGTTGCATCACTATCTGAAAGCACGCCAGTAAGGGTTCATGATCCAGCGAGTGAAGTATATGCACTTCGAAACGATGCTCCGGAGAAACTTCGATATGTCGGATCGTAGTCAAGACGGAGCGACTGACCTGCATAGGCTGTACTCGCACCAGAACAGCTGTATGAAACACTATTAAAATATGCAGAAGTATTGATCGTCTCATGGTATGTACTCCCACTCACGCTTCCGCTCATCGTTACCACAGGACAGCTTGCAGTATCTGTAAATCCTGATCCATTTGTATTAAGACTAACAGCATAATCAAAGGCATAATTCGCTTGTTCTTCGATATTTTTCGCAAGCTTTGAGTCAATACTGCTGTACTGAGCATTCTCACTGAGCTCTTGCGAACTTGTGAAGATCACATACGCTAAAATCACAGCAAAATTGGCGAGCAAAATTGCATAAATAAGTATCGAACCTCGGGTATTAACGATAGCTTTCATGTTAGAAAACAAGATGATACGGTAGGGTATCGTTACTATTTACATTATTCACAGGTCTTCCCACATATGACTCAACAAATCGTTCCCTGATATTGGTATCTAGTTCGATGAGCGCACCTGAGTTATAGTAGGTTGCAAGAAAATCGACAGCATGCAACGATGGGTAGATTTTATTCTGCCGAAATGGTGTCGTGTAGATTGCACCACTCGATGTTAGGATAGACTGGGTTTGGATTTTGTTAAGCTCTGTGATCGCAAGCACCTTGCTCCCATATGTACTATACGATCCAGTATGATCTAGGAAATACGCACCCTTTGCATCGACAATATTGAGATCAACCACCCCCACAAGCGCCCCCTGAGTAGCCCCTGTATTCGCAAAAAAAAGTGTACTGTATCCTGGTGTGCCTCATTGTAGAATAACACCAGTTGAGAAGGTTGTGCGGATGAGATTCATTTTTTCGGCAAAATTCGTCATCTCAATATGCACCTGAGTACGATTTTTAGTATTCGCGATTTCGGTATTTACTCTGTATACAAAGAATGACGCACCAACAATAATCAATACACCAATGGTGATCGAGATCATCAATTCCACAAGTGTGTATCATCTTGGAATAGAGCGAAGATCTACAAATTTTTGAAGTATACTTTTGGACATGTGCTTTTTTGAAAAAATGAGTACCCTATATGCAATCTATTTTCCGTAATATCCTGATCATGAAAGATATACGCACTAATATTCGCTGAGAATCCCTTGTAAGCGTCATTGTTGGTGTTTTGATTATAGCGCTCATTATCGGAAGTATAGCACGAATTATTTCGGTACACTATGCGACTGAAGATGCATATACGAGAGATGAAACACTCAGCTTTCTTCAGGCAAATGCTTCCAATATAGTGCGTAAACTCAACACAAAACCCCTTTCGGAGAATGATTTATTCTATGTATACAAAGATACTGTAAACAAGAAATTCATCATAATGACCGGCTCAACTTCCGAAGCATACAAGTACATTGATTCTCGCTGAGAGTGGGTTTCCAACACGGGTTCATTTGAATCCACCGTGTATACGCAGATATTCCTCGTAGACAAAAATGATTCTTCACCTACTCCAAAACAGGTCATCAAATGAGAAGTTCGTGAGCTGATTCGAGCTCGTTAATACAAAAGTTCTGAGAAATCAGGGCTTTTTATTTTGAGATATTGAGCACCAAATGCCACCCAACAAAAACTAGAATACAAGCCATAAATCAGCAAGTGATCTGCTATCTCTTAGCGAGTGGAATTCGGATTGAACATAGGAAGGAAGAAGATATATAAATCGACAAAAGTATCGGAATACTTTACCGTTAATCAAATCAAGACCGCTTGTCGATTGGTAATAATGTGTTTTAGGAAACTCACCATTTGAAAAACCATCCAATAAACTCCCGAGAGAATAACATTACATCATTCAAATCTACGGATTTCATAAAATTGTTAGCAAAAAAGAGTGGCTCTTATTGGGATTTATTTCACTATGTAAAACAGCATTGATTTTCCCCAGTCACTTGACTGCTGGTCACCCTGTATTGTCCCTGTGCCAACTGGCATAGAGAGGATGACGGAATTATTGTTTACAAAGAATGGAGTAGTATCTGTCGCAAGACTTGGAGTATTATCCGGCACGGCCGCTATCGTGAATCGAATCCCCTCAAAACTCTGAAATCCATAATCCTCGTTGTAAGCAAACCCATGAAGTTTACTATCTGATTCACAATAATATACAAAAATATCCGAGTTGTAATCAAAATCTAGAAATCCCGCATCTACTCATTGAGCAAAGCCTCCAAGTTTATAACCATACCCCGTAGGACATCGATCGGTCGATCCGATTACACGCACGTTGTTCTCGGGATCAGTTCCATTCCAATCCAGTTTAAAAAAGCCATACAACGTATCGAAGTAGTATCCATGAAAATAATTTCCGATCGTCGCAGAATCGTTATCCCGGTTGATATACTGCGTGAAATACGTCGATCAAGTGGAAGTTGTACCGGTTGAGAACCAGGTTGTGCTACCATTTGCACCCTGAGAGGTGGCTGACTGAGTAGAGATATTCTCTGACATCGAATCATATGCCGCTGCAACGCATGTTACAAAAAGCGTCGCGAGTGAAAGAGCGCGTAGAAAATATGACAAGACCGATATATTTCTAGTTTTCAAGGAGACAATACGATGAAAATACAGTCACAGTATTTCATATCTTACTGGGCATGTAAAGGAGTATGATAAATATTGTGCAATTTTCCGATGAAGTCGTCGAGTAAGGTATTAGAATCGACCCATGCGGTTCGTAAAGTGTTTCTTCTTGCTGACTGGAGAATTTACGATATTTTTAATACATGCAAAAAACAACTCCTCGATATCTACTCTGAGTTCAGAGTTTATTAAAAAAGCGCACTGGGTTTTCACTCGTAGAACTCATCATTGTAGTGACGATTATTACGATTCTTTCTACGATTGGAGTGGTTTCATATACCAACACTTCCATCGATGCACGGGACGCTACCCGCAAAACAGACATGGGCGAGATCAAGGTGCGACTCCGAACCACCAAGCAACGTCTTGGTTCGTATGTACTTCCTGCCTCGCCATTTACCCTAAGCAATAATTGAGTAGTGAGCGCCTCGCAGGGGACTTCCGATTCGATTACAGTTGATAATGGAAGTTCATTCCGAGCAGATCCGCGTAGTGGAAAGCCATATGTGTATTCTACAACAAGCAATCGCCAAGGATATCAAGTAGGTATGACATTCGAAAGTCTAACTCCGCAGCGCGCTTACGTAGACGGAGACTACCTCTCTCTTATACCAAGCATATTCCCAAGCATCATCCTTGCACTCAAGACAACCGGAAATGTTGAGGTAAATCCTGCCGCAGGCTGATGAGCGAATCAGTTAAAGTTCGTTGTTAACAACGGTAGTCTCAATATTCCATACGATCTTCGTTGAAATCCTGTAAGCAAGGCTACAAGCTTTGCACAAATAACCTCAGAAGACAAAGTATCACTGCCTCAAATGAGTGAATATTCCAGTTGTCAATCCATCTATGAATGAGGACGAAGCATGGGTGCCGGAAACTATCTCATCATCGGTCCATCCGGAGCGATCACTTCAACCAGTTGCGTGATGAATCCACCGACGTATTAGCGAGCATTTTTGGGATGCACATCAAGATGAATCCCAAAAACAGAATAAAATTGGGAATGCACATATATGCATTCCCAATTTTATTCTGTTCCAATCTGAATTATTTTCCTTGTTTGGACTTCTTGAGAGCATCCATTTCGGCAATGAGTTTCTGAAGTTGGCTTTCGAGAGAGAGGAAAAATTTACGGTTCATCTCCGCTTCGTCTTCTTCGAGGATCTCTTCTTCGTGGATTTCGTCGATGTCTTTTTCGATGAGCTCCACATCTTCTTGGATTTCGTCCACATCTTCTTGGATTTCGTCGACATCTTCTTGGATCTCGTCGATGTCTTCTTGGATCTCGTCGATGTCTTCTTGGATCTCGTCGATGTCTTTTTCGACATTCTGGAGACTTTGCGTATTGCGGTTGATGGCAATCTGGATGAAGATCGCGAGGTAGATCGCCTCAAGCGAAAGGACGGTTGTAAGCACAAGGAGTATCTTATCAAGCTCAACCCCAAACGCGAGCAATGAGAATGTCCCAATAAATACCGCCGTATGGACTACGAGCGACTGTTCTGATCCGATCCAATTGATGAAACGATCCGAAAGTGGGATTTTAGGCTGTTTATTTTTCGTGGTCTTCTTGGAAGTCTTAGCTTTCTTGGCAGGAGTTTTTGGCATAACACAGAAGTTATCGATTGCCTTCGAGCGTATCGATAGAGTGCGAATTACAAAATAAAAATCAAACTTCTTGAGGGTCGGATAAAAATTGGCATACTAGCGTGCATGAAAACACTCTTCAAAACACTTTTAGCAGCTCTATTTCTCATCGGAACAAGTGAGACATACGCAGATTTTGTTTTCGGGATATATCCCGAAAACAACAGTGCCTCCGAGATAGTCGCTCTCGAGAAAAAATACCAGTTTCGCACACCGATCGTGGGATTTATATTTGATAGTTTCAACTCAGAAGATGCCAAAACACTCACCCGCAATATCGCATCTCTTTGAGTCGATCGAGTATATCATGTAACCCTATCCCCGCTTGGTTATTCAGCTAAAGAAGTTGCCGAAGGAAGATTCGATGAAGCATACATCAGACTCTTCAAAACCCTGAAAGATTCGAACGGAAAATTCATCTTCCGAACGATGCACGAGATGAACGGAAATTGGTTCTCATGGTCGGGAGATCCGAAGAATTATCAGATCGCATACAAGCGTATCTGGGATCTCTCACGAGCCGCCGGACTCGATCACAACAATATCCTCTTCAATTTCGCGATCAATATCGAGGATCTGCCGTCTAAGAACGGTAAAGTAAATAGTGAAATGATCTACTGCAGTCCTGTAGCGAAGAAGAAACTCGGATGTATCACGGCAGAGGATTTCTACCCGGGAAGCGAGTATGTGGATATGACAAGCCTGAGCATGTACAACTGGGGTCGGGGTCGCAATGCGAGCTGGGCAAAATGGCAGTCATTCCAGGATATGCTCATGAACTCAAAAATGAATACCTATGCCCGACTCAAGCTCTATGGGAAACCGATATTCCTGGATGAAGTGGGAACAACAGCAGTGAACTTCGAAGGAGCTTGGTCTGAACAGAAAGCAAAGAGTGAATATAAAAATACACTCGAGAAGAAAAACCTCTGGCTCACGCATATGCGCGAAACACTTGGTAACGAACCAGCCATTATTGGGGCATTGTATTTCAATCGAGACCGCACAAAAGGCCTGACAGATCGAAGTCGCGCGGAGGAGCTCGACTGGGCAGCACTCTCACTCGAAACAGGAAAAGAGTACACTCATATCCTTGAGTTCTTCAGTGATCCAAAGATGAACACGAAGAGTTTACCATTTGGTACACCGATCAAGAAGCCGACGCTTCCTCGGAAAAAACTCATACAAAAAAACCGATAGAACTATCGGTTTTTTTGTATTTCGATACTTATTTCTTCTCGGATCGGATAAGTTCGAGGATTCGATCAGCGTGTCCGATTGCTTTTACGTCCAAGAATGCATACTGTACAACACCGGATTTGTCGATGATGAACGTAGAGCGAATGATATCTGACTTATCAGATCCATTTCCGTATTCTTGGAGTTTGCCAAGTGCCCCAAACTGCGCGAGCAGTTCGCTGTTTTTGTCCTGAAGAAGCTTGATCTTAAGTTCATTGCGGTCTGCGAAGGCTTTATGAGAGGCGAGGTCATCCTTAGAAACTCCGAGGATCTGATACCCTTCCTTCGCAAATTCTGTCTGCAGTCGAGAGAAATCAAGCGCCTGGATTGTACAGTTCGGTGTTCCGTCCTTTGGATAGAAGTAAACGATAGTGTACGGAGTTTTGGAGATGAGATCACCGAAAGTATTTTCAGCATATGATTTCTTCTCGCTATCGAGGTAGTGGTACGATTTCGAGAGGTCTACCTTGAGTCCGCCTGTGGCAGATTCTGCAAGACTGGAAGACTGAGGATTGGAAGTAGTTTTTGTAGGAGATTGCGTGGCGGTACATGACACGAGAATAGTGGCCATAACGAGGCCGAGGATGATTTTTTTCATAAATATAGTGATTGAATTATTCGATGCAGCAGTCGACTGCTTTACGTACGAGGTCTCCGAGTTTCCCCATGAAACCTGGACGAGCAGTGGGGGTTGCAGGCGTTGTATCATCGAGTCGAAGGGTAGTAACTTCTGATGGAGTACTATCTATCAGCTCAGATGCAAGCTCTGATTGGGTGATTTCTCCCATCGTCTCCGGAGTGATCACGTTCATCTGGAGTCCCCAGAAGAGTGAGTAGAGATCGTAGGCTTTGTCAAAGAACGCGTAGGCTTCTTGTGGCTTACCGAGACTCTGAGCCTTGGTCCCGACTTCCATGAGTCGCATAGACGCGGCGAGTAGATGCTTCGAGATACACCACACTTCCCCTTCGTATTCTTTGATGATCATCTTGAGGAGATTCTTGCGCATCTCGCGGACCTCGACGATGAGATCATAGAAATGCGTCTTACCCGTCTTCGCACCAGAAAACACGAGATGTTCTTCGATCGAGATGAGATTCATGATCGCGATCGAGAGATCCTGATCCTGAGAGAGGTCCATCTTTTCTTGTTTCTTCATCGAATCAAATCGCTCGATGAGTTCGTTGATTTTGTCCATTTTGTTAGCTGACATATTAGCGAAGCGTTACGAAATAAAATACTGCACTGGTAGCGATGAGTGCGATAAGTGGGATAGCCACCTTTTCAAATGGAAAATGTGCACGTCCGCCGTTGCGGGCTTTCAGCCACTGATATGCGATCGAACCAAGCATGAGCACTCCTCCGCCTACGACCGAACTGATCAGGATCTTATCCGCGAAAATCGAAGTCGACTGAAAGAATGTATTGCGATACATCCCGATCACTCCTGCGTAGTAAAATGAGACCACCGAAAATACGATATACGAAAGCGCGATGATCGTATTTCGGAATCGGAAATGGATGTTTTTCTTGTCGAGGTATGCGTTTGTCATGATGATGAGTGCCACGAGACACGCACCGATCCACACACCGATCACTGAGTCATCCACTCCGAGATAGCGAGAAAGTGCGAGCCCCGCTACTACGCCGATCGTACAAAGATCGCAAATAAGTGGCACGAAGGCAAAGGTTGCCGAAGGAACGACAAGAGCAAGTCCACACACAGCGATGAGGACTGCCTTTTTTTGAGAGAGATTCAACATAAAAAAGATTGAGAAATAGGAGAGCAAAAACGAGCTCAATCCTAAACCTGAATCTTTATAGTACCGACATATTCACGCGCAAATGTATACGAGATATTTCGTGTATTTGCCTGTTTTGCACTGTAAGTTGGGTATTCGAGAGCAGAAGTCTGACCAACAAACAAGAGATCGACCTGCTGCTTACCGAGTGTCTGTGTGCTTACTGGTACAACATTCTTGGTTGCCTCGAGACTCGAAGGAGTGATCGAACATACCCAAGCGCCTGTATCACCCTGTTCGCATCGTACTCCGGTTGTACACTGTGAGATCTCATGACTCACTACCGCCACATCGCTCGAAGCCGACAAAAAAGACGGCATCAAAACCATGGTGCTTACACACGCGAGAACGAGTCGTGCAAGGAATTTCATGCCGTCTATTGTAGAGAGAAGCGTACGTGATGCAAGGGAAGGTTTATTCGATGACCGAAAACACTTCTTCGAGACTGGTTTTGCCACGCATCGCCTTGAGAACTCCATCCTCACGCATGAGGATGAGGTCGTTCTTACGGGCTTCTACGAGGATATCAGAAGGACTTGCACCTTCTCGGATCATTTTGCGGATATCGTCGTTAAAATGGAGTACTTCATAAATACCAAGTCGACCACGGTATCCAGTATAGCCACAGTGCTCACATCCGTTAGATCGGTAGAGTTTATAGCCAAGCTTGTTTGCCTTCGCAACTGCGTCGATACCGATGTCTTTCATCATCCATTTGATGATTTCACTCTGAGACTCATCGGCAGTATACTGCTCGATGCAGTGTGGACAGAGTTTGCGAACGAGTCGCTGCGCGATGATGATATCGATCGCGGATGCGAGGATATAGGATGGAACTCCCATGTTCATGAGACGTTCGAGGGTTTCAGCGGCACTCTTGGTATGGAGTGTCGAAAGTACAAGATGACCCGTGAGCGAGGCCTGAGCCGCAGTATTGGCAGTATCGAGATCACGCACTTCACCGATCATGATGATATCAGGATCTTGTCGAAGGAGGGCCTTAAGACCCGTGTGGTAGTTATAGCCGTTTTTTTCGTTTACTTCGGACTGTACAACCCCTGGGAGATCGTATTCGATCGGATCTTCGAGGGTGATGATCTTATGTTCAGGAGTATTGAGTTCCTGCATCATCGAGTAGAGCGTGGTCGTCTTACCCGATCCTGTTGGTCCGGTTACGAGGATCATACCGGATTTCTTCTTGAGACTCTTGTCGATCTGACGCTTTGAGGTCCAGATGAAACCAAGTTCAGAGGCCTTTGGAATTGCGTTGGTTGAATCGAGGATACGACAAACGACATTCTCCCCTGTCTTAACCGGAAGTGTTGAAACACGCACGTCTATACGACCACCATCGTCGGTGATGCGGTATTTCCCATCTTGTGGGACGTTCGTAATGTTGAGCTTGAGTTCAGATTTGTATTTGAGGCGCTCGAGCAGGAGCTTATATTCGCGAATGGAGAGCGAGAAAATCGTAACGAGATTTCCATCAATACGCAGTCGAATGATAGCTTCTGTCTCAGTGAGATCGTAGTGGACGTCCGAAGACCCAAGTGAAAGCGCTCACTTGGTGATGAGTGTGAGCGCCAAGTCTGAATCCTGTTTCTCGAGCGCATCATGGACGTATTTCGCGAGCTGATCGAATTTGTCAGAATGAAAATTCGCCCCTGACTCCTCTCGACCAGTGAGGGCAGTGACGACTTTCTTGAACTGTTGTTCGTTTTCGATAGGCATATTCATACATACAGACTACCAGATCACAAAGCTGGTTGCAAAATATCCGTGTCTATTTAGAATCGACAGCATGGGTTTTATAATGCGAAATGAAGAATTCGCCTGCGAAGGCTGTGGAGCACAGGTCACATTTCATCCTGATGGCTCTGCTCGAAACCATTGTCCATACTGCCTTTGTAGCAAGCATGTTGATGATGTTTTTCCAGGCGACCGTGCAAGTAACTGCCACGGACTGATGCGACCAGTAGGATTCGAGAATCGCAAGAACAAAGGGCTTGTGATCCTCCATGAGTGTACCCTCTGCAAAAAGCAGATCGTCAACAAACTCGCTCCGGATGATGAATATCTTCCGATCATGAAGAAGGTCGCACAAAAGATGGCGGGAGAGATATTGGAGTAAAAGGATATAGATCATTCAGCTCACAGATTTATTTCTGTGGGTTTTTATTGTAAAAATGATGACGTGAAGAATATTTTTGATACACTTCACAAAATATGTCACCACTTACAATACTTCGCAACGCACTCGAACGATACGATATCAGCCCTACCGACACACTCGTCGTAGGGGTTTCTGGTGGTGTAGACAGTATGGTATTGCTTAACTGCCTGGCACAGGTACACGATCCAATACATCTTATCGTGGTGCACGTTGATCATTGTCTGCGAGCGACTGAGAGCAATGAAGACAGTGTATTTGTGCACGATACATGCAAGCAGCTCGGTGTTGAATGTATAACTGAGGAGGTTAATATCGCACGACGAGCACACGAGCAAAAACTCGGCCTCGAAGAAACTGGACGTATCGCACGTAAAGAAATCTTCGAGCGCGTGCGAATCGAACACCGAGCCCGCTTCATACTTTTAGCTCACCATCTCGATGATACTGTCGAGACAGTGCTCCTCAATTTTTTCCGTGGATCCAAGTTGCGAGGTTTATGTGGGATCGCAGAACAGAACGAGAAAACTATCCGTCCATTTCTTGAGATCCGCAAGACACAGATGCGTGAATACGCATCTCAGGCGGATATCGCATATCGAGAAGATAGTAGCAATGCTTCCGATGAGTTCCTTCGGAATCGCATCCGTAATCGTATCATCCCTGAAATCGAGGCGATCAATCCACATTTTCGAGTAAATATACAGGAATTTTCTTCATACGCTCGTGAGCTTATCAGTGAGATCGATGAGCAACTCGCGCCTATTCTTGCCAAGGATAGCGTACATGAGGACGTACTTGCTCTCCTGTCCCCTGTTGCACAGCGAGCACTCATCGAGCGAATGTATACGAGCATCCATCAGACAAGTGTTGGACTCTCTGAGTGAAACATCGAAGAGCTTCGGCGATACTGTCTCACTGCAAACGGAGGCACAAAAAAAGAGCTCTGAAAGCTCATCCTCACCAAGCAAAATCGCATGATTTTTTGGAAAAATATCGCACAAAAAACCTCGGATTAATCCGAGGTTTTTTGTGCCTTCTGATGATTATTTCTTCTCGCTAAATTTGTTCGCTACCGCCTGCTGTACGAGCATGAAGAGTGTACCGATGAGCCAGTAGATACCTACACCTGCTGGGAAGAAGTACGTAGATACTGCGATCATCACTGGCATACCCCAGAGCATGAATGCATTCATCATATTTGGATCCGGCATGATGCTGTTTGGATCAGCTGGAATGATTTCTTTCTTCTCTGGTTCAGATCCAGCCGTGCGCATCTGAGAGAGCTTGATCTGTGACCACTGCGCAGCACCGACAAGTATTGCGAGTCCTGCACCTACGAATCCACCGATCGCAAGGAGATCCATCCCAAGGAAGTGTGTCGTGATCGTTGATACCTGGAATCCCTGAAGGAACTGGTAGAAATAGTAGTGATTGCTCGCATCCTGGATGCTGGTGAGCACCCAATAGAGAACGATAAGGATTGGCATCTGGATGAGAAGCGGGAGGCATGATCCGAGCGGATTTACCTTTTCCTTCTTGTAGAGCTCCATGAGTTCCATACCCATCTTCGACTGATCACCCTTGTACTTTTCCTGAAGTTTCTTGATCTTTGGCTGAATCTCCTGCATCTTGCGTGCATTTACCAGCATGTGGTGCTGTGGGATGAGCAAGATGAGTCGCACAATGAGCGTGATGATAATAATCGCAAGCCCGAGACTATGACTTGGAAGTGCGTCCAAGATATATACGAAAAGATTGAGAACTGGAGCGTAGAAAATCGTTGCCATAAAGACTCGGATTGATCCGCGTTCCGCGATCTTTACACTCGAAGTGATATCCTTTCCGTCGATCTTTGCCTTAAATCCAATATCCGAAGCATGTTCGAAGAGTGCGCGAAGTGGATTGAGGTCCATTTTTACCTGAGACTTTGCAGCAACGGTGAGTGTTTTACAGAAATCCTTTGCTGATCCATCGATTTCTACCTTTTGAAGATCCTTGAGGACTTCGAGGTCGCGACAAGTATCGAGAGTGATCTGTTTATCGGTTGGATTGACAAGGTCAATGACTGGGATGTTTGGGATTACGTATTCTGCCTTTGCAAGGTGGAAATATGGTTCTGTCTTCTCTGTCTGCTTTTCTGGCTTTGGAAGGAAGAAATTAATGACGAGCAGGAAGATGAACGTGAGCAGAAGTATGTTGAGTAGTCGGTCTTTCATGGGTTGTGGGAGAAAATACTTTTTTGAGAAGGAAGGTGACTTCTTTTTCGAAATTTACGCGGTTTTCTTCGCTCTTTCGAGTGAGGATCGTTCATTTCTTGGCAACAAATACGAGGTCCAGGCCGTCACGTTCAATGTACGGTCTAGCTGTCTCGTAGAAAAGTCGCCTATAAAAATTGCGATCCACGCTTGTTTTGGTCACTTTCCCCGAAAGGATAATGCCGAAACGCGCATGCGCAAGCTGATTTTTCGTAACATTCGCCACGATGGAATACGAAAAGAAAGGCTTTTTTCTTTTTAAAACCTTTCCAACGTCTGATTCTGTGAGGCGAAAAACTTTCGCGATCATGGCTTATGCTTCTGGTCGGAATTTCTCGCTAGAACCTGGGTATCGTACAACACGTGCAGTACCACCAGCGATGATATGCATCTTTGACTTACCGTTTGTGAACTTGTAGCGGTTTGGATAGCTAACAGCGAGGACGTGTCGTCCCTTGCGTCGGCGTGCAGCAATAACTGCCTTACCACCCTTTGTAGTCATGCGTGCGAGGAATCCGTGTGCTCGAAGACGTTTGCGCTTCTTGAATTTACCAATCATAGTACTCTAAAAATGAATGCGTGAATTGTATGGAATAGGGTGTATAAGTCAAACTTATATGATCATATATTTGAACTTATCTCACCCTCATTTTGGAAACTGTATTCTACGGAAATATAACATTTACTGGTACGTAAACTATATCCGAACTTGTTGTACCATTTCAGAACTGACCTCCTTGATTTCTTCCAACGCACTGCACTCCTCCAGTAGATGTAATAAAACAAGATGATGTACTTCCTATGCTCAGTTTTTTAAAATTGAGTCATGATGGCAGATATGAAGGGGCTGTAACTGTATATGCTGATGACTGCATGAGTGGATCATTAGCCATGCCAGAGCCCATACATTTCATCTCCCCTGAGCTCATGGTCGCACAAAAACTATAGGCGTATCTTACTGCTCCACCACCTCCGATGAGAGAAATCACATTAGACTCCCATCAGGCTATTGTGGTAGGAGTTGTGATTGGCCCAACAGACAGGTTAAGCTCTGGTCACCAGCACTTCACTGCACCTGTATCCATGAGTACACATACATTCATTCCGGACATAACGATCTGACGTCCTCCTGAGGTAATACCTGACGGAACTGGAGCTAGAACCTTTCCAGCTCCACTCGCATAATTATCACCCAGTGCTCCACTTACATTACTTCACCAACATTTTACTGCTCATGTTTCCAAGAGAGCACAGCTTACTACACCTCCAACGCCTTGTGATGTTACAACTGAGGTTGCACGGGCATCCAGTCATATAACATCCACTGGCAGAGAATAGCCCGATATATCCTGACCGTTCCCTAGCGCCCAAGATCCGTTTCACCAACACTTCACTCCGCCGTCAACCATAAGAGCACAGCCCATACTCAATCCGCCCAAAGAGACAGTTGCTACTCAGGTCTCAAGTCCAGGGATCGTAGCTACCGTATTGTTCACAGGAAGCCCAAGGTATCTATCCGCTGGTCCAGCCCAACATTTTAGAGTACCGCTGCCCGTCATCGCACAATATCATCCTCGTGGACCTCAGAACAATTTGGTCACATTCGAGAGATCTGGTACATCAGTAGGAGTAAGCACTGGTTCTGAAAGACCTAATGCAAGGCCAGTTCCCCAACACTTTACTCATCTATTTGACATGAGTGCACATGCTGAATTATTAGCCGAATTTACTATTTGTATAGCTAGTAAACTAGTACCTGTTGAAGTGTTACCAGTCGACGTATTTCCTGTTGAAGTTGCGGCTGAATTCATGATGAGATCCATCTGCACCTTCCCTCCGAGTTGTGTATTAATAACAGTTGCTCCTGCTACTGCAAATTGGGCCGTCTCAAGCGATACGACATTTTTAATATTTGGGGTACCTGCAAGATCAGAGCTCGCATATGCGGCCTTTAGATTACTCACCATTGTAGTAATCCCTCCCGTTGAATCATCTTCTGGAAGCGAGGCTCCAGAATACACAACCGTATTTGGATTAAATGTTGATGGACTTGCGATATCTTTCCCTGAGAAGAGCAACTTTCCAGAAAGAAGGTTCGCAGAGATTTCTATGTTATCACCTGGATTTCCAATACTACTAATGATACTCGGAATCGCGAGCACATAGTAGACATTTGATGCTTGCGTTGCAGCGGATATTCCCTGGTACGTACCCCGTACATATACAATATTGGGTGTTCCAGCATCTGCATGTGCCTGTTCAATGAGAGCTGGCGCAATCGCTACTGGTGCAGATCCTTCGTAGTCCGCCTTAAGGGAATATGCATTCCCATACGAAAGAACCGAGTATGTATACGCTTTCTGGGTAAGTGGGTCTGTTGGAGCTTTATTTAAAGCTGATGAATTCAGTCGTGTTGCTGCCCCATCCGCAAATACACCCTGCTTCCAGACAGAACCGCCACTAAATGTCACATTGAAAGAATTGTCTGGAGTTGGAAAGGTACCCGAAGCAATCGTAGATGTATCGAGTGCCTTTGCTATGTTTGCAAGGTCGGTACTTCTCGTAGCATCACGTGCACCTGCCGAATAACCACCCAGAGACAGAAAGCCAATCGTACCAAGTATCGCAAGAATCGTAATGGTAACGATAAGTTCCACGAGGGTGAATCCAGATTTTGAGCGGATTACGAGACGCATAGATCGTAGTAATTATTGATTTGAACAAAATTAACATACTAATTTAGTTTGATCAAGTTGAAATGCGTAGGGCTTCGCTGATTATACCCCTTATTTTTGAGTGAATCCCGGGTAAGGCCCTACAGAAGAGAATCGCAAATAGCATTTATAAAAATAAAACCATCCAGTTGGATGGTTTTATTTTTCCCAGTTACTTTTTCGTTCGAGAGCATTTTCAGCCGCTTTGGACTGCGCCTTCTTTTTGCTCGATCCAGTACCACGTCCGATCTCACGATTCTCGACAAATACTCCAATCTCGTATGTCTTATCGTGGTCGAGTCCTTGCTCGCCGATAAGATCATAGTGTGGTGTCACATTAAACATCGCTTGGACGATTTCCTGAAGGCTGGACTTGGGATCCACATGGAGTGCTTGTTCAAGGATGCCCGTGAGAGTTGAGATGACATGCACTTCCACGAACTGCTTGGCCGCTGCAAATCCTGCATCGAGATAGATCGCTCCGAGGAGCGCCTCAAAGGTATTGGCAAGGATGTACGGATTGAGGTGTCACTCAGCCTGCATCTCGCCTTTAGAGAGAAGGATAAAGTCCGAAAGTCCAATCTTGAGAGAGATATCTGCAAGATTGCGACCACGTACAAGTGCACTTCGAATATCCGTCATCGCGCCTTCGTCCTTGTCCGGGAAGGCGTGGTAGAGGTATTCGGTGGTGATGAGTTCGAGCACTGCATCTCCGAGATATTCGAGTCGTTCGTTGCTCTGAGTAAAATTGAGCTCATTGAGCACAGAACGATGGAGGAATGCAAGTACGTATGAGCTTCGTCTCTTGTACGGAATCTCAAGAGAAAGCAGAAGACTTTCTACCTTCTCTTCAAATGCCAACGAATCGAAGCGGTTGCCCCGTTTAGACATAGGAAAACATTAAATACGAAAATGGGGATCACCCAAAAACACTAAATGCTGAAAAAGTGACCCTCTCGTGGTGTGAGCGTTGCTAGTATATCGTTTTTTTGATCTTTCAAACTATTGAGTACTCCGTTGACGAGCTCACGAGCACCGTCGTCAGAGAATTTCTTCGCAAGTTCGACTGCTTCGTTGATCGAAACCTTCTCAGGAACTTGATCAGCCTTGAGGTAGAGCATCTCATATGCGCCGATGAAGATCGGGAGGAGATTGACGAGTGGCATGATCGTGATATCGAACTTCGGAGCATACATCTTCACGATCTGAAGAAGGGTACCTTCCTGAACTACGATCCCCTCATACATATCGAGAAAATACGCATCAACAAGCGCATCTCCTACCGGAGATTCGTAATAAGACGACGCAAAATTCTCCAGAGAGAAGTCAGTTCCAAGAACCGAACGAGCGTAGAGCGCCTGCAAGAGAAATTCGCGCACTTCGCGACGAGAGAGTTTTCGCATATTTAAAAGACCGCAGCTGAAAATAAAAGCCGGAGTAATCCGGCTTTTGGAAGTGGAGTTACGCTCGAACCGTAGTTACTTTTGATTTCGAACCTACCTTGTAGACCTTGCGGCCGTTGTATTCTCCAGTGATTGGAGATGCAAAATGAGCGAGACCGATCGCATTTCCTGCTGCGTCGTACTGAAGAACGACTGAATTCTTGATCTTGCGAGCCTTCTCAAAGAGCCACTTACCGTGACGCTTACCAGACTGAACTTTCGAGGCTTTCTTTGGAGGTGAAAATGTCATGTTGCAAAAAAAATTGGACCGAAAGATAGTATGAAAAAGTGTGTATATGTCAAAGGAAAGTTTGACCTTCTTTAGTTCGTGGTTTTTTTGATCTTCGCAAGGTAGAACCCCTCGAAGTTTTCAGAAGGAAGTATGCGCACTGTTTTGTGCATTTCAGCGTGGTAGACACGGTTCGAGAATACCTTTATCCCCGGGCGAACTTCTGCGAATGGGAACTCGATCGGTTCGAGTTTGGCACCCGGGTGAGCGAGGAGGAATTTCGAAACAACACCTTCGTTCTCCTCGGGAGCAAGGGTACATGTCGAATACAGAACAATCCCGTCCTTCTTGAGTGATTTGTAGGATCGGACAAGCAGATCATATTGGAGTTCTGCTTTCTTGCGGATATTTTCGAGCGAGAAAAACCCGTATGATCGCTCATCATCGAGTCGAATGCGTCATTCGGCTGAACATGGTGCATCGATAAGGATAGCGTCGAACTGGTCAGAGTTCTCATCGAAGAACTTTCGTGCATCTAGACGCTCTGGCTTGATGATCGTTGCTCACTGAAGCTTTGCATTGTGGGCGAGCTTGTCGAAGCGAACAGGGCTTTGCTCAAGAGCGATGATCTGACCCTGGTTGGACATGAGTGCGGCCATCTGAGTCGTCTTAGAACCCGGTGCTGCACACACATCGAGGACCTTCATCTTGGGAGCGAGGTTCATGACGAGTGGAGGAAGCAAGCTCGAAAGCGACTGCATGTAAGTAAGCCCTTCTCGAAATAGCTTCGAGCCCTTGAATCTGTATTCATCCTCTGGTGCAAGCAAATACACACCTGGGATAGCTACGAATTTCGTAGCCGGGATCGCAAGTTCCGCGAGGATGGTATCAATCTCAGTCTCAGAAGATTTGAGCGTGTTAACGCGAAACGACGCTGTGCGCGCAGTTGCAAAGGCGTGCATCGCAGTCTGGTAGTCGGTGTCTGAGAGCAGAGCTCGCAGACGTGTATCAAGAAGTTTTGGAATCATGTGCGTATTGAACAGAGAATCTTGCGTTTTGCAAATGGGAAGTAGACTTGTCGCATGCAGATGGATTTTACCGTACCGATCATCGACAACTTTGGGGACATGGGCTTTGCTCTGTCGCTTGCAGTTTCGATGATGGAAAAACACCCCGATCTCACGATCCGGTTTTGGAGTGAAGACGAGGCATTGTTCGAAAGAATGCTCGCAGAGAAAGCATTCCCAAGACTCAGTTATCACGTACTTTCAGACTGGAGCACAAGCGATCATAGCGAGATCAGGTGTAATTTCTTTGGACTCAAACTCATCGAAAGCGAGCTCCAAGCAACATATCCACACATGATTCTCAACTTTGATTATCTCCAGTTTCACAAAGATCGAGGTTTGTGAGATCCTGGGATCGGATCAATCCATGGCACGACCTACACGATCGGGGCATCCAAAGTTATTCATCTCGTACCAACCATCCTTGAAGAAGGTGCTGGGATCGTACTTCCTGGGACACACAATACACTGACTCGGGAGCAATTCATACAAAAATATTCTCTCATTTCACTCAACACTTCATCGCAATGGTGCAGTGTTTTTGTATATCCGACCACGCTTGAGACAATACAAAAACTTGCGGAGAATCATCCAAATATCCAGTTTCTCATCTGTGGCGGACAAAGTATCAATCTCGCGAACTGCATCTCACTCCCTTTTCTCGCACTCACGGACTATCAAGATCTGCTCACGCTCTGTGATACCAATATCGTGCGTTGAGAAAATAGCCTCATCGCCGCGAGTCTTGCGGGTAAGCCATTTCTTTGGGATATTTACCGGGAGAGTAATGATGCTCATTTCGAGAAAATACGAGATTTCAGAGAGATCATAGAGGGATTTGGAGCCGACGGATCGCTCTTTGAGTCGTTCATCACCCCTGCCACGCAATTCACCAGCCTAGAAACACTGCTCACACTTGCAGATACGCCATTCCAATCTCTCGCATGCTCCACACAAAGTCGCGACATCCGCACGACCATCGACGCATTTCTTAACTAATCCACATGGAAACATCACTCGTTCACATCGACGCATTTCAGATCACGGGTATCACCACCCGAACCACCAACGGAGATGAGCAAAATCCATCCGAAGCCAAGATCGGACCGCTTTGGGGGAGATTTTATGCGGAAAATATCCGTAGAAATATCCCAGATGCAGCGGATATGGATACGACATACGGGGTGTATTCGAACTATGAGTCCGATATCTTTGGCAAATACAATCTCACGGTCGGAATCAAGACAAATGCAATCGTATCTGACCCCAATCTTCACTCGCTCACGATCCAAGCTGGAGACTATATGGTATTTCGAAACAGCGGTCCGATGCCTCAGATGGTGATCGATACCTGGATGGAAATCTGGAGAATATTTACCACGGGCAAAACTGAATGGAGGCGGGATTTCGCGACAGATTTTGAGAAATACGAGCGCGAAGGTGAAGTAGCGATTTATATCGGAGTAAGCAAGAAATAACAAAAAACCCTCCTTCGCTCTTACGAGCTTCGGAGGGTTTTTAGAGGGGCGAATTAGTTCTTCGCGCGCTCCATGTATTCACCAGTTTCTGGAGAAACCATGATGTAGTCATCCTGATTTACGAATCCTGGAACTCGGAGTTCGAGACCAGTTTCGAGCTTCACAAGCTTGTCGACCTTTCCATCGGCAGTGTTTCCTGCAACGGCTGGATCAGCTTCAACAACCTTGAGCTTCACTCGCTGTGGGAGCATAACACCTACGAGACGACCTTCGAAACTCTGGATATCAACGATGAGTCCTTCGATGAGGTAGAACTTCGCGTCACCGATGTCTTCTTCGCTGAGTTCGATCTGCTCGAAACTTTCCTGATCCATGAATGCGTACATTCCTGCAGATTCGTAGAGGAATTCGAACTTAGAACGAGCGAGCGTTACGTCGTCCATTTTTTCTTCAGAATCGAAGATCTTGTCTGCCATTCCCTTCTGGAGAAGGTTCTTGAGACGAAGCTTGATATTTGTTGCTCCACGTCCTGCGCGGTGCATTTCGAATCGGAGAACCACGAAGAGGTCGTTTCCAATTTTTACAACGGTACCTACACGGCACTGCATAGCTGTTTTCATAGCGAAAAATTCAAAAATATAAACCGAAAATAACATGAGACTCCCAAGATCTCGATTCTAAAGAATCCCTTATTATTTTCGTGCATCTCTCAAAGGAGAATTGGTGCCCAAGATGGGATTTCCCTTCGGGCCACGCTCGGCCGAAAGCCAAGTTGTTGGCTTCCTATCCCGCGATGCAGGATACCTCACGTTCAAATCCGTCGGTTACATCTCAAATTGGTGCCCAAGATGGGATTTGAACCCACACGGGATTGCTCCCACAGGCTTCTGAAACCTGCGTGTCTACCGTTCCACCACCTGGGCGCGACTGCGCGCAGAGAGTAACGAGAAAGGCGGAAAATGCAAGTTTGAAGGGTTTTCTCGGGAATTTGCAGAGAAAAAGAAATGGTCGCTCCTGATCTGATTCTTCTCAAAATCCCGTCCGATAAATCGGACGGGATTTTCTATTTCACGCTCTTTCTCACTATCCGACACACTTCTCTTCCCACCGTCTGTCCCGGTCTGCGGTAGAGCAAAGTTCCATATTTCGTAGGTTGGATTTCTTTGCGATTACTCAGGAGTGGCTGGAGTTCGAAGCCCATTTTCTTGATGAGATCGTAGAATTCGGTGAAGTAGATGAATTCGCCACGGATTCCCCAACATGGGATGGTCATAACGATCGTTCCTGAGAATTTTGCACTCCAGAGTCCGCGGAACATTCCTTCGTAGATGGAGATGAGGTTTTTCTTCTCGGCTGCAACCTTGTCTTTGGCAATGGTTTCTTGGGAGAATACACTTCCAAGGTAGCCTTCTGAGACGATGTGTGTCACGTCTCGAAGTCGTGGAAAGTTAGCAATATTGCGAGCATCGAGCCCCATGGTATAGGCATCTGGATGGATCTTTCGGGCTTCGGCGAAGCGCTCGATCCCAACCTTGGTTGCATCAACCATTTCTTTGCTGATATCCGAAGCAAGAAGCTTCGTGATCCCCATGTTTGCTCCTTCGATGAGAACAGTTCCGAGTCCACAGAATGGATCGTAGAGTCCAATCTTGGCAGTCTTCCCTTCTGCGAGGTTTGAGCCAATCGCGAGATTGACCATAGTTTGTGCGAGCTTTGGAGGGAGCATCCCGACGTCCATGTCGCGTTCTTTCTTGAGGTCACGAGCCGCATAGGCATCGATATCCTGGATCGCAGTCGTGACAGCAAGGACTGTTTCGCCGGCACATTCGAGCACGAAGAACTCACGTTCGTGGTAGGCGAGGCTTTCTTTCTTTACAACGGCAGAGACGAGATTCTTGTCGTCTTTGTTGGCAAATCGCACGCTCTTTCCTTTGGCTTTGAGGTCTTTTTTGATGCGAAGCCCCATTGAGAAGATCGGGAATTTTGGACCGATGACTCCGAGGGCGAAGGAGATTTTCCCTTCGTCAGGAGCTTCTTCGAGGACTTCCATCACGCGGTGTGGGAACATCTTGAGATCGCGAAGTGGCATGAGGATACGCATAGCACGAACTACTCCGCCAAGATTCCAGAAAAGTGCACGAACATCGAGAGTGGTTCGAACGAAGACGAGTTTCTCAGAAACGCGTTCGATGCTTTCTACTCCAAAAACCGCTTCGAGTTCAGCGAGTGAGAGTTTCCACTCACGTCCGAGTTCGAAGGCGTAAACCTCTGGAATATTTGAAGATGTCATGTTGCTTTTGGGCTTTAAAATAATTGAAAATTCTAATATCTACCGCGTATAAATCGAAATGCACTACTCGACAATTTTTATATGAGTATCGTGTAATTTCCTACGAATAGCATCAAGCGTCTCTTTATTTTCACAATCTCACTGCAGAGCATCTCATATTTCAAGCGTTGCTACAATGAGTTCTCTCAAACCTAAAAGAAGAGAGTTTATCTCCTGTGAAATACAAGATCTACCAAAGAACATATCCTCAAGTTCTTTTTCCTGGACTCGAAGCCTATACGTCTCTAGACATACTACTTTATCCAACATTCGCAGGTGTAGTAATACGCTCAAGTCCGATTCGCCCCTTCTCCTTATCGATATTGATAATCTTCACATCTACTTCCTGACCAACCTGAACGTACTTATTGATATCTTCAACGCGCTCTGGAACTCCGAGCTTTGAGATATGCATCATTCCTGATTTCCCTTTGGCCCATTCTACGATAGCACCAACTCCGTCGAGGATCTTGATGATCTTACCATGGAGGACATCTCCTACTTCGTCGTCCTTGAGAATTCCCTTGATGAAGGCAAGGGCCGCCTGACCAGACGCCTGATCCTTGGCCGTGATAGAACACTGTCCATCGTCTTCGAGATTGACGGCAACGCCGAAATTCTTCTCGATTCCCTGGATGGTTTCTCCACCCTTTCCGATCACTTCACGCATTTTTTCTTCTGGTACAAATACACTGAGGATGAATGGTGCGTACGGGGAGAGATTGGGACGTGGTTCTGCAAGGGTCTTGCGCATCTCACCTGAGATATATACAAGTGCGGTCTTTGCCTGAGCAAATACCTGAGCGATCACGGTAAGTGGAAGTCCTGCAATCTTACAGTCCATCTGAAGTGCCGTGATACCGTTCTCGGTCGCAGCGACCTTGAAGTCGAGGTCACCGAGGAAATCTTCCTGAGCCTGGATGTCTGAGAGGATCTCATACTGTCGTGTCTCCTCGTCGAAGATCATACCCATCGCAACTCCGGCAACCATTGCCTTGATCGGAACTCCTGCGTCCATGAGTGAAAGCGAAGATCCACAGATCGAAGCCATCGAAGATGAACCATTACACGATGTAATCTCAGAAACTACACGGATAAAGTATGGGAAATCCGCAAGCGCAGGAAGTACCACTTCTACCGCCTTTTCTGCGAGACGTCCATGACCGATTTCACGACGGCTCACCCCGCGAAGCGCGCGCACTTCTCCGACTGAGAACGGAGGGAAATTGTAGTGATGGATGTAGCGCTTTGTGTCTTCTTCAAACATGTCGTCGACGATCTGGATATCCCCAGGACCCCCGAGTGTTGTGATCGAAAGTGCCTGTGTGATCCCTCGTTCGAAGAGCACTGAACCGTGCGTTCGAGGAAGAATCCCCGTCTCAGATCGAACCGGTCGAACTTCGTCGAGCTTGCGCCCATCGAGTCGGAGTTTTTGTGTGAGCACCTTTGCTCGCATGTGATGCTTCACGGTAGCGTAGACGTATTCTGCAACTTCAGAAGGACTCACCGTGTTCTCATCTGCTTCTGGATCGTACCCGAGATCTGCAAGTACCTTGTCCTCGAGGAGGTGAAGCTGGTGATGGAATTCCATCTTTCCAGTTCCAAAAAGCGGCTTGATCTGTTCCTCACTTACGAGTGCAAAAATACGTTCTTTAAGTTCTGTATTTTCTGACTTACACGTGAGTTCGATCGAAGGAAGTTCGTGTGTTTCACGGTACGTTCGTACGAAATCCTCCTGCACATCACAGAGTTGCTTGATGATGTCATGTGCAAATTCAAACGCCTGGATCATAAGTGTATCACTCGCTTCGTGGGCCTGAGATTCGACCATGGTGATCGCATCCTTTGTACCTGCAACCGTGAGATCGAGCTTCGCCGTCGCGAGCATCTCAAAAGTAGGATCAAATACGAACTGATCATCCGCTGTGATCGCGATGCGAACTCCCGCAACCGGACCTTCGAACTGACCACAGCCCGCAAGCATGAGCGAGAGTGAAGCACCCGTAATCCCCCAAAATCCAAAGTCAGAAAGACCCGACGAAGAAAGGATCGTCGAGATAATCTGTACTTCGTTGAGTACTCCCTTCGGGAACATCGGACGAATCGGTCGGTCGATGAGACGAGAGTTGAGGATGGCTGTCTCAGAAGGACGTCCTTCTCGCTTCATGAAGCGGTTTCCACCAATCTTACCAGCCGCATAGTATTTCTCCTGGAATTCTACACTGAGTGGGAAAAATGATGCTGAAGGATTGGCTTCCGCCTTGATCCCAGCAGTGGTGAGGAGGTAGTTACCAGAAGCATCGTGGATCACTGCGCTTCCGTCTGCGAGGTGAGCGAGTTTACCAGATTCGATGGTGATCTCTTTACCACTCACCGCATACGTCTTAACAACGGGTCGCTTATCAACCACGTTCTGATCCGAAAGTCCAGGAATCATAGGAAAAAATGAAGAATATTTCCCCTCCTCCGCTTCGCGGATGTCTCGCTACTCTACTGAATAACGAAGCTGCGCGCACCGAGGAAAAGGATGCGCGCATTATAGAGAAAAAACGGGAAATGGGAAGTCTTAGTGGAGCAGCTTTTTCGTATGGCTCATATGTGTCTGTATATAGTGATCATCGGGATTTTTATCCGTATCACTTCGTAGCTTCCTACGGGCAAGATAATACCACCCATCTGCATATTCCTGTTCTCCACATCCTTCTTCAAACATCAATCCAATCATATCAGCAAGTTCGGTTGCTGCACTATGATTCTTGTACTTGGAGAATAATCCCTGTGCCTCGATCTGAAGAATTTGAGCAACTGTTCCCATTGAAAAGCTATCTTCGAGATCAAGAATTGAGGCAGTATCCTCATCTATATAGCCTCTTTCTGCACTCAAATAACCGACAATAGCAGCACGCACTGTATGACTACTCTGTTTAAGCAGAGTATATATTCGTCAAAAAAACTCAGTCGCTGAATTTGGGGTGATATCTATTTTAGCGAGCGTTGATGCGATAAGGAGTATGTACTCAATATCTTGTCTACTGGTTCAAGCAAACCTATCAGCCACGATGAGTTCAGATCTTGCATACTGTATGAATTCTGCGATCACTTCATCAGGCACAGAAGTCAGCATCGCATCGGAAAGATCTCGAAGTTGTATAATTCATTCGAGCTTGTCGCTCGGCGTTCAGCGTGACTGATATTGCAACTTAAGCATAATGAGGTCAGGATCGTATGGATTTGGTGCTTCATCAATAAGTCGAGCCACTTCGTCACGATTTCAAAGAGCTAATTCTGCTGAAATAAGTCCAGCAAGACAGTTTGTATGACCAGTTTCATCATAAGCCTTACTTAAGATGTCTCGTGCTCGACCACTGTCTCATGAATCCAATAACTGTTTCGCATATCGAACCGTCGATACAAGCTCACCGTATTCAACGGCAGTTTTATAGTGAGCCTCGGCTTTTTGATTGTCTCCAAGTAACTCGTAAGTCTCAGCAAGTAGAAGAGAGACGTTCCCTTGTACATCAGCTCCTTCATTCTCATATTGCTTTGCGAATTTTTTCGCAACTTTGATAAGGTCGAGACCTCTCTGTTCACCAATAAATTCACTCAATTTCTCTCGAGCCTGCGAGCTATGTCTCACGGCCTTCATTAGATCCCAGAATGCTCAATCTGTTGAAAGATTTGAGTCAACAAAGAAGATAATACTCTGCTCATATAATCCATTCTGAACAAGAAGTCGTCCCATATACAGAGCTACATTCTTATCGATTGAAACCGCAGAAATACCATTCAAGCATTCAAGCACAGATTCGATTGGGAAATGGAGCATAATGGCATGAATCGCCATGTCGAGCATAATTTCGTTGCTGTATGTGTTCGTACGATTCGTTTGTCGTTCAAATACATCGCGCAGAATGAGATTCCAGTTTTCTTGTCCGCCCACCTCCTCGACCGAACGAAGATGAAGCTGCTTTCGAAATACAGTCGACCCATATTCTTCACTCTTAGAGAGTTCAATTGCTGCCAGGAGTCGTTCTTTGTGAAGTGTCGCAAAATCCGAAAGTCATTCGTGACCAAAAACATCAGCAATCGCATCAATCTCATCATCTACCTGAATTCAATCTTCTCAATACAATCGTTGAGCTATGACACATACATGTGCCTGCACCAATTCAAAAAGTGTGAAAGATTCTAAATCTCTCGACTCATCATCGTCTGTAATCTCTCACAGCGCAAGCGGAGAGGCATTTTGAATGAAATACTCCTGTACCGTATCGCGTGGAATGCGATCATCCTCAAGTATAGTACGAAGTTCTCGCACATACCTAAAGCCATCCACTGGAGACGCAAGCTCAATCGCACTTACTTGATACTGCGCCAGTTTTTGAAAACGCTGTTCCGTTACATCCTCGTCAAGGGTAGCAAGGACAATCTTGAGGGCTTTTTGAGCTCGACTGCGAATAGATGGATCATACTTCTTTGCAAATTCCTGACATTCCTGTTGGAACACTATTATATCACGCGGGAAAACAAATTCCTCAATCAGTCCCGTACGCGGAGGAATATCTACATTGAGCTTAGTAAGTATGATCCACTTCTCAAATCCATCAGCAGTATTTCACTCTCGAAAATCCTCAAGCATAAGTTTTTCAAGGCACTCTACTGAACGCAAAACATGCCAACCAGTGTGCATTGCATGTTCTGCAGCCTCTATATCATCTCGTGCCTCGAAAATACGCGCTAAATCTGCGTAAGCGCGTCAGTTGCCATAATTCGTAGCTGCAGTGTAAAATGTCTCTGCAAGCAGGATATCATCTGCGGCCTTTTCCTTAAATACACCAAATGATCGGAAGATTGCGCCAAGATCTTCATCTTTTATTTTTACTGCCTCTGGCGCAAGTATAGATGCCTGCATCTGATCTATCAACTGATCCATAAGAAGGAAGGCACCCCTGTGTTCCACATGATATCTCCTCTGTTTAAATCGAGTAGCAACACGATCTGCTCACCAGAGTTGTTCAACAACAAATTCGAACATCTTAGCAAATGCACCTGGCTCATCTTGAAGAGAGCGTTCCATCCACATTCGTAACGCAGTGTAAGATCGATTTTGTGCGAGCGTAAAAGCTACATCTATCAAAATTTCTGTCGAAACATTAGCAAGCGAATGAATCTGGTTCATAATTCAACCCACTCATTCGTTACCACGTATTTTTGTACGAAGCATATTCACTCTTTTCTGATCCATGGAAACAACTTCAGCTGTAGCCTGTTGATCATTTAAAAGAACTGACCCAATATATGAATCCTGTCAGTCCTGCGCTTTTGAGCTTTTACCGAGATTATTAAACTCTTCGAATGTAAGTACTCGATCGAAATTGTTCGAAGTAAATTGTGACATAAGGAGGAATATCTACAGAACTAGAAACCAATTTTCTTCGAGTTTCGACTGGTAAGATTTGCATACCATCTTTGCATTGACTCTTGTCTTTCGGTCATGTCACCAATAGGGACAATCACCATCTCAAGGGATCGATCTACGATGGCAAAAATTGATGATTTATCCAAGGAGGTTTGATCTTCAAATTCCAGCTCTTCAATCAGTGTCTTGATAAATGCAGCTACATGACTCGCGGTGAAATTTTCAATCTTTGGTAATACATGCTCCGAAAATGCATCGAAACTAACTCGAGCATTCCATGTCTTCTCTAGATTCGCGCGAGTCCAATGTGTATGTAAGACCCCCTTGAGTACACCTTCTTCAATCGGATAATTGAATGCTGAAAGTACATCAAGTCTATTTGGTCGCAGATGTCTTTCCGGCAATCTCTCAGGACAATTCGTTGAAGTGATCACCGTAACAGGAAGCGAGCCAACACCTTCAAAGAAGGTTGTTAATGCCTGCGAAACAGGATCAGATTCTGTTCCTACTTCTTTAATAATCGTATCGATATCTTCCACGATCAAGATGATTGGAAGTCCAGTATTTTCATGGATATCTGAGAGTCGTTTTCTGAAGCCAGAGACACTCTTTACGAGCATATCAGCAAATTCGCTTACTCCAATATTGAGCACATTTGCATTGAGTGTAATATCCTTCCCATTTGGGAGTGTATATTTTCTCTCAGCAAGTACATGGGTAAGGAGCTGCGATTTCCCAGCACCGTAGAGTCCGTACAGGAGGATATTATGTGGCTTTCCTACACCTCCTTTCTCCCGGATATGCTCCAGAGAAAGTGGCCATATAACTTTTTTAACGAGTGTATTGTACTGCTCTTCAAATACCTTTGGATCAAACCGTGACACCCCTTCCATCGACATATTGTTGTAGAGTCGATAGATACTAGTCCACAGATGATCTTCTCGGATAAATGACTTATGTTTGAGGAAATGTGAAACCTGCAAAATTACGAATAACACCGCATCCTGTCCATAGTCCGTAGAAAAGCGGAGCTTGCGTACTCATTTAGGATCTTGCGGTCGAATATCGATAAGACTTGTGTTTTCAAAGCCCTTTGACCCGGCAAAATATCCAGCATACGACTTGCGTCCAAGGCTCGTTTGAACTGGATGTTCAAAATTCTTTGGCTGACCTGATACGAGAAAATCAGGAACGACTGTCCGTAAATGACTTACAAGCTCCGCAAGCATCTTTGAAGAAAAATCACTTGGCAGAGTCCACTCGAAGACATGCTGAATCATATCAGTCAACTTCGATTTATCATCATTGACAGACTCTGATGCTTTCAATCGAAACTGACAGAGATTGTAGAAATCTGGGTACTGTACTTCATTAAGTCCTTCCACGCTTCGTAGATGACTGAGGAAATAATTCCCAAACAAATACTTTGTCTTTTGTTCACCCCACAACTTCATCGCCGTCACAGCATCCACATCGTACAAAAACCAATTTGGATTGATAAATCCATTGGAGTTTACGCGCTCGATATCTACCCCAACAAGATGTGACCCTTCTACCAGTGATACTGGCTGCGCAAGAAAATTTCCCGTGAGTCTGTCATCTGTCGAAATAGTATCTGCAAGTTCTCTCTTGATCTTGCGACCATCAATACCTAAAAATGGTTGTTCGACAGCAAGATCCGCGAAATGATCTGGACTTCCACCACTCGTTGAGCATACATCAGCAATCGTATCCTCTCAGATAGCATCTTCGCTATTAAACACACGTATAAACCATCGTGCCTCAAAGCTGAGGCTATAGTTTGACCAAAGATAATCGGTAATCTCATTCGAGACACCTTGAAAAGATTCGAGAGTTTTTTTGAGCGATGTACGGATAAATTTCTCTCGATCGACCCCTGATTCTTGCATGACTGCCCGTGTATCCACAGAAAGTTGATCGTAGTATTCTCACAATACACGTTTATAGCGCACTACAGCCACTTTCTTTTTTGAAAGTGAACTCATAACAGCGTATTCGAGAGTATCGATATGCTCCACCTCTTCAGCTGTCAGTGCACAGTGAGATACAGTAGAAGTAAATGCTGAGGTAACTATTGCGATTACTTCACTTGCAGTTTTTGGATCTTTTGGACCAAATTTCACCATGAGTCGTGAAAGTTCAGCAATTTGTTCATTCGCTGACAATTTGGTAAAAGTTTCACGTTTTAACTCTTTGATCAGAGGATGATTATCATCCAGTAATCTTGTAGTGATACGAACGACTGGCTTACTTTCTTCTACAGATCATTCTGATGATTCTGTACTTTTCAAAGGAGGCATGAGGGGTACGCTAACAATACGTAATATTCCATCTATACGTACAATATCACTTCTGTCAAATATAGAATACTACTTCAGCGCAGCGTCAATGATTCCGAAGAATTCTTCTGGGGTTGTGAAGTTGAGGATCGTGTCTCCGAGGTATACAGAAGGCGTTCCCTGAAGTCCGAGTCGTTCACCATCCTTCATCTCAGCTTCTAGGCGCTTCTGATACCACGCCTCTGTAACACACTGCTTGAAGTTTGGATCGGTAATCCCTGCTTTTTTCGCAGCTGCAGCTCGCTCGTCATCCGTAACAGCCGCACCCTTCTTCGCTTCTTCTACTGCGTACATTTCATTGCGGAATTCCTTAAACTTTCCGCTTGATAGAGCACAAAGACCAGCGAGTGCATCACCCTCAGCATTCGCATGTGGGATAGTGAGTGGGAAATTTTTGAAAGTTACTGTGATCTTCTTGGTGTCGATGTAGTCCTTCCAGAGCTTTGTATCGATCATCTCATGAAGATTGATACATGCAGGACACTGGTAGTCCGAGAAGATAGTGAGGTTCACCTTTGAGTTCGGAGCTCCATATACACCGCTCTGGATATCCTTAGAAACCTTGCTCGTATAGACCGAGTTAACATACTCACCAGTTCCTACTGGCTTGGAAGTTGTCGCGCTTGAGCAAGATGCCAAAAACACACACAATAGAATCGGAGCAATAAATCGCATAACAAAAATATGAAAGTAATTAACGTAAGAATACGCGAGAAGGTCACATTGTAAACCAAACCCGCTTGAAATATCTTAGGATTATTATACACTACGACGTTATCCTAACTTTAAATATGACTCACATTCGACCTTCTTTGCCGTATGCACTCGATGCACTCGCACCTTACATCTCTGCTGAAACTCTTGAGTTCCACTCAGGAAAGCACCACCAGACCTATGTTGATAACCTCAACAAACTCATCGTTGGTACTGAGTTCGAGACATCTTCACTCGAAGAAATCATCCAGAAATCTTCTGGTGGAATCTTCAACAATGCCGCTCAGATTTGGAATCATACATTTTATTTTGATTCACTCGCCGCAGCTTCCGATGCAGAAGTTCCATCAGAACTCCTCGAAGCAATCACAGCAAAATGGGGATCACTCGAAGCTTTCCAGGCAGAATTCACAAAACTCGCACTCGCGACGTTCGGGTCTGGATGGGCTTGGCTCGTGAAGAAACCAGATGGCTCACTCGATCTCGTAAGTACGAGCAATGCCGCAACGCCACTCACAACCAGCGATGTTCCACTCCTCACCTGTGACGTTTGGGAGCACGCCTACTACATCGACTACCGCAATGCCCGCGCGAAGTATGTAGAGAACTTCTGGAAGATCGTAAACTGGAAGATCGTCGCAGAACGCTTCGGTGCGTAATACTGAAAAAGACCAAGGATAATACCCTTGGTCTTTTTGTTTACGTTAAGATTTTAGCTCTGTGATGGAAGTGGAAGGATATGTATGTATTCCTCGTCGACAAACGCAGTGCGCACCTCGGAGACGTACAGTGAGTCAACTTCGTCATACATACATATCCTTCCACTTCTGATTTCACCTATTATTTTCGAGGAAATACACATACACCCTTCGGACGAGTACACACTATTTCATAAAAATAGATGAATTCTCCCGAATACACCTGATTTCATCATCTAGAAAATTCCACAAAAAAAACACCTCCAGAAACCTGGAGGTGTTTTGTAGTGGGAAACCCAGACTACGCTGCAACTTCTGGAGCAACGTTGTGAGCTTCTTCACCCTTCTTACCCTGAACAATGTCAAAAGTAACAGCCTGACCTTCAGCGAGAAGATCGAAGTTTGAAGGTCCTCCAACTACCTTAGTGCAGTGGAAGAATACGTCATCACCACCCTGAGCTGGAGAAATAAACCCGAAGCCCTTAGCAGCAACAATTTTCTTAATAGTCCCGTTCATGTGTGCGAGATAAAAATATAACATCTCGCCCGAAAACCGAAACAGAGATTGGGAGAAGTGTAAGATACTTTTGAAAGAAAGCAATAGTTTTGGTGGCTTTGATGGATTAGTGCGGGTTACTGTGGGATGAGAAACAAGAAACCCGAGGCTTTGCCTCGGGTTTTGGATTAACAACCCTTCTTTCGGAAGTATTCTACGAGATCAGCGATCGCGACTTCATCCTGAAGTCCAGTATCACGATCACGAACAGTCACCATGCCTGCAGCATATCGATCACCATCCACGCAAATCGCAAATGGAGTACCAACTTCGTCTGCTCGGTAGTAGCGCTTACCGATCGCTCCTGCATCGTCGTATTCACATACGAAGTGCTCAGAGAGAAGATTGAAGACTTCCATCGCTTCTGCACCGAGCTTCTTCACCACTGGGAGGATAGCTACCTTTACTGGTGCGATATTTGGAGCAAATCGCATAACGATGCGGGATCCTTCTTCGGTTTTTACTTCGTCGAATGCATTGGAAACCGTTGCAAGGAAGAGTCGAGTAAGTCCGACAGATGGTTCGATCACATATGGGACATATTTCTTCGTCACGGTCTGGTCACCTTCCTGTGTCTGAGAAGTATATGAGAGATCAGCCTTAGACTCAGCCATGTGTGCCTTGAGGTCGAAATCCGTGCGGTCCGCGATACCCCAGAGCTCTCCCCAACCAATCGAAGGGAAGAAGAACTCAATATCCGAAGTTCCTGCAGAATAGTGCGAGAGTTCTTCTTTTTCATGATCACGCATGCGGAGTGATTCTGGCTTGATACCGATCACGTCCGTGAGGAAACGCATACATTCCTTCTTCCACTTGTCGTGCCATTCGAGGTCGGTTCCTGGCTCACAGAAGAACTCGATTTCCATCTGCTCGAATTCTCGAGTTCGGAAGATGAAGTTTCCTGGGGTAATCTCGTTACGGAAGGCCTTACCAACCTGTGCGATACCGAATGGTACTTTCTTACGGCTCGAGCGTGCAACATTTGCGAAGTTCACGAAGATACCCTGAGCTGTTTCTGGTCGGAGGTAGACATTGGCAGTTGAATCTTCAGTAACTCCTTGCTTCGTCGAGAACATGAGATTGAACTTGCGAACTTCAGTCCAGTCTGCGTCTTTTCCAGTGTTTGGGTTTTTTACCTTTTCTTCTCGCATCACCTGCCCCTGTGTCTCAAGCGACCAGCTTTCTGGTACGAGATTTACGACATTGTATTTTGAGATGAAATGAGCCTTTGCAGCATCTGCACCCATTTCTTTTTGCTTGTCTTCGATGAGGTTTTCGAGGAGTTTATCGGCTCGGAAACGCTCTTTGGTAAGCTTGTCATCGATGAGTGGATCTGAGAATCCTCCAACGTGTCCTGAAGCTACCCAAACCTGTGGATTCATGAGGATGGCAGCATCGAGGAGAACCATGTCTGTACGCTTTTGTACGAAGTTCTTGATCCATGCGTTCTTGATGTTTTCTTTGAGGGTTGCTCCGTATGGTCCGTAGTCCCAAGTATTCGCGAGTCCTCCGTAGATTTCTGATCCTTGGTAGACGAATCCTTTGATCTTCGCGAGATCGACGATTTGTTTCATTTCCATAACAAAAAAGTGAAGAGATAGCCCGTTTGAAAGATCAAAAAAAGACCTTCAGTAAGGTCTCGGGGTCCCACGGGTTAGGGACGGTTCCACCCGAGTTCCCTGTCACACGACAGGACTCTCTATGTTATCAACCGAATCTGGTTTCCAGGCCAGTTCTCGTATGGAAGACATTCAGAGTATATTTTATGTCATAAAAAATGCAAGAAAAGGACTTTTCTACTGCCTATTGTGGGGGGAATCTCACGCGAGGCAGACGATTTGAAAATGTGTTTTTGGGGAATATAGTGACCTCGCATATCAACCAATCACAGAGAAAGGATTATGCACAAATCAAAACAAACCTTTTTTATAGGAGAAGTATAATGACGCAAATAAGCAATGAAGTGAGGCATTTTATCCAAAGTGCGCAAAGGCAGTTAAAGCTAGCTCAAGATAACGATATCGCCATTATCGATACGGCAAACAATATCAGTTATCATATGAAACAGGCCTATTCTGCCGAGTTTGAAGATTTCTTGGTAAATCTTTTAGATGTAGATGCTGGCATCAAAATCTGTGTTCTTATCGAGTATGCAGAAGAAATAAGAATGGACACTCCTAGTGCTAATCCTTTGCAGGACGCAGTGCCAGGTGGTATGCTTTGTGACACAATTGAAAACTGTCTTACAGTTGTTCAAATAAACAAGTATGAAGAAGAAAAACAAAAATTACAGATTAATGGGCTCACAAGGAGCATTGAGGACATTCTATCTGCAGATATGTAGGTAGTGGCGTCTTCTAAAAGAAGCAAAAAAGTCATCTTATAGATGGCTTTTTTCGTGCTCGTGATTTAATATAAAACCACCTCGTTTAGGGCAGTTTTACTCGCTTATGCCTTTGGTATTGAAACACACTATCTAGAAAACAAGGGGCCACCTGCCCATAGTGTTTCCAGGAATCTTCGAGAATGCTTTTCTTCAAGATTTATGAGTTCACTGATTCACTTGTTGCCATGAACAAGAAATACTTGAGATTTGAAGTATTTGCCATTTTTAAAAATGTCTATGATGAGCGATTTCTCGAACTGCATGAAGGATATTTCAAAACCTGCAGTATCACCTCTGTAATTTTTCCAGTCGTAATCAATATACCAGTTCACTGGATCATACGGATAGTTAGAATACTCAACAGGAACCCCTTCGTATATCTTCCATCATGCGGGATAAGTGAGTTCGAAATTTTTTGCTAGACAGGAATAACCCCCGCTATCTATCTCGTCAGATCTACACTTCGGAGGTATATCGAGATGCAGCGTGATTCCATGTGGAAAACTCTTTACGGGAAGAATTTTGATCTGGTCAAGAATTGTCTGATCTTCGCTTCAGATGGAAACCGTTCCACTTGCATAATCGAAAGTTATTTTCTTTAAAAATTCGAGTGGGAAGCGTGCTTCAGTCGTTGTAAGATGGATTTTGTCTTCACCGATGACGATAGGTGCAGGCTTTCAAGCTGTCGAAATAGCACCTGAGTTGGTTATGCCCGAAGAAGTCTCAGAAAGATTGGTGGATGGATTTTGAGATGAACACGAACCCAAACAGAGAGCGAGTACAGGAACGAGAAGAATGAGAAGTGATCGCATGATATGAGTGGGGAATAATGAGAAAAGAGGGGCATACTTTGCAGTATACCCCTCGGGTTAGGACAGCAAAGATCAGTAGATCATTGATCTACGAACAACATGTTGTCAACAACCAAATAGCCAGTACCTTGGTTAGTGATTCTGATCTTGATAGTGTCATTAGGTTGTACAACAAGATCAAATAGCTTCACATTTTGACCACGGTAGGCCATGTTGGCCTGATTTATATTTGTGCCAGTTTTGAGTACACCATTGACATAGAGGTCGTACCGTGCACTGTTGGTCCTGTTCGGATCAACCGGAATGCGCGTGGAAACCACGTAGTTATGCACCTGACTGAACGAGCGATTGAACTCTGCAGATCCCGAGGCATTCGGAGCCAGAAGGTGATAACCCGAGCCATAATAGAACTCAGTTGCCGAGGAAATCGCCCAATTACCCTGATACGCAAATACGCCATCCTTATCATCAGCAATAAAGTGATCGCTCTTTGGCAGATACTGATACGGTTGCACGAATCCCTGTGTATTCTCTGTGCAGCCAAAGTATCCAGAATAAGAATTTGGGGCAGGATTGAGGTCCGTCTTTAAATTCCTGATCCCTAAATGCAGATGGGAAATATCCCCCATAGTTGCAGTATCGTAGACCGTTGCAATCTGTGTATCTTTGTACACCATCTGCCCCTTGCTCACCAGTGGATTGGTGTGCCAATAAACAGAAGTCCAAGTGTTGTTATCATGGGAGAGTAGGATATACCATCCCCATCCCGTGACTTGTGCAACTCTTTCCACTTTCCCCGGATAGATTGGATACACCGTTGTCCCCGGAGCAGCAAGTATGTCCGTGCCCAAATGGGTGTAGAACCTATTATCACTGCATTTCCGTAGATCGCCAACAGAATCATCTACGCCGAAGAAAAAGCTAGTATCAGCAACGGTTTTCCCTGGAATTGGCCACTGCATTTGGCTACTCGGCGGAATAGCACGAGCAAACATAGGAATAGTAATTGCGCCAATGATTGCAAATGTACTGAATTTCATGCAAAAACTCCTTTTTCGTTGAATGGAATTGTACTACTTGAAATGTGGCTTAAACCACGAAACGGATTCTATAGAGAAGATTTCAAATATTGAAATTAAAATAAAATTTCGTGGTCAAAAATTAATAATTAAGTAATAATTACATCGTTCCTGCCCGTAAATACACGGAAATTTAGAAAAATCACCCTTAGTCGGGTGATTTTTAAATCTACGCATATATCTCAGATTTTCCTCAAAAACGATGAAATTCGCATGAATTGTGAGCACCACAGTGAGACGTACGACTGTACGTTGAACGAGGAAGTGGAACAATGAATGTGAAGTTCGCGTTTTAGAGAAATTCTCCAACTAATGAACGAGGACGAGGACCATCGGCTCTTTCCCAGTCTCTTCAAAGATAATATCCGCAACCTTCTTCGATGCATGCGTCTTGAACGCATCAGCATTTGGGAAGCGCTGGATCTCATTCTTGAGGGTATTATCGAGGAAATCGATGATACGATCTTCGAGTCGTGGGAAATTGTGGAATCCTGGGAAACCAGCAGTATCGAGCTTGAAGAGGAAATCTCCTGGCTTCTTAGCGATAGATACGGCGATAACACCACCTGCCTTGAGCTGTTCGCGGTCGTGGAGTTCTGGTTCTTTGGTAATACCAACCATGTATCCGTCAACGGTGAGGAGTCGGTGTGGTACGTACATGTCAGTGAGCTTGTAGTCATCCTTTGTGAATTCTACAACCTGACCATTGCGAGTGATGAGGACTCGGTCTTTTGAGTATCCCATTTCGTAGGCGTTTCGTGCATTTCCATGGAGCATGTGTGGGTATCCGTAGACTGGCATGAAGACTTCTGGACGGATGTGTCCGATCATCTTCTTGGTATCTTCGGCACGGGCATGACCTCCGGCATGGATTTCTGATTCTTTGTACTGGTAGATTCGAGGCCCCTGTGTGAGGATGATGTCGAAGAGTCCCTGTACGGCTCGCTCGTTACCTGGGATAACAGATGATGAGAATACAACGATGTCCGTTGCGCGGAGCTCTGTATCCTTTGATTCACCAGTTGCGATACGCATGAGAGCAGCATAACGCTCACCCTGCGCTCCTGTACAACAGATCGTTACTTCGCTGTCTGGGAGACGATTGGCTTCTTCCATAGAGATGAGAGTCCCTGGCTTTGGTCGAGCGTATCCGAGCTTGAAGGCGATGTCCATGTAGTTGTTCATACCTCGTCCGAGGAGTACGACCTTGCGGTTGTATTTCTCAGCAGCAGAGATGATGATCATCACACGGTCGATGATAGAAGAGAATGTCGCAGTGATGACACGTCCTTCTGACTTTTCGAAGATTTCTTCGATCGAACGAACGACTTCAGATTCTGAGATCGATGAACCCATGAGGTGGGCATTCGTTGAGTCAGAAAGAAGGGCTCGAACCCCACGGTTACCGATCGAGTCGAGGAGTGAGTAGTCCGTACTTGGGCGGTATGGAAGTGGAGTCTTGTCGAACTTCCAGTCACCGGTATGAACGAATCGTCCAACTGGGGTTTCGATGAGGATACCAACCGAGTCTGGGATAGAGTGATCTACCGTAAATGGCATGATCTGGAAATTCTCACCGACCTGGATTGGAACGTTTCGATTGATGCGTTCGAGATTGGTCATCGTTGCGTTGTTTTCCGCCTGCTTCATCGCGATGAGCTCGTAAGCCATCGACGTTGCGTAGGTTGGAACATTTTTTCCAAGCTGCTTTACGGCGTATGGAACTGCACCAATGTGGTCGATATGACCGTGAGTGATGACGATACCAGCCACCTTCTTGCCCTTTACGTAGCTGAGGTCTGGGATCGAACATGAAATACCGTGCTGATACTGGTCAGCGAACTGGAGTCCCATGTCGATGATGAGGACTTCACCGTTGTATTCGAAACCAGTACAGTTCAGACCAACCTGTTCTACCCCTCCGAATGGGATGACACGAAGGACATCCTTTGGAGTGGGAGTTACGCGAAGTTCCTCATATCCGAGGTGCTTCTTGAGTGCCTGCTGCGGAGTGACAAATGGGAAAGATCGCTTGTTGCGGAATTTCGGGATAGTGATAAAGCTCGCTCCTGGTTCGAGTTTATCTGGACCAGCGTTCGGCTTTGGATCCTTGCCTGCAAAGTAACCTCCACGTTCTCGTGGTGGGCGAGGTGCGCGAGATCCTGATTCTGGCTTTGATCGTGGTGGACGTGCACGAGGCGTGCGTGGCTCTGACTGAGTTTTCTCAGTTGGCTGAGTATTTTCAGCTGGAGCGTTGTTTGTTTCTTGAGAAGTCATTTCTAAAGTGTATGAATAATGGGGATGATGAGTGGTGTTTTTTTGAGTGTTTGATCGCAGCTTTTCTCAAGATCTTGTTTGATGAGTCGTACAAGGTCTTTTTCTTCGATATCTGGGATATCCTTCACGGTCACTTCATAGCTCGAACGTGCTGCTTTCTGCAGCTTGGCATGCGCGTTACGAACTTCGTGCGGCAAAAGAAATCCTCGACTCTCGAGTCGTGGCGGTTGCAAAAGAGATCGTGATGTACCTTCAACCACGAAAGTTGCCACCATTACTCCGCTCGACGCCATGAGAGTACGATTCTCTTCGATGTGTCGTGGAAGTGGCTGCTTAGGACGAGAAGACGAACCTTGTGCAGATTTGTCGCGTGATTGGTTTGGGCGAGAATGATTGCCGTTTGGGCTTGCGAAAATGATCGAGTCACTTTGTCGCTTTCCAGAACGTCGTCGAGGACCACGGCGGGATTTTTTCCCTCCAGATGATTCCTGCTTCTCAACCGGCCCCGAATCATTCTCGTGAGAATGAAAAATTTGGTCAGTCATAAAAAACCGAGCTAAGCTCGTAAATACCTGTAAACTCTGAGTTCTGTAGGTAGCTACGAACGAAAATATGTGAACCTTCCAAGTGAATGATGCAGACAAGGAAACGTCGTGCAAAGAAGGTTTTTACGAACTAAAGTATAGCGTTTATCGCAGGTAAAACAAATATTTTTTCGTGTTGATCTCTATTTTGGTGGTATCCCAGATATATGAAGCGATCGATTGTTTCTCAAATGATGTCCCCTGAAACTCGGCCGAGGCGAACACTTTTTCTGCGAGGAAATTATACTTAAGAGCAAGAGTTTGGTTTTTGGCAGCACGCTTGCGGAATTCGTCATTGTGAAATACATAAAAAGCGAATGACTCCGCGAAGTCCTCGTATTTGTTCGTGAGTGCGTATCCGCTGACAAAATCACTCACGGTCATGCCTTTTTTCTTCTGATTGTATTCTACCCAAGAATACTCATAAAACTGATCACTCGGATCAGAAGTAAGTACTCCAGATTTCAAGAAATGCAGATCCACAATATGTCCAAGCTCGTGGACAAATACTTTGAGAAATTCACTCTCTGTCGGGATGGCAACTGTCATACTCACTCCTGCATCGGTCGTTTGTCCTCGGGGTTCAGAGCGATCATCGGTGAGCTCAACAAAAATTGGAGTCACCTTCTCACTGAGTGCTGAAGCACCAAGTGTTGTCTCTACGAGGACTTTAAGTTCATTCGCATGGTATCGATCTGTTTTTAGTACGATCTCATATCCTGGCTTAAGCGGTGCGCTTTCGAGTCGATCGATCACTTCAGCACGTTTTGCAATCCCCTGAGAAGTCAGTTCTCAGTGAAATTCAGATGTTGAAGATGTTCCATTTTCTGCATCTGTCTGAACTGGAGCATCACTCACAGGAGAATGTGCAGTCTGTCCTGCAAACAAAAGTGCTGTAAACAGCACTGCATAAAATCCAAAAAGGAACATCGATGATCGAGTAAGGCGCATGATTACGCTCCAACCGTATAAAAGATATCTACGATCGCATTTACGAGTGGGAATGCGATCAACATGATAACGAATCCGATAATTCCGAATTTGAGGGAATTTTTTCCATTTTTGATCTTCTCATCGTCACCGATCGCCGTCACGAGGATGAATCCCGCATACACGATCGCCCCAACAGACAAGAGTGAACCGACGAAGATGATCTGATTTGCAATCTCGATCACCCGTTCTCGCGCACCATCATCATATTTATAGTCACTCGCGGTGATTACGTTGTTCGGCTTACAAGCAGAGTTTCCAAGCATATCAGAAACAGACTGATTCTCATCAAACTGACAACCTGATGAACCAGAAGAGGGATCATCTTTTTTATCAGTTGCAGCCTTGAGTAGTGCATTTTTCTCAGCAAGTCTATTTGTTTCAGCTGCGCTCTGATTCGTTTCTGACGAGGTAGAATGATTATTCGCCTGATAACCTGGAGCACCCGCAAGACTGCTATCAATAGGTGGTGGGTCAATATCATCTGCATATGCCGAGCTTGTCATCGCAAAATACACTGGCATCAACAGCTGAATCACCCACAGAAAAAGAAAGCTACGCTTGAGATTTTTCATATTACGAGAGAGTAAAACCAGTAACGATTCGGATAATTGCGAAAGCAAGTGGTGCAATCGCCAGTCCTACAACCGTGTAAGCAAGAGCGATCCACGCCTGCTTGAACTCTGCTTCATTTCCGCGTGCAGAAAAGAGTCGGAAACCGATGAAGATAAGCACCCCTACGGCGATGATCCCGTATGCAGATACCAAGTATACCTGAATTGTTTTAAGGAAATTATCCTTGATCGAGACATCCGTGCTTTCCATTGCACTAAATTTTCCTCCACCAACTTTCATCGCATCCCTGTGGGACTCTGCAGCAAATGTTACAGATACCGTAAGGTAGCTCAGGATGAGTAATACAAGACCTTTGATAGCTTTCATTATCCGAGTTTAAGTGAATTAACAGCATCGATGATCGCAAATGCTACACCAGAAAGCACTACACCGATAAGCGAGTACGTGATGATCTTCTTTGCACTCTTGATCTTCCCATCATCTCCATACGAAAGCATCATGATAATCCCCCCGTACGTCAGTGCCATAACCGCAAGAAGCCCCGTGTATTTGATGATCTCCTTGATGACGCGTCCGATATACGTCGGTGAACTCACGGACTGAAACGGAAGCCCGAGTTCCTTATCTACCGTAGCGAGCTGATCTACTGCAAAAGAAGCATCTGCCCAAGTTGCGACAAGTAAGATGAAAATAATCGCGATTAGTTTATTCCTCATACGATCCAAATTACGAATTGAATAATACCATACGCGAGCATCGAGATGATGAGCGCCTGAATATTGTAGGTGATGATTGTACGTCCTTTGGTTGATCGATCCGTATCTCCACCTGAGATTGCCATAAGAAACCCTCCAACGATGACAAACAACACTGTCATTGTACTCATCACAATGAGCAGGAATCGAGCTATCTTACGAAGCAGCTGAACCGTGTTTCCATCGCTCGTTCACTCTTTGTCGCCATTTGCATATCCCCCGCCCGAAGCAGGTGATATCTGATTAGGATCGAAGGTGAAATTCGTCGATGAAAGTGAATCGGGAGAATTAGAGAGCTGTGGTCTTGCACTCGTAGTAGGAGTATTGGAGTCAACAGGCTTTGCAGCAGAATCAGTAGCAGCTTTGAGCTGTGCATTTTTCTCAGCAAGTCTATTTGTCTCAGCATCACTTTGGTTTACATCTGCAAAGGCAACGAAACTCAGGCTCTGCAACAACAGAACTCCAAGCAGGAATCGAGAAAGGTATTTACGCATAGGTTTCATTTGGATGAAATTGTAGAAGAAACAGCTCAAAACTCAAAACAATTGAATTTTTGGACTGGAAGATATACTCCTAGTACGTTTCAATCAAAAATATGCGCGTATTTCTCTCTATCATAGCAAACGGTCTGATTCTTTTTGCAATCCAGTATTTCTTGCCAGAAGTTATAGCAACAGGTGGATGGAAACTCTACTTCGTTGGTGGCGTGATCCTCGGACTCCTCAACACTTTTGTGAAGCCGATTCTCAAGATTTTCGGATTCCCTTTTGTGATCATCACGCTTGGTCTTTTTGGACTCGTGATCAACGGAGTGATCTTGGCGCTTCTTGAGAAGATCATCGCGGTTCTCAATATCGCAGGGGTTGCATTTTCAACGGGGAGCTTTGCGAACTTCGCTATTTCGGTTGTACTTTTCACGCTCTTCAATACACTCTATAGCGCTTTTTTTAAGTAGAAAAACATGTTTGAAATTCTCAAGTGGATTCTCGTAGGTGATAGTGTGCTCCTCTGCCTCCTCGTCGTTATCCAATCAAAAGGCACAGGCCTTTCTCTCGCTCCTGGTTCAGGTGATTTCGGTAAATTCGAAAAGCGCGGACCAGAAAAGACACTCCACGTTATCACTATTGTGCTCGCGGTTGCTTTCATCGTTCTAGCAACAGGACTTTTCTTCCTCGGCGCGTAGTCAACCTCCCTTTTTATGCAGCTTTATACCAGAATCAAGAAGTACCTCTTCCTACTTGCTTGTATTTTTAGCGTCGCCACAGCGGCGCATATTGTGGGTCTCTATATTTATGAAGGTGCGGAAACCGTGCCTGAAAAAGGTGGAACACTCACCATTGGCTTCATCGGAACAACGCCGAGTCTCAACCCAACCCAGTATCACCTCGATACTGGGAATGATTTTGCGCTCCGATTTCTCTACCGAGGCCTCATAAAATACAACCTCGAAACGGGATCTATGGAAGGCGACCTTGCTAACTGTGATCTCTCAAAGAGCTACGGCGAAGTTCGATGTTATTTCAAGCAGGGGTCTGTATGGAGTACTGGTGAGAAAATCACCGATGAGGACGTACTCGCGACGTATTCACTGCTCGCAGAAACCGATATCAACAAGAAGCTCCAGTCGAGCCTCGCAAAACTCGCGATCACCCGCGAAGGCGATGCAATCGTGTTTCGATCTTCGACTCCTTCAAGCGAACTCGTACACCTCCTCTCAACTCCGATCATCAAGAAGTCCGTGACTGAGAAATTCCGTAATGGCTCTATCAAGCCAGAAGATGCAGTATTTTCAGGTCCGTACAATCTAGAAAAGCGTGATGCTGATACTGTTCACCAGGCTGAACGTATTTCTCTCATTCGGAACAATATCCCATGGAATGGCGCGGGATATACTAAATTCGTGCTTCGATTCTATGGAGATGCTACCGGCCTACTCGCCCAGACGGACAGCCTCAACTTCATCTATCCAGATAAGTCACTTACCGAGTCCCCCTCTGGACGATTTGCAACGGCAAAGTTTTTGACACCAGACTTCATAGCGGCGTTTGCAAATACTGAACGCCTCTCACTCGGGATGCGACATATCCTTCTCCCGATCATTACAACTATTCAGCCAAAGGAAAACGATCCCCTGAATTTCGCAGTCAAAAATCCGTTCTTCACACCCGTATCTGTTGTAGGGACGACAACCGGGTCATTGGATAAGAAACTTGCTGCACTTGGATATTTCCCAAAGAAAACCCTCCTTGAAATGGAGAAATCAGGAGCTATAGCCCCAGTAACTCCAGCTCCTGTTCTACCAACCCCACCGGTTGTTACTCCTGAGAAACCAGTCACTCCGACGCCTCCCGCTACAAAACAAGTTCCGAAAAATACGTATTTTACCACTCCGTCGAGCAATAGTATCGTAGTTACTGAACCAAAGTCTGAGATCGTTCTTTCTGGAAGTGTGCCTGCTGGAGTTGATGCAGTCTATATTGGTGCGTATCGCCTCAAAAGTTTTGCCGCAGGAAATACAACATTTACCTATCGTGCACGAACCGACATCGGAAATCTCAAAGAAGGAACAAATACTTACGTACTCAGCTTTGAGAAAAATGGAAAGAAGACCACATCGGAAACCCTCACAATCTATGTAATCTCCGACGCAAAAGCACGAGAAGACAAAAAGAATGAACTCTTTGGTCCTGTTACTCCTCCCGCAAGTAGCAATCCTCCCGTAGCTGCCGCCGAGGCAACAACTTCTACAGGAACAGCCACTGGTGCAACAACTCCGACTACAGTAGCATCTACAGGAACCGTAACTCCTGAGCCAAAGCCTGCAGAAGTTATCCAGCCTCCGAAGAGTAAATTTGCGGATCTTGATGAGAAATACTACTACTCAAAGGAAGCAAAGAAGCTTACTGTTACCATTCGTTCGCTCAGTCTTACTCCTACAGTTGCAGAAACCACTCGTCGCATCGTAGAGGCACTCGAATCATCTGGAATAGCAACGAAAGTTGAAGAAATCGACAATAATCCAGACTCTATCTGAGAGACTATTAAGAACGGAAATAAGTCATATGATATCCTCGTAACCGGTGTAAATCTCGGATTCCTTGGGACGTATGCTTTCCCGTATTTTCACTCAGGTCAGTCAGAAACAGGATACAATTTCTCTAAGCTTCGTAATCCAGCTCTTGATATCCTCCTCGAAGATCTCAAGAGTCGTGATATGCCAAAAGAAGCACGGGAACGCACGGAAACTCGTATCATCGAGTTCCTCAAAAAAGAAGCAGTTATTGCTCCTATTTCAGCAGAATACACGAATTATTTCCTCGACAAAGGCATCAAGGAAGCACGACCAACCACTATTCTCCCGACTGGAACATTCCTCTTTGATGTACTGACTCCATCATATATCAAGGAAACACACATTATTCGCATAGAATCTAAGTCTATTAAGGGATTCTTTGGTTGGTTTATCCAGCACACGCAAGAACTCTTTGGCATCCAAAACCCATGAAAGACGATATAGTCATTCCTGCGTGGGAAGTTGCAAGTTCGAATGTGGCCATCAAGATATTCAACTTCTTCCCTTCGCTTCTTTCTTCCATCTACCTTTCTCTCATTCTCCTCTATCAGGTAGCATGGAGCTATATCAATGTATTCGGACTCAAGGATCAGTTTTTTGGATGGGTAGTGAACTTTGTACACAACGGATATTTCTTCGAGGTAGCTACGGCTGCAGTTGTGTTTTTCTTGCTGTTTATCTTCGTTACTCCGCTTGCCGAAGGTGGACTCATCGCCCTGATCGACCGAACAGATCGACATGGAAATAGTGAGAGCACTATGGGCTATGGGATCAGCCGAGGACTCAAGCATTTTCTCCCGGTGTTTGAAGCAAATAATATCATGGCACTTTTTAAGCTGCTTTCGATTATCACCTTCACACTCTTTTTGATTCGACTCATGGGGGTGAAATATCTCTCTTTAATCCTCACGGGTATTGGGATATATTTCTTCGTAGCTATGACGATCAATATAGTTTTGGCGTACACTCGATTCTTTATTGTACTCGAAGGCATGAAGGCCTACGATGCTATTGTGGCATCAGCAGGGATGGCACTCGACAATCTCCGAATCACTGCGAAACTCTACCTCACACTCTTGCTCGTATACGTGAGAACTCTGCTCACTGTGCTCGTATTTATCCTACTCCCGTTTGTTCTATCTGCCATATTTACCTATGTGACGATAGCATCGATTAAGATCCTCTTTTTGATTATTTTGATCTTATTGCTTGTAGGGTTTATCGTGTTCATTTCGCACCTCAATAGCGTGCTTGAAATCTTCGTAGAAACTCTCTGGTATCGGGCATACATCGACAATAAAAGTCGTGCAGTGCCAGCAAGTTCTGATCACCACGATGACCATGGACATGATGATCGCAGTGGACATAATGATCACGGACACGCAGATCATCACTAGAAATTCACACAACAAAATTTTACAAACTCCGCTCCCTGCCTATATTGCTCCCGTCGGTGGATGTGCTTTCCTCCTTTACGCATATCCCCGACTTAAAAACCCCACTTCACGTGGGGTTTTTTAAGTTCTTAGATTATTTACTCGGAAGCACATCGCTAAAGTCATCTTTGATTCCATCCTTCAAAAATTCATGCAAACCATTTCTGGTGGCAAGAAGCCCCAGGCAGGCCGCCATTTGTCTACGGGGTGAGATATCCGTCCCGACTATTTCTCGGATATCTGTGTAGGTCATCGAGAGGATGTCTCGATATGGCATACTGATGATCGCCTCGCCAAATATTGCCGCACATGCGGTCGTCACGATCGCAGTATCTCACTCGAATGCATAGTCCTCGACGAGTTCATTATTCAAGCGAACATGCACCGTGAGACTATCTCCACAGCTTCGATTCATCTCATGATGCGAGAAAGTCGCAGACGGCAAAATCCCCTTATTCGGGGGATTTTTGGCATATTCGAGAATAGTATCTGAGTAGAGTGACATGCTAGTCTAGGTTATCGAGGAGGTCTTCGAGAACTTCGAAGAATGTATCTATATCCGTCTGAGTTGTGTAGAGATAGAGACTCATGCGCGCCGAAGCTGTGATTCCAAGACGTTCATGGAGCGGCTGTGTACAGTGATGCCCTGATCGGATACAAATCTCTGACTCTGCAAGAGCATCCGCGATATCATTTGCATGCATCCCATTAATCATAAAAGAAAACACACCTACACGGTTCTCTGGGGTCACTGGCCCGATGAGTCGAACTCTCGGTGAAAGCTTCGCAAATCGTTCAAGTGCGTAAGCAATAAGCGGCTGTTCGATCTCGCGGACCGTCGCATATCCTCCGATTTTCTCGAAATACTCGATCGCGCGAAGTATACTCACTGCACCCGTCATATTGGGAGTTCCAGGTTCGAATCGAAACGGCAAACCTGCAGGCTCAAATCCATCTCGGTGCACGAAGTTGATGGCCCCACCTCCTCCGACCGAAGGCGTGAGAGATTTGAGAAGCGATTTACGTCCATAAAGCACTCCGATCCCAGCATCCGCCATCATCTTGTGTCCTGTAAAAAAGCAGAAATCTATCGCCCGATCTTGTACCTTGATCTCGAAATTTGGTACTGCCTGTGAAGCATCTGCCACGAGCAGTGGACGAGAAAACGGAAGATCCGCACGATCAATCTGGAGCGTCGCTACGAATGCGGCAAGTCGATCAATATCAAATATCGCCCCCGTTACATTGGATGCAAACGTTGTCGAGATCACCTTTGTATTGGATGTTGCCTTGCGAGCCAGGTCTTCGAAATCAATAGAAAAATCTTCCATTACTTCGAAAAACTCCACCTCGATCCCGGCGCTTTCTTTGAGCATAAGCCATGGGACGATGTTGGCATGGTGCTCGACCGCCGAGAGAAGCACTCTATCTCCCTTCACAAGCCAACCACTTCGCGCGAGCGAGAATGCGAGGAGATTCGCTGCCGCAGTAGAATTCGCTGTGTAGATGATCTCGTGTGCGCTTTCTGCCCCGATGAGTTTTGCAACAGCAGATTTCGATGACTCGTAGAGGAGTTCCGATCGCTCTGAGAGCTCGTATGCTCCACGGTGGATGTTGGCGTAGTCATTGCGCAGATATTCTGCCATTCCATCGATCACTGCAGCTGGTTTTTGAGTCGTAGAGGCATTATCCAAGAATGCCAGATCCGGATGACTCGTGAAAATCGGGAAATCGTTTCGAAGATTATACATGGGTAAATCAGGTGAGGAACTGAGATCGGATCGCCTCGAGAGATTCATCTGCGAGACCAGCATAGAGGTGAGAGATCTTGCCATCGAGCAAAGTCATCTTGGCATCTTGTTCAGAAAGCCCACGTCCTTCGAGGTAGAATCTATGTTCATCCGAAAGTCGCTCGATCGTACAAGAATGACTCGCCTTCACATCATCCGAGCGAACTTTGAGTGTAGGAACACCCCGGATCATGCCCGTGTCTGCGATGAAAACATTGGTTTCTCGGATCGAACCTACGACTTCTTTGCATCCTGCCTCGATCGTGAGTATCCCATCGATATCGAGCGAAGCCCTCTCAAACGCAAGACCTAATATCTCGATATCCGCCTCCACCTTCGACCCCATTACGACCGCCTCGATCACACTCGCGATCGGCGCGTTTGCGTTTCCAAAGAATCCCGCTCGCACGACGAGTTTTGCAGAATCAAGTACCTCGAAGCGAATTTTCGAAGTAACCGACTCTGTCGTGAGGGATCGATATATCACGCTCGCTCCTGGGTGAATTCGGATGACACGAGCTAGATTATCAAGTCCATGAAACAATTCCACCTGACCAGTGATATCGAGCTCAACGGGCGTTTTCGGAGAAATATTCCAAAAACCATCAGCGACAGTTTGGAGTTCAAGCGCGGGAGAGGTTGGATTCATTTGACTTCGTGGGAAGTGATCGTATAAGTAAATAGTCTACGTAGAACAGGAGGTGATATGTGGCAAAGAGCACGCAATAAGCTTTTGATGATTCTAGACGATCTGATTAATCCATTTACGGATTTAACAAAGATGGACTGGGCTGTCATCGTGGTGACGTTATTGCTTCAGACAGGAATACTCTGTCTGATGGCAATCACTGCTGAATCCACACTTATCTGGGCTATATCCTTTTTTACTACATAATCCGCTCTGCTTAGAGCGGATTTTTTTCACACTCTTTTGAATAGACTTCGAGCTGAGACCTCACTGGCTGTGCGACCAATCCAAGTGCGGCACGCAGGGCTTTGATCTTGGACTTATCGACGAGCTTTTTATCGAAGGAGAAACTCGATCCACATCCACATCGACCCGTGACCTTTGCAGAGGTGAAAATCCACTTCGCTCCTGTATGCGTAAGTCGAGCTCCTTCGAACTTCGAGCGCTCTTCTGGGCGAAAATAGACTTGTATTTCACCTACTATTTCTGACTCAAGTCCTGCTGAGTCAAACACCTCTTGAACTTCCACCTTCGTCCCCTCGCATCCGCGAGCAACGAACGTGACAAATACCTCTCGAACAGATCGAGCTGCGAAGTCTTTTAAAGTTTTCGGATCAAATATGATGAACATAGTTTTTTAGTGACTACCTTCCATTTCCATGCCGATGAGGATATTCATCTCGACGGCATATTCGAGTGGGAGCTCGCTCACGATTGGAGCAAGAAATCCATTGACGATCATCGTCTTCGCGGCTTCCTCGGATATCCCACGACTCTCGAGATAGAAGAGTGTATCTTCTGAGATCTTCCCGACTGAAGCCTCTTGAGAGACGAGTGCATGCGCGGTTCCGACTCGGATATCCGGGATTGTATCCGAAATTGAGATATCATCGAGCAGAAGTCCATCACAGTCCACCTTCGAGACTGCTCATTTCGCTGTTGGTTTGATATCGATGAGTCCGCGATAGTTGGACACTCCACCGGCTTTAGAGAGGGATTTTGAAATCACTTCTGAAGTAGTTCGTTCTCCGATGTGGATCACCTTCGCACCAGTATCTGCGATCTGTCCTGCATTGGCGAAGGCTACTCCGATATGACGAGCCTTGGATTCCGCTCCAACGAGGACCGAGCACGGATAGAGCATCGTGACACCTGATCCGAGATTCCCTCCGACCCATTCGATAAATCCTCCTTCTTGGACGATGGCTCGTTTGGTATTGAGATTGTAGGTATCGATCGACCAGTTCTCGACGGATGAGTATCGCATCTTGGCATTTTTCCCAACATAGATCTCAACACAACCCGCATGCAGACTCGATGTTCCGTACTTCGGTGCAGAACATCACTCGATATAGTGTGCTTCTGCATCGTCTTCGAGGATGATCATCGTATGCTCGAACTGACCTCCTGATTTCGCGTTCATGCGGAAATACGCCTGAAGTGGCTCCGTGATCTTCACTCCTTTTGGGACATAGAGAAATGTTCCCCCACTCCATACTGCCCCATGCAGCGCTGCGAACTTATGATCCGCAGACGGGACACATTTCATGAAATGCTTTTTGAGCAAATCTTCATGCTTGTGGATTGCGACGGACATGTCCTCGAAGATCACACCCTGTTCAGAGAGTTCTTCCTTGAGTGAATGATACACGACCTCACTATCGTACTGCGCACCAACTCCCGCGAGCACCTTGCGCTCTGCTTCTGGGATCCCGAGACGCTCAAAGGTATTTTTGATATTTTCTGGTACATCATCCCAGCTCTTTGCATCCCCCGATCCTTCTGGTTTTGCGTAGTAATAAATCGAGTTCAGATCCAGTGCGCTGATATCTGGCCCCCACGTCGGAAGTGGCTTCGACTCAAAGATCGCGAGTGACTTCAGTCGATGTTCGAGCATCCACGCAGGCTCATTTCCTGCCGCAGAAATCTGTCGAACCACTGCCTCATCGATCCCTACATGTGAAAGTGCCGAATACACGATATCATCCTTCCCATCGAACAACTCGCGAGAAAGCCCCTCAAAGATATGAGGAGTTGCAGCGTTTTCGATGAGGTTTTGTGTCATATAAAGAATGCAGGTGACCCGAGGTGGGTGAGAATATAAATTTTATAGGGGTGTATTGCGATAGAAGGAGTTGGGTATATAAATTTTATTTGCTGTGGAACTCGCAGACCTGCGTGGTTCGATGAGGATGGATTCTTGTTCTTGCAAGGGATCATCTTTGAGCCCTTGCTCACACAGTCCTCGCGGCATAAAATTTATATACCCAACTCCTTCCTCTGTAGCTCCTAAGTTTCTAAAATCCTTCCGTCTCAAATTGCTTAAGTAGTTCCACTCCCCCAATCTTCTCAATCTTCCCAGCACTCAGAAGTACAACCTCATCAGGCGAAAGCTGTTCAGCCATGCGGTAGTTGTGCGTGATCACGATGATCGTGCGGTCTGGATGCTTGATCGCAGCGAGGGCGTCCACTACATCGCGGAATGCCTCGATATCCAGTCCTGAGTCGATCTCATCTACGATCACGATCTTCGGCTCAAGCAGCTCGATCTGGAGCATCTCAATGCGACGTTTCTCGCCACCGGAGAATCCGACATTGAGATCACGGTCAAGAAAGGCTTCTGGGATGTGCAATTTCGCGAGAAATGGTTTCAAGAATCTGCGGAATATAAACGGAGTAATCGCCTTCGTATCAGGCTTCTCGCGCTTGAGACGTTCGTTATAGATCGTGCGAAGGTATTCGCTGAGCTTCACACCTGGGATCTCTGGGATGTTCTGCAGTGAGAGAAATATCCCGAGCTTCGCACGTTCCGTTGCCCCCAATCACTCAATCGCAACACCCGCAAGTTCGATTGAACCCCCCGTTACCTTGTAGCGAGGATGTCCCATGATCGTGAGAGCGAGTGATGACTTTCCTGAACCGTTTTTCCCAACGAGAAAATATGTTTTTCCTGACTCAAATTTCTGTGAAACTCCAGAAAGAATCTGCTTCCCTGCTACCTCCACATCGAGCGATCGAACCTGCAACATTTAAAAGATGACTAATTTAGTCCTATTTTAGGCAAAAGACTGAGTTTTTCAAGCCATACCAAGAAATCACAGACAAACGAAGAACTGAGGTGTATAATCCATGCAATAGATCACATGTTCGGCCTCGTTAATCCTAGACTCACTGAGTATGCATGGCCAAAGAAAATACCTGCCGGAATCGGCAGGTATTTTTAATTGATCTCGATCCCAACTGGGCAGTGATCCGACCCCAGAACTTCTGGTCGGATGAACGCTGTTTGAAGTGCATCCTTGAAATGATCTGATAGCATGAAATAATCAATACGCCATCCCACATTCTTCGATCTTGAATTGAAGAAATTAGACCACCACGTGTACGCTTCGGGCGTATCTGGATAAAAATGTCGGAATGTATCCACAAATCCTCCACCAATAAAACGCTGCATCCCCACTCGTTCTTCATCGGTAAATCCTGCATTTCCTCGGTTGGTTTTTGGATTCTTGAGGTCAATTTCCTTGTGGGCAACATTGAGATCTCCACAGAAGATGACTGGTTTTTTCTTCTCAAGCTGCTTCATGTAGTCGTAGAACGCGATATCCCATCGCTGTCGGTAGGCGAGTCGCTCAAGAGCAGACTTCGAGTTTGGTGTATACACTGTTACATAGTAGAAATCCTTGAATTCGAGGGTGGTTACTCGCCCCTCGTTGTCATCCTCAATCGATCCGTTTAGTGTGAAAATCGTCGAAATCGGATCCACCTTCGTGAACACCGCTGTCCCCGAATATCCTGGTCGATCAGCATGATTCCAGATCACACGGTATCCGAGATCGTTGAGCTCTGTGAGGATGGGATTCTGGTCTTCTTTTGCCTTCACTTCCTGAAGCCCGATCACGTCTGGATTTTCGATGCGAAGATAGTCCAGAAATCCCTTGTTTACACAAGCGCGGATGCCGTTCACATTCCAAGAGATGAGTTTCATGTGGTGAATTTATGATGCCAAGAATGTACCAAGAAGCACGGAGAATGCAACTTGCAAAATCATGACTTCAGTATTTTTCTGCAATCCCCTTCATTTTTCGCATTTTCCCTTTATAATCCCGTCTTCACCGTAACTACCGAACCATGGAACTTCACCGACTCTCCCTTCTTGCGATCCGCGATCTTATTCATAGCGGACAGATCACTTCTTCAGAGGTATTTGCCCACTTCAAAGACCGTGCAGCCAAGCTCAATCCAGGGCTCAATGCCTTCGTAACTCTTGCAGAAAGTGCACCAGCAGTAGATCCACAGAGCCCCCTTGCTGGTATTCCGATCGGAGTAAAGGATGTTTTCTCACAGGTAGGCATCCGTAACAGCGCAGGATCTAAGATGCTTGAGGATTTCGCTCCTCCATACAACGCGACTGTCATCGAGCGACTCAAGACCGCTGGCTTTACAAGCCTTGGAACATGTAATATGGACGAGTATGCGATGGGTTCAAGCGGAGAAAATTCTGCATTTGGTGCAACAGCGAATCCTTGGTCACCAGATCGTATACCCGGAGGTTCATCATCTGGATCAGCTGCGGCCGTTGCAGCTGGACTTGCACCAGCATCGCTTGGTACGGACACGGGTGGATCGATCCGTTTCCCTGCTTCGATGTGTGGGATCGTTGGATTCAAGCCAACCTATGGACGCAATAGTCGATTTGGCGTAATCGCCATGGCAAGCTCACTCGACTGCCCCGGAACATTTACCAAGACAGTTCGAGATGCAGCCTACCTCTACGAAATCACCGCAGGTCAGGACGCAAAAGATTCAACTTCACGCACCGAATCAACTGCGATCGATCCTGCCATCTGGGATAAGAAAGATCTCAAAGGAGTTCGTGTCGGAGTACCAAAGGAATATTTCCGAGAAGGACTCGATACTGGAGTTCGTACGCAGATCGAGAATGCGATCAAGAAACTCGAAGAACTCGGCGCTGAAATCAAGGAAGTTACACTCCCTTCGAGCGAATACGGTCTTGCTGTGTATTATATCATCATGGCTGCCGAAGCCTCAACTAACCTCTCGCGCTACGACGGAGTACGTTTTGGTCACATCGAAGGTGATGGAGCAGATATCGCCAAGAACCGCGCTGCAGGATTTGGACCAGAGCCAACACGACGTATTATGCTCGGTTCATTCGTACTTTCGTCTGGATTCTATGATGCCTACTACAAGAAAGCCTCCCTCGTTCGAGAACTCATCCGCAACGATTTCAAGGCAGCATTCGAATCAGTAGACGTGATCGTTGGACCCGTTGGGCCGACGGTTGCATGGAAGATTGGAGAAAAGGTAGAAGATCCACTCAAGATGTACCTTGCAGATATTTATACAGTTCCTCCAAGCCTTGCTGGACTTCCTGGACTCTCAGTGCCGGTTGGATTTGCGAAGCCAGAAGACGGATCGGGTGATGAGACAGAAATGCCTGTCGGACTTCATATCCTCGGAGCCCAGCTCGACGAAGAAAAGGTTTTCATGGTCGGACACGTTCTCGAACAAGCTCTTGCATCCACGATTTCCACAAAGTCACCGAAGATTTTCTAGAAAATCGAGTTGAAATTAAAGATAGATTAAGCGATCATATATAAGGTGTACGAGCAATTTTGCGCACTAATTACACTTTTATGAATAAGTACCTCCCACAAATCATGTTGTTTTGTGGTATCGCATTCACACTGTGTTTCCTTGCGGTAGCAGCATCGTTCTATTACCGAGGACACGTGTTTGGCGGATATTCTAACAATATGATGGACCGCGGCGAAGGACGTGGATCACGCAAAGATGGACAAATGATGAGCCGAAATGGTTCAGGTGCTATGAATATGATGAGTTCAGCCGGACACGACATGGCAAATATGCCAATGACGAGTCATACTGGCATGACCATGGCTGACATGGCCAATATGCTCAAGGGCAAGACGGGTGATGATCTCGATAAGGCATTCCTCACTGGGATGATCGAGCACCATCAGGGTGCACTCGACATGGCTGCATATCTCAAAACATCAAAGCACGCAGAACTCCAGAAGATGGGAGAAGACATTATCAAAACCCAAACCGCCGAAATCGAACAGATGAAGAAATGGCAGAAGGATTGGGGATATACGAAATAATTTGAAAGACTCCTTTTTTGGAGTCTTTCTTGGTTAGAGGCTTATTATTTTCTTTTTTCATATGAATACACGAAATACCCTCGCAGCACTTTTGGTAGCGGGTTCAGCCGTACTCGTAACTACTGCAGTTACTTTTGCAGATGAGCATGAAATGCGCTCTGATGTGTGCAGTGCATCCACTTGCATGCGGATGCACACGATGTCAGCAACTGGCGGAACGACTGAAAATTCACGCAAAGAAGTGCGTATGGAAATGCGTTCAGTCATCCACAGCAACCTCGATACAATCGCATCAAATTGGAAAAATTTCCACATGGAGGACAGCTATCTCAAGACCTACATCCGAACAGACCTTACGAAGACTGAGAAGCAGAAGCTCAAGGCAGATCTCAAGACGTACCGAGATACTTCTCGCGCTGCATTCGTAGCCAAGATGAAGGATCTCAAGACTCAGTACAGCACAACAACTCCAGATCTTACAGCGATCAAGGCAGATATCTACACAGCGATCGATACACAGATGACAGGACTTAAGACGGTCGTTGCCCCGTATCTCGCAACGGATAAATCAGCTGCTTTCGATAAATTCATCACCGATCGTACAGCTACCATGAAATCGAACGCGGATCTTCGACTGCAGAACATACAGACCCGCACAACACTCAAGCAGTCTCGCAAATAATCCAAAGCTCCTCGCGGAGCTTTTTTTGACTCTGCACAATTTCTTGCAATCTAAATTAGCACATATATAATCTAAGTGCTAATTTAGATGATAATTGTATATTTTATGGAACTCAAACAAGAATCCCCTACCGATGCCCTCGAAAAATATTCGATCGATCTCATCGCTGAAGCCCGTGATGGAAAGGTAGACCCCGTCATCGGTCGTGAAGGTGAAATCCGACGCACGATCGAGATCCTCTCACGACGCACCAAAAACAACCCCTGTCTCGTAGGAGATCCTGGAGTTGGTAAGACTGCCATCGTCGAATGAATCGCACGCAAAATCGCGCATGACGATGTCCCAGAATCCCTTCGTGGACGTATCATCCGAACCCTCGATCTCGCTGGACTCATCGCCGGAGCAAAATACCGCGGTGAGTTCGAAGAGCGCCTCAAATGAGTCCTCAAAGCCGTCGAAGATTCGAACGGGAAAATCATCCTCTTCATCGATGAAATCCATACGATCGTCGGAGCGGGAGGTGGAGAAGGCTCGACCGATGTAGCGAATATCATGAAGCCCGCACTTTCGCGAGGTCGCATCAAAGTGATCGGCGCAACTACGATCAATGAATATCGAAAATACATCGAAAAGGACAGTGCCCTCGAGCGCAGATTTCAGCCAGTGAACGTTGATGAACCAAACCGTGACGACTCGATCGCAATCCTTCGCGGCCTCAAAGAACGCTATGAATCATTCCATGGGATCGAGATCACAGACGCTGCGATCGTAGACGCAGTCGAGTTCGCGATCAAATATATCCCAGATCGCAGACTTCCCGACAAAGCCATCGACCTCATCGACGAAGCTGCCGCAAGTGTACGAACTCAGGCATCAACTAAGCCTGTAGAACTCGATCGTCTCGAGAAAGAAGTCCGATCCCTCGAGATCGAGCGTGCTGCCATCGAGCGTGAAAAAGACACTCCAAAAGAGCGTATCGAGACTCTCATATCATCGATAAACGAGAAAAAGCATTTCCTCGAAACCCAAACTACCGCCTGGGAGTCCGAGCGCAAACTCCTCAAATCTCGGGAAGACCTCAAAGCCAAGATCGAAACCCTCAAACTCGAAGCCGAGCACAAAGAGCGCCAACTCGAATTCGAATCCGTAGCCAAGATCCGCTACAGTCAGATCCCTGCACTCGAAAAAGAGATCAGTACGATCGAATCTTCGATGCTTGCTCTCAAGCAATCCGGTACATCCACCATCCGAGAAAAAGTCGAAAGCTCCGACATTGCTACGGTTGTCTCCAAGTGGACCGGTATCCCCGCTGGTAAACTCGTCGAATCTGACCGTGCTCGCATCCTCGAACTCTTTGACCGACTCAGTAACCGCGTGCTTGGACAGGATGTTCCGCTCCACAAGATCGCCGATGCAATCGCACGCAACAAAGTCGGACTCGGCGATCCGAAACGTCCGATCGGATCATTTCTCCTACTCGGACCGACGGGAGTCGGAAAGACCGAGACTGCTAAGGCTCTTGCCGAAGAACTCTTCATCGATGCAGATGCAATGATCCGCATCGATATGGGCGAATACAGCGAATCTCACTCCGTCGCACGACTCATCGGTGCGCCTCCAGGATACGTCGGATACGATGAAGGAGGCCAGCTCACTGAAGCTGTTCGCCGCAAACCGTATTCGGTCATCCTCTTCGATGAGATCGAGAAGGCACATCCCGATGTTTTCAAGGTATTTCTCGAAATACTCGACGAAGGACATCTCACTGACGGAAAAGGCCGACGTGTGAATTTTAAAAATACGATCATCTTGATGACATCGAATGCAGTGTCACATGTACCTGAGAACACGAGTCGTAGTGATCTTCAGAAGGAACTGCTACATTATTTCAGACCAGAGCTTCTCGGTCGAATCGACGAGATCGTATTTTATAATCCGCTCGATGAATTTCTTATACGACTCATCGCAGAAAAAGAACTCACCACACTCCGGACTCGCCTCGCAGAGGAAGGATACGAGGTTGCATTCAGTCGCACACTCATTGAAACACTCATCAAAGAGGGGTTCGATCCTGAGTTTGGAGCTCGACCAATGCGTCGCGCGGTCAACGAGTTCGTCGCAAATCCACTCGCTACGAAAATCCTCTCTGGAGAAATCATCCCATGAACGCTCTATGTTTTTAATCAGGCATAATTACGAAATTTGATTTTTGAGTAAAAAATACCATCCTTTGAGTTGTTAGGTATTTACCGAGTTATTTATGTCACTCTCTTCTCAGGATAGCGCACGCCGATCGGATGATGTACTCATGAGTAGACTGCGTCATCAGAAAAACCCGAAACAGCTTGTTACACAGGCTGTTTCGGGTTTTTCATTGATTGAGATTTTGATAGTTATCTCTGTCTTGGTAATCCTGGGGACGATCAACTTTCTCTCGCTCCGAGGCATGAGTGACACAGCACGAGACAGCACACGTCTAAGCGATATCAAAAATCTCACTACTTCACTCGGATACTATCTCACACAGAATGGTGTGGTACCACACCCAAGCGGTGAAGTAGCAATTACCTATTCAGGCGCTACAGCGTGGTATCAAGGAACACTCGGCATGAGTGTGGTCATGCCCCTTGGTAATCCAAGCAAACAACCTACTGACCCCCTCCTTAGAAAGGAGTATACATATTCTGTCACCAACGATGAAAGCCAGTACCAACTCAGTGGTATTTTCGAATGAGACACCTTTGCATCCAATCCGCTCATCCCTTCTGTCTACGCTGACAGCCCAAAATACAAAACCTTCGTCACCGGAAGCTACAACGGAAGCGTTCTAAAGATTGGAGCAAATATCATTGCGGTTCCCAGCATTATTCTCAGTGACACCTCGACCCCAGCACTCAAAGAACTCAAATCAATGGGGGGATATAATTTCGTTATGAAAGATTCGTACAATCCACCTGCATCATTCAAATGAGTGACCAATACAGCTATCACACCATCAGAGAAGCCCTACATACCAGCATTTGAAAATCTCAAAAACGGCACATCCAACAATATAGTCGTCTGGTCTGGTAGCACGCTCCCCAAGACAATCAGTGATGTCGATACGTTTTCAGTCAATCTCAAAACCGCCTATACTTGAGCACCAACGAGCGCAAACCTCATCCTCAACGACATCATGGTTTCTAGTTGAGATAATCTGAGATACAAAACCTCCCTCCTTCTTAATACAGAGTACAATACCAAGATAAATACTGTGTTTTCAGATACCACTACTGGTCACTAATCTTACACCGTATACACCACTCTAAATTGAAATCCCTTCAGTAGTCATTCGACTTAACGCTCGAAGAAATAAACTCCAAGCAATCAAAATCCCCCTCGATCGAGGGGGATTTTGATTATTTCCCGTGATGCTCTCGCACTTTGATGTGGAGTTCACGCAGTTGCTTGTCGTCGATCTCGGTTGGAGCTTCCATCATCGTGTCCTCGGCCTTTCCAGATTTTGGAAATGCGTAGATTTCACGGATGTTGGTCTCGTCCTTGAGGATCATAAGGAGTCGGTCAAACCCGAACGCAAATCCTCCGTGTGGAGGAACTCCGTACTGGAATGCATTGTATACTGCACCGAACTTCGCCTTCACTTCTTCTTCTCCCTTTCCTACGATCTCGAATGCCTTCACGAGTGCCGCGATGTTGTGGTTGCGGATAGAACCTGAGAGCACTTCGTAACCGTTACATGCGAGGTCATACTGACAACCGTAGATCGAGAGTGGATCAACACCTTCGTTGAAGGCCGAAAGCCCACCGTGTGGCATAGAGAATGGGTTGTGTTCGAAGTCGTATGATCCATCGTCCTTGAGCTCGTACATCGGGAAATCCGTGATCCAAGCGAACGCGAGTTCGTTCTTATCTACGAGATCAAACGTATCGCGCATCGCGAGACGTACCTTTCCGAGTACCTTGTTGACGAGTTTTCGTTCACCCGCTCCGAAGAAGATCATATCTCCTGACTGTGGTGCAAAACGTGCCTCGAGTGCCGCGAGCTCACCTCCTGTGAAGAACTTGAGGATCGGAGAACGTGGTCCTTCTGCTTCGTAGATGATGTAGGCAAGCCCCTTTGCTCCTTCTGCCTGGGCAGTTGCAGTGAGTGCATCGATCTCAGATCGACTCATGATCCCCTTTCCTTTTGATCCTTCGTATTTCATCGCTTTCACCACTCCACCTTCTGCAACAGCAGCCGCAAACACTGAGAATCCGGAATCTCGGAAGTCTTCACTGAGTTCCTCGAAGTGCATATCAAATCGTACATCTGGCTTATCTGAACCGAAAAGATCGAGGGCTTCTGTATGTGTGTATCGTGGGAACTTCGCCGCCTTCACGTGCTTGTGTGGAGTCATCGTTGTAACAAGGTCGAGTGCGAATGGCTCAGCCACTGCAAACACGTCTTCCTGTTCTACGAAGCTCATCTCACAGTCGATCTGATAGAATTCACACGAGTGACGATCCGCGCGTGGGTCTTCGTCTCGGAAACACGGAGCAATCTGGAAATATTTATCCACGCCACCTACCATGAGGAGCTGTTTGTACTGCTGTGGAGCCTGTGGAAGTGCGTAGAATTTCCCGTGGTGAAGTCGTGATGGAATAAGGTAGTCACGCGCTCCTTCTGGAGATGACGCCGTGAAAATCGGAGTCTGAACTTCGAGGAATCCTCGGTCGCTGAACCAGTCTCGTGTGAATCGGTTCATGCGAGCTCGGAATTCGATCGTTTCGAGTACTGGCTTGCGGCGAAGGTCAAGATAACGGTGCTTGAGGCGCACTTCTTCGTTGGCCTGTGAGTGTGTATCGATCTCAAACGGAGGGAGTTTAGATTCCGAAAGAATCTCTGCCTGCATAACAGCGATCTCGATACCACCAGTAACGAGTTTATCGTTCTCCTGACCCGCTGGACGAGCACGAACGAGCCCAGTGATCTTCACGACATATTCAGCGCGGTATGACTGAGCAAGCTCCATTGTCCCACTAGCCGCTCCGTCGGCCGGATCGTACACTGTCTGAGTGATACCGTAGCGGTCACGCATGTCGATAAACACGACTCCTCCATGGTCGCGTCGGTTTGTCACCCAACCAGAAAGGGTAACAGTTTGCCCAATATGAGCAGTGGTGAGTTCACCACAGGTATGAGATCTGTGCATGGGAGTAATTTAGAGAAACAAAAAAACACACGAAAATTCATGTGCTTCGGTTCTCCGTAGCTCGCAGAGCGTAGGAGAAAGGTGCCACCGAGGCTTGGATGAGGATCATCCTACTTGATTTGCGGTAACGGCTGCTCCGGAGGGGTCTAGTGAGACTCAGTCTGTTCTTCCCTCAGCTCGTGGGTGTTGGCCACTCAAACGCTCTTGATGTACGACAGAGAATATGCAAAAAATGATCGGAGTCAATGACGAATCACACTCAGAAAGGCACTCTGTATGCAGTAAAATTGAAAAAATACAGACTCTTGTTAGACTCCATGTAACTTTTGCATTATGAAATCTAGTCTCCAGGCCTATTGGCTCTCACTTTCACTCATCGCTCACGATGTGTCTTTACTCTACAAGAATTTCTTTCACTGGACCCTGAGTAGGCTAGTTATCTGGCTCTACGCCGTGGTTGCAGGTACAGTTTTCTCACTCCCAGCGATTGGTCTCATTCTCTGGGCAGGATACAATGTGCTCTCGACCGTCCCTGAGGCCTCTCTCTCACTCTTTACGGCATCTGGAGATATCGATGCCACTCTCCTTGGGACGCTCATGAATCATACATGGCTGCTCATTGGGGTTGGACTACTGAGTGTCATCGTGATTGCTATCTATGGCTTTACTCTCACGTATGCGTATTTTCTCGAGCTCAAAGTCTACGAAGGATATCTTGGCGATGCAAAGCTTCCTATCAAGCAGAATCTCTATCTCTCAAAGTATCATCTTCGTAAGTTCCTCGGGGTGCTCGGTTGGACTTCACTCTATGTTCTCTATCCAATCGCTGCAGGAGTGAGTGTACTCTTTGTTCTCTTTCTCCTCACGCATTTCAATATCCTCAGTGCTGAAAATCCTACGCACACGATGATCTTAGGAAGTATTGCGCTCGTAGGGTTTCTCTCGTGTATTGCTTGGATGGTAGTGCTTTCGATCCGTATGTCCTTCGCGTACATGCTCTTGCTAGAAAAAGAAGATGCAGAAAAGCCTGCACGAGCATTCGTAAATGAATCATTCACCCTTTCAAAATGACGCGTTTGGAAAATACTCGGACTCATTGTTCCATTTTTCATCTTTGTTTCTACGGTCTCTGGTTTTATCAGTGGGATAAGCAAGATGGTGCTCGTAAATCGGGCAGAAACTATCATCAATAACATCGCCAAGGCGGATCCAAAAACCTTTGTAGATGATCACTCATACATCAAGCACCATTTCCTCAATGCATTCGCGCTCAATGAGGCGGATATCGCTCGCATCATCGCGATCAACAATGCATTCAATCCAAAAACCGACGGAGTAGATCGACAGTATCTTGAAGCCATCTTCCCGTATCTGGACAACAATGCTGTTGATTCTAGATCATGGCTCATCGAATCAGGATTTGGAATGCTGGAATTCTTCCTTACAGAAGGATTCATGATCATGGTATACTTCAGTGTATTCAGCATCATTCGCAATACGAAAGCAGAACCCGCAAAACCAAAGAAAACCCGAGTATCAAACAAGAAAGAATCCGAAGAATAATATTCGATCCTATCCACAAAAATATCCCACAGTTCATGAACTGTGGGATATTTTATTATCTATTTTCTGTGAGAAGTGACCGAGTATTACGGTTCGCGAACTGGAGTTACAGAAGGTGTAGATGCTGTTTTGGGTTTTGTTGAAGCAAGCTGAGCACTTCCCGTCTTCTTGAACCCTGTGTCGATATCGAGTGTATCAATACGAGCGCTTGAGAACGTGAAGAGACGATTTCCTGAGTAGAGAACTCGATCAATGAAATTACCTGAGTAGTTCCATATCTGAGTTGCGAGATACTCACTGATCGGAGAGTCTGCGTAACAATAACTTGGGATGTACGAGTATCCACCAGCTGGTTCACAGTATTCGCCGCCACTGATGAGCTTACGGCAAACTGGAGTTTTTGGTGCTGCATAGGTCATACATTCCTTTGTTCGTGCTGCTTCAAGGCTTGCCTTGTCGATCATGTCGAGCTGTGTAGCGCGTCCCTTCTCGGTTACACCCGTCTTTGTATCGATAGAAACTGCAACCACACCTTGGAAGATATCTGTGTACTGATACGGCTTATCTGCAGGTGAACTGTAGAGAGAAACTGGGAGGTATAGGAGATTTCGAGATTTCTGCCAAACGAAGAGTCGTGGATTGGAGAGTGCTTCAGAGTATGAACTTACATTTGCACCGAGCGTAAGTGTTGCCTGCTGCTTTGGATTCTTGAGGTCTGAGATGTCGTAGAGGTCGATCTTTACGCCGTTATTCTGAGTTCCACCCCATTCGTTTGTTTTTGTATCGTATCCGATACCGATGAGATGTGTTTCATCGTATGGATGAAGATACGTTGAGTACCCTGGGATCTTGAGTTCGCCGAGGATTTTTGGATTTTTCGCATCCGCAAGATCGATCACGAAGAGTGGATCAATGCGCTCGAATGTTACGAGGTAGAGCTTGTTTCCGATAAATCTAGACGACTGGAATGTTTCCTTTGGAGCGATTCCTGAGAGACTTGAGAGTGGTGCAAGATCAGGAGTGAGAACGCTGAGCATATTATCAGGATTCTCGCCAGTTGTGTGTGTTACGACACGGAGATTTCCATCAGCAGCTTCATCGATTGCGTAGTCACTGAGGAGTGAACCATTTACGAGTGCAGTCTTGCGATACTGTGCACCAAGCTTCGAGAGTTCGAATTTATGTACGATCGTACTTGAGCCAGTTGGCATCATGCGTTTCATACACATTGCCCCCGGAGGACATGACCATGAGTATGGAGAATAGAGCGTTGAGCTGATATAGAGATTTCCTGCTCCAGAAAGATAGGTCTTATCTACGTCACCGAAGAAGAGTTTCGTGATAGATTTCTTGGTGGTACTGCGGATATCGAGGGTCGTTACCGAAGTGAAACTCGGTGTGAAATTATACGACTCAAGGGTTTTTGCATCAGGGAGTACATACGAAGTATTGGCACAGTTTGCTACGAAATTCTCACGAAGCTGGAGAGATCGCTTTGCCTTAGCAAGATAGTCTGGGATATTGGTGATCTTCGCAGTTGGCATGACGTCGATCTTCTTTGGGAGGACATTCGCAGTTGCAAATTCACTCACGAGCTTCGTCGTATCGAGCTTGAGCGTAGTTCCATCCACCTGTGGTCGAATGTATCGATCGTATGGGAAAGAGAAGCTTGTAGTTGTAATGAGCGAAAGCTGGCCGTCCGTGAGTCGAGCTTCACGATAGTTTCCATCGATCTGGAAATATCGGTCGATCACTGGATTATTGATATCAGCGAGGTTATACACTGCAACTACCGTCTTCGAAGATCGGTCAATCCATGCTGATCACCCAAGATTATTTCCAGAATACATATCTGAAATAATCACGAGCTTCGTTCCATCAATAAAAAGCTCTGGATTTGTATATTCATCTGGAAGAGCGATTTTCTTCACGAGTGTAAGAGCATCATCCGCTGTATGGATGTATACCATGTGTTCTGTTACATTGGCAGAATAGAGGTATTTTCCATCAGTTTTCACACGTTCAGGCTCGTCTACGCCAATCGTTCGAGTGTTGGTAGTAGAGTGATCAACCGACGACATACTTGCTTCAGGTACAGCATTGGCTGCGGCGGGAGGCACTGCGCCAGAGGCTCCTTTGTCCATGAGAACACGAGGTCCATTCATGTATGGATAATAACTGCTTGGATGCGTTTCATAATACAGCTCCATGAAATCCGCAACCTTCGTACGCATATCATCACAGCTTGCAAAGTTCTTCACTGTGAAGTCAGGTGCCGCAACAGTCTTCTGCTTATTGAGCAACGAAGTATCTGTATCAGATGCAAACACGGATGCTTGCCCGAGTACTCAGAGTGTCAGCACCGACACAGTGAGCCCAGTAATAATCTTGTACATATTAAATATGGGTTAATTCTCGTACATCCTACAAGGCTTCGGTGTGAGGTCAAGCAAGCAGATGTGAAGATGAAGTGAAGTTTTGGTGAATAAAGAGTGAAAAATTGTCACAAATAAAAATTGACAATTTGCTTCCAAAAAATAATCTACCTAAGACTTTTCGTATCCAAACTATTATGTCAATCAGACAGAACGTCATCGCACTTAATATTCTTCGCAATTAGCGAGGGGTTTAAACGCGTAAAAGTCACATGATACGGCGAAAACCCCTCGACAGCGCAAGCATCGAGGGGTTTTCGTTTCCAAACAAACACAAACCAGAGAAGGAAACAATATGTTATTACAAAATAGAGTAACAAAAGCTACGGCTCTCAGTAATTTACGCACTAAAGGCCTGATACCAAAAGATCTGCCAGACAGTGATCCATTGACAAAAGTTATCTTGCTGGAAAATTACGATGCTGTTACTGGTGAAAACGGAAGCACAATTGGCTGGACGGAACATCTCGTACCATTCGTCCTCACGCCAGGTGAAGTTGCGGTTCGTGCTCACTACGTACGCGTACGTAGTCGTATCGTAGGCTTCAATCTGGCACTGAAGATAATCAAGAAGTGTTGCAAAGCAGTTGGTATTCATTTGGATTTCTACAAATTGTATAACTCCCATCGAGGCTCTGACTGGAAAAATAAACTCATCAACACCTTCTTCGAACGGGGGGAAAATGGCGAATTTCAGGTGCTACCCACCTTCCCATTACGCTTCAAAACAAGCCTACTAACAGGAATCCCTTACAAAGTAGTGAGTCCTGCTTAGCTGATCCCTGTACCCTGCACCGGTTTTCAACCGGTGCATTTTTTGTTCATAAAAAAACACTGGTCGAAGACCAGTGTTTTGTTTTTTGATAATTCAGCATGCCTCTGTCTGTATTGCAACATGTAATAAATTGAACTCCTTATGTTTTTCCTGCAAGAAGTGCAGGTACCATTTTGCCTTTCGGATGGAAAGTAACCTTACAACAACAAGTCCAGTACAAAATCCAGCGCAAAGTATAAGTGAAAATGCAAATCCTAAGTCCCATAAGCATTTAACACAGATGCCCAGCAGCAAAACTGATACGTGCATCACGTATGGGTTTTGTATGCTTGTGAGACGAATGCAGTGCTTCAGTAAATCAACACCAGCAGCATCGTTCATGTGCTGACGTAGATATTTACCCTCATTGCCATGTCGACACACGAATGCATAGTGAAATACATCTATGCTATAATTGATCCTTTGCAGCTGAATACACCTGCAAACTACATATACCATAAAGATAGCCATACTCATATGAGATATGATCCCTGAACTATTTTCAACTACAGTCAGCTGCTCATACAGCAGACATCCTGTTATCAAAAATAATGCCAGAAGAAAATACTTTTGTGCATAATCTTCAATGATATTCTTCGCGACATCATCTGCGAATTTTCTCTTTGTGATCCCATACAGTGCCGATACCTCCATTGCTACGGTTCTGATATGATCATCTTTCATGATATCTCTCCTTTTGTTTGAAAACAGCAAATTCAGTTATTTTGACTGAAAGTTACCGAGAGTGTATGGACGAGATCTTTTGGGTCAAATAGAGATTATACTCATTATAAAAACACCGATCTCTCGGTGTTTTTATTTATGGTGTAAATACCTGTACAACTGAAGCCTTTCAGTTTTTGATGATGATACCGATACCCGCTTTGGTCCATTTGGCTCAGAGCATATTTGCGCGGTGCGCGCCCGAGAGGGAGAGTCCTGCCTGGAGGTAGCCCGCACCCACTGAACCACCTGCTACATTCTCCCCGATCGAGTTTACGATCGTGACTCCTGCGCGGGCAGCCGTATCGAGGATGGTGCCTCATTGAGAGTCGGTATGTCCAACATACCCATTATCCGCCATATCTTTTGCCTTAAAGAGAGCAAGACGGGAAAGTTCAGCATCGAGGACGAGTGCTGGGAGGTTTTTCTTAGCACGGATTGCGTTAATCGACGCGAGCATCTGTGTGGTTTCCCATGGGATATTCGTCGTCATATCTTTAGATGCAAGATCGTAGACATTGGGAAGTATGGAGAGTACTTTCCCGTTCTGGATCGGTGCAAGGTATGCAGCAAATCCTGTATCATAGAGAACTTCTACGAGATATACTCCATTCTCAGTGAGATTGTATGAGAATTTTGCACCATCGTTGCTCGCAAGCGAACCATCCGTACCAAGGTAGCGGGATTCGAAAGAGATTTCCTCAGCACCACCGCTCGGGGTGATGATGTATGCATGATTGCGGATCTTACGGTTAATCCCACTTCCGAGTTTGACGGTGAGAGTATTTCCTTGGATACTTGATGAGATGTTCTCATGCTTTTCGGTCGAATACGCGGGAGAAAGTGTGTAATCCCCTGAGAGAACCGGAGTTGAGTTCGTATACGTATCGATCGAATATGATGTAGAACTCGAACGTGCTGTAACTTCTACGCGCGCCATTGATCCATCCGGGATCTGAGCAAGTTCGGTTGGACTAAAGGCAATCTTTCCCATGCCCGTACGTCCGAGTACAACATTGCTTGTTGCGAGCTTTACTCAGCGAAGCGTATTTTCTGGGAGTCCGGTGATATCTAGGATGCTCGTTGGAGTGAGATCACCTGTCACGATACGCTCCCCTGTGATATTCACTGAACTAGTCGGCGAAACATTTCATTCGTAGATTTTCCCGCCGATCACGCTCGGATCGATCACAGTAAATCCGAGTGAACGAGTCGCAGAGAAGCTGCGCCCTGAAGCTACTACAAGCTGATAATCTCCGATCTCAGTCAGTGGAATATAATATACAAACCGCGTTCCTTCTACATTGTTCTGCCCGAGAGTGATAGATTTCCCCGATGGCATCATGATATACATGAGTGTCTCCGTGCTTCCACCGGTCGTATTTCCTGTGATCTGGAGCGTCTCGTTCGGAAGATAGAAATCAGGGATGTTTGCATCGAGCTGGATCTGGAAGTTAGAGAAGAAATCCGTTGGGAAGAATTCCTTTACCTGCGCCTTTGCGATCGTCCCGAGTGTAACTACCGATCCATCGAGTTTTCCACGAGAAAGCGGTGCAAGCGTCCTAAATGCCGCGGTCGTAAGATCGATAATATTTGGGTATTTGCTACAGTTTGGTCGGTCATTGACTTTTACGAGGACTCATTTTCCATTGTATCGTACCTGAACGAGTGAATTGAGATCGACATTGCATCGTGCAGCTGAGAATCCTGCTTGTCGAAAGCGATTCCCATTGGATGTTCCACCGCCTTCAAAACTATCTGCGTAGTACAACACCTGTGCACCTGTAGAAGTATTTGGCGTAAATACTGGCGACGAGCTTCCACCTGTTGCAGGAACAAAAACGGGGGTCACTGTCGGGGTTGTAGGTGCGACTACTGGAGGTGGTGTCGATACTACTGGAGCACTTGGTGCAGGAGTGATCACTGGGCTCGACGAAGTCGGCGTACTCGATGTGGCTACTGGTCCGGGTTTCGAACTTGGGAAATTGGTCGAATTCGTTGGGCGTGCATTAGGAGTGCGAAGATTGGCAACTGCGTTTTTGCGAGCTTTTTCGAGATTGGCGAGATACAGATCAAGGGCTCGGATCTGTGCGGATACACGAGCATTGGAGACTTTTTGCTTTTCGATGGACTTCGCAGCATCTGCTTTCTCGAAAGCATCTACGATAGCAGCTTCGTACCGAGCGATGCGCGACAGCTCAGTCTGAGTAAGTTGAGGAATTTTTCGGTATTTCACCTCAAAATCAGCTCGAATGACACTGTAAGAATTCTGAAGTTTGGAATCTTTGAAGTTTTGGGAATCGAATGCAAATGTACTCGAACACAAACTCAAGAAAAGTACAACGAGAAGTAGGATACGCATGGGTCAAAAGTTGCGCGTTATTGTACTCTATGGCAGGATAATGGAAAGTTTATGTCTCCTACTTCGAAGAAAAACGTTCTTTTGGCCAGCCTCCACGAACTCATATCCGTGTGGGATTTCGCTATGGAGCTCGAACAACTGGTCATGCAGGATAATTTATCCGAAGATGAAATGAATGAACTATTTCTCATCATATCCGATGCGGTTCGGCATGTACACCACCAAGAAAAGACGACCGAACTACTCAATATTAAGCATAAGATCAACAAAATGCTGCACGAAGAGCAGCTGCAAAGAGTCAAAGAACACAAAGAAATACACTCTATTTTTCATACACACTAGATGAGCGCAATCCAGGAAAATAGCCGCACAAGAGAAACCAGTGGCAGCATCAATACGACCAATACGCCCCACCACCTCGAAAAAATGCCCGAAGCACAACGTGCAAAGGTAGTTCAGGCCATCCAGAGCGATAGTCGGTTTAGTGCATTTCTTCACAAGGTAGCAAGTGTATCCAAGGCAGCCGGAAATGGTGCTGTCGACGGTGTTGTTGGAACTGCAAAAGATCTCAAGGACGGACTCGTAGCGACTGGAGAATTCCTCGGAGAAAATGCTGCGATCTTAGTCCATGGTAAAGATGGAGAATGGGTAGATCACACCATTCAAAAAACCCAGTGGATCCGCGATGGACTTACTGCTGTCAAATGAACCACCGAAGGAATGATCGAAAGTGGTGTAAAGGGTACACTGACAAACTCCGCACAATACTGGTCAAACACCTACGATGAAGCCCGTGCAAAAAGCGCAAAGATGAGCGCAGAAGAGATCGCGTATACAACTGGAAATGTTACAGGACGCATCGCAACGACGATCGCAACTGGGTACGCACTTCGTTCAGCACAGACGGTCAGCGCGCTCAATAAGGAAATCTCGCTCGGGACGAACATGGCTGCACGAGCTGCAAATTCCACGATCTCAAATGCAGGACAAATCGGAGTTGAATATCTCGGTGGATGACACCTCAAGTCCGCATACCGAGCTGAGCTTATCGAAGTACAAAAGCTCAGAAATTCCATCAAAAACTACAACCAACTTCGAAATCGTGCGAATGCGATCGAAGATACGATTGATTCGATCCGAAAAACTGTCGCTACCAAAGAAAGTAAAATGGCGCTGTTTGCACAGATTCGTGGTCTTGAAATCGAGCTGAGTATCGTGAATAAAAAAATGTGGGCAATCACCGATGGTCTTCAGGCTGCTGGCGCAAATTTCAGTATTGTTGCAGGCCGGATAGTGACGGAAGGAGTCGAGAAAAACATCATCCACCAATCTCGTGAAGCTATGCTCGCCAAGCAACGAGATGAGAAACTCGCATCATCAAATACTCCCACACTTACCCAAAAAACCCTCACCGAAGCAGGAGTACGAAGTCTCGAACGCGTGAAGGAATTCTGCACTTCTTTCGGTCGTGAATGCTCTGAGATTCGCACTACCCTACACTCTCCAGCACTTACCCAAAGCTCACTCCAGGCCATCCGGACTAACATCGCAGAGAAAAGAAATATCATCAACAACAAGCTCGCCGATCTCAAGCGACTCGAAGAAAAACTCGAAGCATTCTCCGGTGCAAATCCATCATCGGATGCACTCAAAAATATCTCTGCGTCAGTAAGCATGCTCGATCGCGAACTTGCAGGGCTTTCTCGACTCGAGAAGGATTTGCAGTATATTTCACCAAGTAAAACAGCTGCTGCTTAACTATTTCTTGGTTCGTATATCACAAAATGCTCATCATCGGATATATCACCCTCAATATAGAAATAAATCCCCCTTCACCGCTCTCTGAGCCATAAAGGGGGATTTATTATTTTTCCTTTGAGAAGAATGCGTAGCCAGCAAGGCCGACTCATACGAAGAAACAAAACCAGCCTACCGGGATGAATCCAAAGGATTCTACGAGTGTGCCGTCAGCTGCAACGTATGATCCGTTGATCAGATATGCGACAAAACTCAGAAGTCCGAGGAGGATAGCGATGATCGCGGGGAGATATTTTTTCATAAGTGAACAGTAAAGAATTTATAGCATATACAAGCCATTGCTTCCAAATCCCACACAGTATATCACATTCGGAAAACAAGAAAATATATATAACAGACATGCGATGCATCTCCATCAAAAACCACCTTTCTTGCTTCAGAAAGGTGGTTTTCAAAAATTCCAAAAATCTAATACTCCGAAATACACAGAAGCTTACACAGAATTATCTCTTGAATGTATATGTATTTCCCTTCTTTGTTGTAATTGTAAGGATGTGCACAGGAGGAATAGAACGAGTAGATTTTATCGCATAGGTAGCGCCGTTTAGGTCGAAATTTCCCTCTAGAACCATAGGTTCACCTTCGCAATACATCTCTGTACTAATGAAGCCAGATGAAGAAAATGTGTTTCCAGTAAGCTTGAATGCTCCGTTCATAACATTGCAGAATCGAAGAGATACGCGATCTGCTTCAAATGCAGCTGTATACTTACCGACTACGTCCTTCCCATTGTATGAAACAAGCTTCCAGTCACCGATGAGTGGATTGTTCGCAAGTGTTTCTGCTGTTGGCTTTTTCGATACCACCTTTAGAAGTTCATACGAGAGTGAAGATCAGTCTGCAGGAGGATTTGAAACCTTAGTCACAAGGACTTGAAGTCGATAATTGTACCCTGGTACATATTCAAACCCCGAGATTGAACCATAGAAATTCTGCCAACGAGCCCCCTGTCGCACCTGCATACACTTCATCGGTGCAACTCATACACAGTCCGCCGTCTTTGGTCATACATTGATCACTCGAACGCTCGATTCCCATGCTCGGATACATTTTTGAGCCTGAGAATTCCAGCTGTATCCAGCAGATGGCTTACAACCATGAGCATCAACATCGCCGCCTACTGGTGAAGCCGTTGAGGCAGCGCTCACATATGAAGCTGAAAAAACGAATAGAATAAGAGATATAACAAATGAAAAATAACGCATATGTAAAATTAAGAAAAGTACTTACATACTCTTAGACTGAGATTTTCAAAAATTGTGACAATAAACTTCAAGATTTTATAAATCAAGTCTTACTTTTAGGGATAATATGAGGGATTTGGGGTTCGGAGGCCCCCCCTGCGAGATACCCTCGGCCAGATACCAAAGATTTGGCATCGCAAAACACATACATGTTTTACCTCACGTTCGAGCCAAGAAACTTTTACTAAAAACTCCCACCTCGTGAAAGATGGGAGTTTTGATGCTTTTTGGTGGGTCATCCAACTTCGTCAAAGTTTTTTTACCTGTACTGATCTTCGGGGATATCATTTCATTGTCAGGGCAGACACAATGCTTCGTTATAAAACGATTTAGTATTTTCGCTTTGAATAAGGGACAACTCTACTGATTCGGACTGAAGTAACGTGTCTCTGATGGATTTCTCAAAGAGAAAAATAGCAGGAATAACATCGCGACCGTAGTCAGTAAAGGCGTGGGCAGGGGACTCGTTTTCAATAAAATTGACATAACCATCTATTGCTAATAGCAAGTTTGAATAAGTGCAAATAATATATGGGGTTCCGATTATCCTTGTCTGATATCCAATTCGTCTTAACTCTTTTCTAAGATCTTTTGCTTTTTGCAAAGAGCCTGATTTGCTCTCATTCTCATTAAACCTGGTCAAGGCTTCTCATACAGTTTTATACAATTGATATCTTTGTTCATATATTCGTGTCTCAATTTCATTGTTTTTGTTTGTTTCCCCGTTTATTTTTGTTACATCCCGTGCCGTCTGGTTGGTTTGGTAGGCAATGAATATAGACATACCTACAGAAATCAGAGATATGATGATGGGCAGAATTTGAAGAGTGGCTTGTGGCCAGTTTTTTCTCATGATTTATTTAGTTAGGAAATTTGTATTAAATTCAAGTACTTTCTGTATTTCAATATCAAATTCTTTTGAATCCCTCCTGAGAAGACTTATACCAATAGGTTCATACCTTCACCTCGCAAACTTATAATCCGTAACGAGATAATCGTGCGGACATTGGTGACAGGAAGAATCCGTCTTTCAGTAAAGTGAGTTCAAATATCTCAGCCTCTCGTTATCTTGAGAGAAATGAGCGTTCCAATAGCCAGAAACAAGCAGATCGGGCGTTAACTGTATCTCGCCCTCTTTCCCGTTTACCACTACTTCAATTTTCGATTTTGGAAGAATGCTCGTTGAGAGTTTGTCGCAATCGGTATCAAATTGGTAGCCTTCCATTTCTTTTTTTGTATTCCTGCACTCGTTCTTTAAATATTCCATGTCACTTTCTGAAATACCGAGCCCTAACCCGTTGCCCTCGGAAATCATTGGTTCGATAACTATCCCTCATTTATCAAAGGAATATTTCAAAATTCCGTAGTATTTGTAAGTATTACCAAGTGTAAATCCATCTTGCAGAAGGGAAAAGATTACAATTTTCTGTTCTCAGAAACCCAAAGTTCTAATATCTCAAAATTTTAACCGATCGAAAGATCCAGTCTCAAAAATGGCATCTCCTTTTGATGGCAGGAACTCAAGTTCGAATTCCTTTCGGTAAAAGGAATCTCAAAAAATAGCCTTTCTCAGGGGATCAAAGGGGGAATCGAATTTGGAAAAAACGTAAATGCCAGGATATGATTTTTGTGCAGGAGTTCAGTTTTCTTTGTCTAGGCTTTCATCAATATTTTCATGTGCAAAAACTACGATGGAATCGTCTCCAATTCATCGAAGATTCAGTTTTTTGATTTCAAATGCAGTATTTTTCTTCGGTATGTCATGTCTGATGGAAGTCAAAATTTGCTCTGACTTAACATCACCAAGGCTCACTCAGAGAGTCAAAGAGTACGCATAAATAAGCACTCCAAGAAAAACGAAACTTAAAAGATACTTGAATCAATCTTTGACGGATTCTTTCAAGAAATCTCATATAGCCTTAAGGTATCGCTTCGCTTTTTTCATACGCAATTTTGGGAGTGGAATTAATTTTGCAAAAACAAAAGAAGCGAAATCCTATTCCTCGGAATTCGCTTCTCTTTAAGGTTCAAATATGTTTTGCTTTCTTCACGCCAATCTTCTTTCCCTCACCGAGAGGAGGTAAAAAAGTTTGACGGTCTTGGTACAATGGTGGGTTCGGCGGGGCTCGAACCCGCGACCTTGGCCTTAAAAGGGCCCTGCTCTACCTACTGAGCTACAAACCCAAGAAGCGAGGCGTATTCTAGAGAATTTGTGCAGAAAGTCGAATCTTTTTTTCATGAGCGTACGAAAATCGGATTTCGGATGAAAAAAGTGCAATTTTTTTGATTTATTTTCGTGAGAATAGACTGAAATCGTCGAAAAATACGAGGTATTTTTGGCGCAAAAAACATCAAATTTTGGGTGGAAAAAGTGTATTTTGGAGAGCATGAATTTTAGAAACTTTTTAATTCCCCTAAAGTTGCCCTTGCAAAGCGAAAAAACGATGGTCAAAAACTTTGCAAACAATGTCGAAAATGGTAGTATGCGTCAAAGGGTCTCCCAGTCGCATCCATACTCGAAGAATCATGTTTTCATCAGCCACAAAAATCCGAATCCAGAAATCGCTCTCTGCATTTCTGATTTTTACGATATTTTTCGTACAAACAGTTCAGTTTCCATTCGTCTCTAGTACACAAGCTGCCGGAGGAGATGCTCCGAACCTCGTATCTGTCATCGTGAGTGAGAGTACTAACACGAGCGAATTGAAGTCTCGCATCAAGCGATATGCGGACGACATCCAGAATGCGATGAGCAATACTCGGGTGATCATCGTCGAGGTACCGGACAACACTTCTCCGCACAATATCGCAGCACTCAACGAGAAGCTTTTTTACGAAGGAGATGGGAACGGGATTTCGCGACTCGTAGGAACGGTGCTTATTGGATCGCTTCCTCTCCCAGTTGTACACAGTGGCGGGGATAGTTTTTTGAGTGTTTTCCCGTATACGGATTTTGATGATAAGGTTTTTGTCTACGATGCAGCAAACGGATACTACGAGGCAAACAAGGCCTCGATTATTCGTGATACTCCAGAAATCTGGCACGGGGTCATCATGCCAAACACCGGTTCTCCTGAACAAGATCGAGATCGTCTCGTGAAATTCTTGGATAAATCACATGATTTTTACAAACGAGAATGAGCTTTTTCAAGTTCATTGGCTGAGCCTTCGGTGTTCTACCTCGATGCATTTCACGATCAAGAATCCACAAGTCTTGCGAACTGGAAAGCATACGGACTCTATCTCGACAACCTCGAAGATATCTCCTACAACCGATTCAACAAGCATCTCGCAAAAACTCTCTACGAAAGCTATCAGAGCTTTCTTGATACCGGAGCTTCAAACCTTGATCCTGCCGTGGGTGAACTCGCGAGCCAGATCGGGAAAGATACGATCGACTTTTCACATGCGCCTGACATCCAAACAAAGGCAGCCATTCTCAAGTCAGTAAAGCAATTTCTCGAGGTTTTCAACGAAAAATACCTCGGTGACATCCTCAAGTTTGTCTACAATACCGGACGATACGGTGACGGGACAAATGTTCGTGTCGACGTTGCACCCGTGCTCATTTCCAAGCAAGATGAATTCATGAAGCGAACGCTCAAAGACACAAATACGCTCTTTGAGAACGAAATCGACCAACTCGTAGCCAATGGTTTTTCTCGTAATATCGCGATCCCGACTACCTACACGATTGAGGATCATAAAAACGTCGAAAATGACGAGCCGAAGGTGTATCGAAATTATTTTTTCGGGCAGCGCGCAGATGCGATCACAAACGCGAACCAGTGTAGCATCGTTCGCGGAACCGACCTTCCTGTCGAAGCCAATCGTGGATATAACGTGCAAAACCTCCAAAAGGATATCGACGCACTCCAAAATCCTTCGCTCTCACCCTTTACTGGAATCGGTGGAAATGCTTGTTTTGCAGGAAATGGGACACCCTACACGCAGGATACTTGGGGAGGAAACTCACCACTCAATCTCAAAACGAACGGACTCACTCAGGCAGAAATCGCAGCTATTACCACAGCTGGAGCAAATGCCGATCTCTCAAAATACAGCGATAAAATCAATGCAGGTTTCATCCTTCAAAACAACAAATACAACGGATACATCGCTCCAACATTTGATCTTGCAGGAAGCAATGAGATCAAGCCAAGCAGCATTCTCCCGATCAACTCACCAGTAGATTGTTACAATGTTAGCTTTATTGCTGATCCATACGCAAGTCATGATTACAGTTATCCGGAATCTACACAAGGAACACGATTTGCCTGTGTGATGAAAGGAAAATGAGAATCTGCCGCAGGACATAAAACTATCGGATCAGATAAAGTGATCAGCTACGCAGACGCAATGGCTGATAAATTCACCATCCCAAAGTGTACCATCATCAAGTTCAATCTCGATGGGAAAGAGGTAAAAAAGGTTGGCGAAACCTGTGAGGGACTCGATACAAACAATGCATCAATCGACACAACAACCTACATCGTGCATGACTATCGCAAGATCAGTTCTTGGATTGTACACAAATCTCCAACCGACGAAGAATACGGTGCGGCGCTCAAAAATATGAGCACCCCTTCTCTTGCTGCAGACAAGAATCGATACATCGATTTTGTCTCTCCGAAGGGAAATGTCGTAAAGATCGAGTATCCGAATTTCTACCGGCTGACTTGGCCAGAAGAACAGAATCTCACTGCTGAAACAGTACGCACAAAAATCAAAGAATCACTCGATGCAAAAAGCGCAGAGATCAATGCACTCATTGCAAATGAGGCCCCTGCAGGGACTGCGGTAAGTGGATCTGCCGATCCATCGAAGCCCCTCACTCCTGGGGAAACATTTCTGGGTGAGATCGGTGGGCTCGTAAATACTCAAAGTGCTTCATGAAGCATCACTCACCCCGCAAACGGAACTGAAGCAAATCCAGCACTCTACGGTACACTCAAGAGTGGCTCATATCCAACTGCGAACGTTGATCTTTATAAGTCACTTTCCAAAAACGATGTTGCACTCAAGAGCATCGTTGATTCCGTGCTTTGGTACAATTTGCGCAACGCAACTTCGAAGTACGCGTTTGCACTTGAACACAATCTCGATCGAGACGGAAACGCTGACTACCCTCTTCCTGGTCACAAATCTGACTACGAAATGGCATACATCGCAGGTTCAGGAGATGCACAAAATATGCACCTCAAGATCGATCCGGCAGCCAAAGATGGCGCACCGCCTGAGATTGCCGACATCATGAATCAGTACAATGCGGTCAACAATCTTCTTCAAGGAGCAAACATCAGTGACTTTAACGAAGGAAAGACTACCTTTAAATGTGGACCTCCAGAAGGAGTTCCTATCTGGCAGTGGCTTCCTGCAGTATTTTGTTGGATCGGTACTGTGCTTCCTCCGACAATCGGGGCAGGTTCATGTGGTCCTTCTCCACTCGGCAACCGAGGGCAAGACAAGGATTATTTCACTGCGATTGATGCAAATAAAGACGGGATTCCTGACTGGCAAATGGATGCCAACAAGAATGGAATCCTCGATGGATACGAGTGGATCAAGGATGGAAATATCGATCTCAACGCTGATCACAAGCGTCTTTCTTACAATACCAGCACCCCAATCCGTGCCACACTCCGCAAGGATGGGAAGATTCTCGCGCATGATTCTTTCAATGAAGTTGCCTTCGATATCAAACGAGTGGTTGCGTATGAGTCGGGAGGAAAATCACGAGTCGTGTATGCTCGAAACGGCACAGGTGACACAAGTTCACTCGAAACCCTTCGTAAATACGTAGACTTTGCTCCGATCAGCGTTCGCGCGGAGATGGGAGTTGCTGAATACTCATTTCAGGCAAAAAATGCAGATATTGATGTTATCCTCGATGCGACCATCGCGCCAAAGGACAAGAACAATGCTATTGCCTTCACAAAAGTCTCAAACGAACTCACACTCGAAGTACGATCCGAATCTCTCGAAGTTGCATCATCGAGCACAATAGACGGAACAAAGTCCGTAAGCACCACGCTCGATGCAGGATCTACGAAGGCGATTGATTTTACATTCAGCACCAAGAATGCACTCGGTGAAATCCTCAATCTCAGCAAGCCACTCGAACTTAGTATTTTCGACGATGTTGATGATACGAAGCTCGAAGGACCGACGAAGATTTCAGCGGATAACTTTAGCTATGCTGGACCACTGCTGACACGAGCTGGAACGTATAGATTCGAGTTTTCGGATGCGACAGGAAGATTTGCGACGAAGGTCTTCACGATCATGCCAGCAAAGCCAGTTCGTATCGATGCAATCGCAAGTTCGAGCGTCTTTGTACGTGGACAAAAGGATACCGTACTCGTTCGTGCGATCGACCAATTCAACAACGTAGCGAAGGGAAATTTCCTCAAATTCAATGCCACTGTTTCTGGTGGAGCATATTTTGTTGATAACAAAGATACAAAGCACTCGAAGACTTCAGTCGATGGATTCTCAAGCTTTGACCTCACATCAAACAATGGTGGCGAGACTGAAACCGTGAAGATCACGATCGAGGGATTAAAACTCGAAAAGACGATCAACCTCACTTCCGTCGATACTGCTAAAATCCAAGTAGATGTGGATGGACGCGAATCCATCGTCGCAGGAAAGGATGCTCACGAGATTCACATCAAGATACTCGATGAAAAGGGCGCAGTCATGGAAGGATTCTCTGGAGTTGCATCACTCGACTTTCCAAAGAATTCAGGAGTTATTTCTACGAGCTTCGTAAATATCAAGAACGGGGTAAATGTCGACAAAGTTACCTTCACGCCAAAATACCTCGCAGCAGAAAATCTCGCGATCGATATTCAGATCCCGGGTATCAAGGATCTCAGTGGAAATGTGATCACCGTACTTCCTGATGTTCCAATGCGAGTTGGACTCTCTCCAGATCAGACCGATCTAGAAGCTCGAACTGGCGTACAAACAACCGTGACTGCCAAGCTTTTTGATCGCTACGGAAATCTCGCATACAACCATGCAGAGGGGATGAAGGCAAAATTCAACCTTCCAGGCGTTTCTAAGAAATATGCATCTCTCAATCCTGATGAAGTTAGCTTCCAAAAGGGAGTTGCACGAACGCAACTTGCGGTCACCAATAACCCTGGAACTGCGTATTTCTCAGTGACCGTTTCACCAGGTCTTGAACAGAACAGTTTTACTGTGAAGGATACTTCTGGTGCAAGTCTCGTAATCAAGGGATATTCAAGCAATGCATCGTACGTTGATACATTCTATCTCTGGAACAAAGAAAAACTCGAGCGAACAAACTATAACGCACTCTACACTACCCTGCTCGGCGCAGACTATGGAAACGTTACAGAGCAGAATTATCTCGGTGGAGAAATCCTCTTTGCACCAGATTCACGCTCACTTGCTGTGACCAGTGTGCTCAATGACGCAACCGAACGAAACGACGTCTTCTCGCTCACCCCAGGAGGAAAACTCACTCAAAAAGGAAATTCTACTTCTCTTGCACGAATGGAGCTCGAAAGCGTCAATGGACGATCTTCGATCTCAGTATACGATCCATTTCTACGTGAGAATGTAGCACGCCTCCATCTCAATCTCGCATCCGACACACCGCTCGTTGCCTGTGATGCAGATGGAAACGAAGATATCGGAAACTGTATTCTGGATGCAAACGATCGATTTGTGCTCCTCAAGGCTATCGGACAGAGCAAGGTAACAAAGGGTCGTTCTCTCGGACTTGAGATCGACGGCGTAAAGGTATTCGATATCGAATCCAACGGGAAAATCACAAAATATCCTGGTATCACCCTTGAGCTCGACAAAGCACAAACCAAGAATCTCCTCGGTTTCAACATCATCTCCGGGACAACCAAGATCGGATACATCGCGATGAAGTGGAATGCGAATCGCGTAGAAGTTACTGATCCAGATCGTGTGAACGACACGCTCAATACCAATGCTGGCGTACTCGTACTTGAAAAGGTTTCGAGTCGCTACCGAACGCACACAAGCCTACTTGGGAACTCTTCAAAGGGTGCACGAGGAATTGTTCTCTACGAGATCGGAGATGACAGTTCGGCCGTAAATCCAAAGATGGTAGGTTCAGCCACTAAAACTGGACTCGAAGAATACCGAACAAAACAAGGAATTGGATTTGGGAATGGTTCAACGAGCCTACTCGAATTCGCCGCTGGAGCATCTGTGGGCGAGGCTACAAAATTCGCAGCTACCTACAGCATGATCAACCTCGGTGACCCAGTAGCACAGCTCCCTGAACTCGAAAATACCAAGAATACCTACGACCGAACTATCGGACAAAAGCTTACTACTGCTACTGAAGGCTCGATCGAGACCTACGCAAAAATCGATACAAATGGTGATGGATACGATGATATCGTCGTTTTCTACGACGACGGCCGAATCGAATTGATCCAGAATTACAGTGGAACACTCAAGAGTATCGGATACCTTGCGTATGTTGTAGATGCCGGAAAGAATCGTAAGTGAACTGGAGACTTTGCTCGCGACGGCTACACTGATATCGTCATGGTCGACAAGAACGGAAAACTCATCCTCCTCGACAATATCAAGGGGAAATTCGCTCGTACTACTCCTCGTATATTTGACGCATCAGGTGCACCAACAACGATCAAGGGGTCGATCATGCAGCTTGAGACATTTGACATGGACAAGGACGGGTTTACGGACATCGTTGTCACAGATGACTCCGGTGAGCTCTCTATCCTTTATGGCGGAACTGATGGATCAGGAACACGATTTACGAAAAAAGTACTCGCGACCGATCTTGGACTCCGACTCACTACATCGTCAGTAATCCAAGGTGGTGCGATGTACTGGGATGGACTTCCACAGATCACTGCTCCAGATCAGGCTGACTATCTCGCAGAATCCAAAGCACTTCAGGGAACAGATGGAACAGCGCTTTCTGGTGCAGATCAGAAGCGACTACTCGATAGCAAACTCTACTACACAACAGCGACCAGCAAGACCGTAACCGGACCCGAAGCAAGCGAGCTGAGATTCCGAGCTGGAGTCGGAGATGATCCAGAAAATCCTGGTCAGTCCAACACAGCTCTCATCGACAAACTCAAGCAGAATATCGCAGACATCAAGGACGCAGCTGCACAGGACAGTATCAACACTGATGCACTGAATTCTGCAACCGTCGATACTTCTAAGTCATATCTCAGATCAGAATTCCTCGATGCGAAAAACGTCGTCGTATCCAAAACATACAACGACAAAAATGGTGGAACACTCCAGTCTGGAGATCGAGTAGCTATCACTATTTCTCTCACCAATACTGGAACACAAACGCTTACAAACGTTGCATATCTCGATTCTAACGAGGCAAATGTATTCCAGGAAACCGATACACCAACCTACACTCGCATCAATGGTGCAGGAAAGATTTTCACAGGAGCACTCAACCCAATGGTGCAAGGTGAATTCGACTATCAATTTGATGGATTTAGCATTGCACCAAAAGAAACAGTCAAGATCACCTATGAGATGAAGGCGAATGCGCTCGCATTTGGAAAGTTCCGCGTAGGACTCCTCGAGACAGATGATGAGTTCGGCGATGTAGCAATGAATGCAAACGGACTCTGTGGAGAGGCTGAAGTTATATGGAAAACAGTCGATCCTCGTCCACGAAGCTACGAGCGCATTACCAAAGAAGGAACAAGTCCAACAGGCTCAACGAGTCAGCTCCAGGGAAGATTTACGGATTTCAACCACAACGGACAACCGGACTACATCGATCTCATCTCAGGAAGTGGGGATAATTACAGTCTCAGCAGTAGTTCATGGGATGCCACGAAGAACGGTATTCTCGTGTTCCGCGAAGCGGTAGATACTTCCGGATCGATTTCTGGAGGAAATATCGAAGTAGGTCGTATTATCACAGATAGCAAGAAAGGATTTGTCCAACAAAACTCTGTTTCTGAACCGAACGATACACCAGTGCTTGCTCCAGCAACACTCGTAAACGGATCAAAGAATGGAGATACTTTCGGCGCAGGAACAGCTTCAGCAGGAACAGGAGAAACACTCGGAGTCTGTGGCGGTGATGGATATACAACAACGAACATCACACTTTCTGGATGGCAACAAACTATGAAGGAATCCGAGGCAACTAACCTCAGTGGAAACTTCAAACTCTACGCCGCGGGATCAAAGACTGCTGCAGGCGGACAGTCGATCGGATGTGCCGTCTCGTTCAATGAAACAAGCAATCCTACTTGGTCAAATACCAACGGAACGACTGGTATTGGTTGGAAAATTCTCACGAAAGCAACCTTTACGCACTATGCTCTTGCAGCTCAAAATGTAGATATTCGCAAGACTGAAGCTGGTATTCCTGATACTTCAGAGCCATCAGGTAATCCATTCTTAGTACGAAACGGTGATGGAACAATCGACATCTCAGGGCTCTCACGCTCGAATGTTGATGCAATCAATAATGGTATCGATACACTCGTACGCGGACTTGGATGTGGATTTGGAGGTGGAAGTTGCCTCTCTCTTCCTCTTAACTGGGCACCACTCGCACCAGGGTCAGCTCCGGTTGCATATGGCTTTCCACTCGCACCCCTCACTCCATTTTCTGGAATACCTGCGTATTCATCGATCACCTGGTGTGGAACACATCCTGGTACTTGGCCACCATGTCCTATTGGGGCGGGCGGTATTTACGGGTATGCACCAGGACCATTCCGACTCTTTGTTACTCCAACAATCACCGGTGCGATCGGTACGGCAATGTGTTTCGGAGACAATCTTGCATCTGGATTCCTCCCACCTCCAGGCGCATCACCATTCATCCCTGGTGGAAACTGTATCGTAGCTGCAGCACCACTGCTCGGATGTAAGGATGATGGATCGGACGGAGATGTAACTACACTCGGTGGAGCTGCAACTTCGGGAGATGGATTTATCAATGCTGGTGCATGTCGTGCTAACCCTGATGCAGTCGTTGCTAACTCAGAGAATAAGTCCCTCATCCAATCGTACCTCTCCGGAAATTCAAGCGTTGCAGCCAAGATCAATGCTAACGCTGCGAAAAGCGGAGGATTCGGGTTTCCAAAAACCCCACTCCTTGGAATCGGAACTGCAGGTGGAAATCCATCAGGTGATAAGGATTTCAATATCTCAATCGACACAAAGGCCCTCACGAGTCTCAATCTCGGATGAATCGTAAAGATCTCACACAGCCGAGTTTCTGCCTTCCCTGATTTCGTCATGGACTGGGTAAATCGTCAGCTCGAAGAGGTCGTCAACAAGCTCACAAGCCTCCCAACACTCTATATCATCCTTCCAGATATGCGTGGAGTCTTTGAGAGCGGATGGAGTGGATTCACAAACAAGATCGACGCAGCGTATTCTGCAGGAGCTGCCGGATATAAAGACAAGAATTTTACAGGTACCAACTCGACAGGTACTGGAGTGATCGCAAATACGAAAAATAGCGTCAATAACACTCTTCAGAACAACGCAGGGACGATTAATTCTGCTGGACGAAATGTATCGGGGATCAAGGCTGCATACGAGTTCCTTTCTCGTTTGCCGATGCTCAAGTTTGAGTCATCTACGCTCGATATTACCGTGCCAATGATCTCAGAAGAAGATCTCACCAAGGCTGAAAAGCAGTGGACCACAGCTGCAACCAATGCACGAAAAGAACTCGACACAAAGAAGGCCGCATGGGCAAAACTCGGCACAAAGGATGGAGCGGATCAGAAACTCATCGTGGCATCCGAGGGACTTATCGGCTCTATCGAATCCAATATTCGAACCATTCAAGACTACAAGCGATTCCCGGAAAAACTCTCCAAGTATCTCACATGGAAAGAACGCTATGCATACTGGGCGCTTTGTAATGTAGAATCCGTCGAGAAAATCATGGGCGGATGGATCGCAAACAATGGAAAACGATTCCGTGCATGGGTAGAACTCACGATTCTTGTGAAGGCCATTCTCAAGTCATGGCAAATTATTCCTGATCTTTTCACACAGTATTCTGCAGAATGTGGAGTATGTCGAAATGAGCGTTATGATGCTAAGTATTTCATCTTCAAGCTCATCAGCGCTATCATCCCGAAAATCCCAGTAATCAAGTTTGCGAAGTGGCCAGATATCGTACTCGATCTTCACAATATCCGTCTCGGTTTACGCATCTTGATGCCGACTTATCATTTCAATACGACTCCGATCGTACTTCCAGCACCTCCGAAGTTGTTCTTGCCAGATACCCCATCTCTCACGATCGGATTCCCAAGCATTCCACAGCTTCCAAACCTTCCAAACCTTCCAAACCTTCCAACTCCCCCAGGCCTCCCAAGCCTCACACTCCCTGAACTTCCTCCGCCGCCAACGGTTCCAAAACTCTTTGCAGCAATCAGTGCGACACTCAATATTCTCAAGATCATCAAGAAGATCATGTGTATCCTTCGCATGAATCCATTCGTTCCAGAATGGCGTGCAGGAGACCAGATTGCTCAGATCACAGAGCGACAAGGAAAGATTCCTGGTCTCGATTATCTCAATATCGAATATCCACAGTTTAGCGCAAGCTTCATCGATGCGATCAAGGTAACTACCTTTGTGAATCTCGAATTCCAAGTGGATTTCCTTCTTGAAATGACGAAGGCAACTTTCTCTCCACTCAACCGATTTACTTCAGATCTCTCAAATCTCTGAAGTGTAAAACCAATCGGAGATTTCAATTTCCGAGAAGCAGCTCCAAAGCCAGGGCGTATCGACCTTGGTTCAAAGACTGGATTCAATACAGAAGAAATCTTCACGAAATTCGGAATTACCCTCGCATACTCGTTCAAGTCAGCGCTCAAGGAAGGTGCTCGTCTTGCTGGGGAATCACTCGAACTTCAGGATTTCAAGACGCGGCTCAAGAATGATCTCCTCACGATCAGCAGTGGTGAAGATCGCAAAATCGACGCTATCAAGCACGAACTCGAACGTGGACTGGGCTACGATGGAGCCGCCGAAGATGCATTCATTGCACAGCTTCAGAGCGACAACACAGAGAAATTCCGCATCGCGAAGGAATATCTCAAGAATGAAAGCGAACGTAATCGCCTCCTCCAGACTCAGATTGCTGATATCATGGCGGGTAAGAAAACACTCGAAGATGTATTTGGTTCTCCAAAGGAACACACTCTCGTCGCTGCCTCTATCACAGAATCCGTACCACTTCCTGATTTCTCTAAGTTCGAAGAGCGCACACAAAAGGCACTCATCGCACTCGGTGAACCTGATCCAGCGATCACAGAACTCACAGCAGAAGGAAACAAACTTCGAGCTTCAGTAAGCGCACTATCCGTAGATGCACCACGCGAAGCACTCCAATTTGCAGGTGATGAAGTCACTGCTACCAGCAACAGCGCAAGCGTTGCAGGATTCGAATATCGTGGTATCTATACGATCGATAATGGAAAACAAACTCGACTCTTCGACTACACAGATGAACTTCTCGGAGATGAAAAGGTGATTCGTATCGACTCAAGCAAGCAAAATGAAGCAGATCTTATATACAAGATCGGAGACAGCTTGTTCATCAAATACCAGCAACACGCAGCACCTCCGAAGAATGTAAATACGAGCATTCGAACTTACTCGCTCAACAACATCTTACCGGAACTCACCATCCCAACTGCGCCGAACAATTTCCACGAGCGGTTTGCAGGAACCAATGAAATCAATCTCGGATTCTCACCTGCGCGTAAGGATGAGGACAATATTTTCCGACTTGAATTCTTCGAATACATCGATCGATTCGATCGCATGATGGCAGGAGAAGAGCCAAGTCAGATCAATCTACGCACCGTACACTCATATGTTGACCTCTTTCCAGATCTCGACAATGAAACCCTCCTTGATGCAAGCAAAACGGGACTCGTGCTTCGTAAACAAAAGGCATTCTATACAACCGGGCGCGGAAATGCCACGATGACTGCTCCGCAGATTCGCGTACTCAGCGACAGTGATGCGATCCAAGTCGGTGCAAATCGAACAGTCTACGCAGATGCAGCAGGAGCTCGTATCAAATACGTGCCAACCGACAAAACAAGCAGCGGTGGAATCCTCGTCCTCCCAAAGAACACAGAAGTCGAATTCCAAACAACGATGGATATCGAAGTGATAAATGGAAATATCCTCCTCCCTGGTCTTTCGAATGAAACGACAACGGTAAATCTTACAGAGCTCAAGGGATTCCCGGTTATACCTGGAACGAAGATCGATATCGATCTTCAGGGTGCTCGTATCGATATCGGATACTTCAATGGTGCAAGTCTTGAGATCAACGGTCCAGCAACCTATGAATACTCTAACTTGGGACCAAAGTCTGACAACTACGACATCAACCTCCAACGTGAAAATAACTGGTACTACGCACGACTCTGGAGTGTTGGTCCAACAGGCGACGAAGCCCGAGCACGTCTCACCCTCCTCTCTCCTCAGTACGCAGCGGACTCTGAAGCTCCGAACATCACACTCAGTCAATCAATTCGAGTACCCGTGTACCTTACACAGACACTCGATATGAACGACTACACAGATGATGTCTCTGGTGTAAAGGATATATACTTTGATACTGATCTCACGAAGGATTCCGACAACGACGGAAACAAAGAAAACGATCACGACTCAGATACGACTGGTAACATCATCCACAAAACTGATCGCCTAGGAGTATTTGAGATTGGACCAAGTTCCAAGATCGAAAATCGACCAATTCGAATTTGGACAGCGGACGAGAACAACAATGTAAGCTTCCGCAATGTAACACTCAGCGTGTACGCTCCAGTGCCAAATATTACATCATCAAGTGGGACGATCATCACAGGTTCGCTCGATGAAACACTCACCGGTGAACCCGTAGATCTTCTGAGATATCGCAATGGTGCAATCACTCACATCGGAAAAGAATCTCCCACGAACACAGGATCATTCACTACTTCACTCACAACGGGAAGCGGCGTAGTTCTCAAGTTTGGAACGGGAACACTTGCCACAATCGACGAGTTTAGTGGACTCATCGAACCGAAGATTGCAGGACTTAATATCACGGTTGAACCCGCAAGCAAGGATACTCCGATGAATATCTTCCTTCGTAATCAAAGCGGGTCAGTACTCTATCGAGAATCATTCGGACTCTCAAAATCCACCTCTATAGAATCCGTCAGCACCCTCTCACAGGTAAAAAATAACGGGATCGGTATTATCACCTCAGACAACACTCTCTTCGTTCGTAATAGTCCAAATGCCACGAGCCTTCCTGGTGGCGGATACATCACGACAAGTGCTCGTAAGGCGGTTGCCGGTATTTCACAAGATGGAAATATTTACCTCATCGCATCCGATCATAGACTCACCTACCGCGCTGAGGGCGGACGTGTCATTATCGAACTTCGAGATGGAAGCAATACGATCATCGCCTCATTCATCTACAATATCCATGCCGAATTCATCATGAAATAGCCTCCTGCTCCAGACGATCGAAAATCCTGGTCTCGTTGTACTCTTCGAAAGCACAACGAGACACATAATCGCCCAAGAGTACCTCTCGATCAAAGGCCATGAATTCGATCTTCTACTCGAAAGTCTCGAAGCATTTCTCAGTAAATATCACACCTCTACCAAAGACCTTGAAAACATCGTAGTAGTCAATGGTCCCGCAAGCTTCACGGGCGGTCGCATCGTAAGTCTTACGGCAAATACGCTTGCGCTTGCCAACGGAACAAAGCTCTTCCCGATTGATTATTTTGAGTACTGTCATCTCTCGGGCAGATCATATCCTATGCTTCTGGAGGCCAATAAGTGAGAGTGTATTCTCAAGCAAGATTCAGACACACAGATGCAGCTCATCCCAATTGAGAGTATCCAAAGTGGCGACTATACTGGCTTTGTGACACTTCCTGACTTTGCGGAGCGCAAAATTCGTGTACAATCTCCCGCAAGTACGGATCTCCTCATTCAAACTGTCGAACTTACTCATCCAAGCTCACAGATCGAAACCATCTATCTGAAGCGTCCCAACATTACCTTTTCAAACAAACACCATGGTACCCCAGGATCTTCACATTCATAACCTTCGGGTTGGAGAAGAAATTCAATACGTACTCCATCGTCACTGGATTACACTCGTGTACACAGGAGGTTATATATTCCTTATGCTCTTGATTGCACTTTCTGTGCTCGCATTCAAGTCATATGTGACCACGATCCTTCCTGCATCGCTCATTTCACTCCTTATAGTTGGATTTGTGATGGTCTTCACACTCTTCATCTATGTGTATTGGGTCGACAACGAACTCGACTTCTTCATCGTTACCAACGAGCGCATCATCGGTATCGAGCAACTCTCATTCCTCAATCGTACCGTCCGAGAATGTTCACTCGATCAGGTCCAAGAGATCAACGGAGAAGCTCGCGGCCTCATGGAAAACCTCCTCAACTTCGGAAAAGTCACCATCCGAACCGCCTCGGAAACCTCCGAATTCAACATGATGCTCGCCCCTGATCCGATCGAACATGCTCGTATCATCCTCAACATCATTCAGGAATATAAAGGGACGCATAGAGAACGCATGAAGGTATAATAAAATCCCCCGCTTTAAGCGGGGGATTTTTAATGGGATGACAATATTTCGAAAACACAAAAAAATCCCCTTTCGGGGAAAATCATCTACTATTTGCAATATCTCTGATTTTGGCAGCGATCTCGTTCAAAGATTGTTTTTTTGATGCGATTTTCTCTTCAATTGCATCAATCGTACTCTTTATACTGTCGCGAATTTCGTAATATTTTGGGCCCATACGAATACTTTCGTATTTGCTCCACTTATCCGAAACCACGCCTTTGTCATGCTCAATAGATTCCTGAAGGCGATCATATTTTTCACGCAGACCTTGAAGTACAGAATTTCTTCTCATTTCAAATTCCCTATGACGCGCTTCATAAAATCTATCTTGCACTATTTTTAGACGATCAAAACACCCACTGAGCTTATCGAACAGTTCATTTCGTTGATCTTTTTTTAATTGAGAAATTTTTATATCTTCTCGAAAAGAAAAAAGTGACTCACGAAGTTGTTTGAAATCACTCGATTCACTCACTGAGAAATTCGAAAGCGCACTAAATAGTCGTGTATAGTTATTTTTACACTCTGCAGCGTATCGCTCACGATTTGCATCCTGGCGTTGAATTAATATTGTAAAACACTGATCAATACGAGATAGAAATCCTGCACGATCCTCTTTTTTGAGTGTTTTTTCTCGGATGAGATCACGTACCTTTTTAAAAGTATCTCTCGCATCATTCCATTGATCAGAACTACGAGCTAAGCGCTCACAATCACGAATCTGTGGATCAAGCAAAACTATACTCTGCCTGCAATTACGTTCAAATTGTTCATTTGCCTCCGTTTGTCTTTGTGATAATCGATCAAATACAGCATTGAGTTGACCCCGAAGAATGTCACGTGATTCTCTTGCAAGATCTGCCGATTGCATACGATTTTGCAGTTCTTTGAGAGATTCTCGTGTCTTTTTCCACTCGGTCGTCGATGCCACAATTGATGCTAAGTTTTTGATATCTCGCTCAAATGCGAGCCGTACTTCGTTTTGCTGTTTTTGTCGGTTTTGCTTGTCCTTTTCTCGAATCTCTTTCAATCTTGTAAATATCCAATCAAGACGTTCGCGAAATGTTCTGAATGCTTCGGGAGAAATTTGTTCACGCCAAGCATTTCCTGTAGTACTTCCAAATTTTCCCCGAGCCTCCTTAATTCGTCTAGAGAAGATAACTGCAACTTCCCATATTCTATCCACTTCTGAAATTTGGTACGACCACACCTGTTGACAGCGTGTTCTTGTTTCGAGCCTTTCTATCTCTGATTCAAGAATATTGGTATGAAGTTGACTATATTTTCTTGTAATAGCCTTCTGTGCACCACGTGAGAGCTTCTCTTGAGCTTCTTTGCTATCAATACGTGAAAACTCTGGCATGATGGGACTTAATTCCAGATCCCACATGATATGATCATGTGGTGGCAGAGTGAGCTTATCTCGTTTTTTTAAATTCCATTTCTGGTGAACTTCATCAACAAAACCCTTTGTAAAATTACTGCTTCGAACAATATATAAGTTAATTTTTGTACCATCATCTATGGGATCAAACAAAAACAGTGATTTCTCATTTATTTTTGGATCATTCCCCCAATAAAAACACCTTTCCACTTTAAACTCTCCCTTCGATAAAATTAGATATCGTAATAGTGATCAAGAAAATCATAATCGTCCATTTGCTCTGCTGTTAGTCCTTCGCTATTCAGCGCTTCTATCCATAGATCATTTGGATCATCTGCGCCTAAACACTTCTCAAACGCCTTGTAAATCTGCCTCCAAAATGAAACATTCCCATAATTAGAGAAACCCATTCCAAACTCCAATATTTCAGACATCAGTTGCGAAGATTCCCAAAAAAGACGACTCTGGGATTTGTCAGAAAACTCTGGAACAAGACGTTCATCAGAGAGTGGTCCGCCATGTTCCCAAAAAAACGTATTGAGTTCGCGCTCTCCGGCCATAGTTGGCGGATAAGTAAGCATAATCTCGATAAACTTCCGAAGCTTTGGAATTCTTTCGGTTTCTTGTAGAAACGGGATAAATTTCAAAAGATGCTCACGAATAATAGGTTTATATACTACGTATTCTGCAAGCACCTGTGCAACTTCAGGTTTTGTGGCAAGCAGGTGATTGAACTGTTCGCCGTATATCGGATCAGAAGAAATACTTTCAAGATCCTTTGATTGTTGAGTCATGCTATCTCCAGAAAAGATTTCGAAAATACCTATGTATCATAAGTTCGACGCAAGGACTTGCAAATATTTGTTAACGAACTCTCGGAAGAATCCGACAAAATATGCATAATTACAAATTATATTTTGTCAAAGCTCTACCGGCTCAAAAAGCCTCAAAATTACATTTCATCCTCGAAAATTAATAAATTATTAATAATTGTTCGTACACTGTCGCAAATCCTCCTCAACATGTACATAGCAACCGTTATTCGCCCTGATACCAGCCACCCCGTTGTGGCAAACGTAAAAACTGTTTCTGACTATGGTGGCAAGATCATTGATCTCGTCAAACTCACACCCGAACAACAGATTGCCTGCAGGAAAAGCATGGAGAAACTTATCAAGCTCTCACCCACATTCAAGTGAATGAATGCCGAACTACTGCAACAGTCCATCCTTGATGGAAGCATTCCAGTGCGTGAGATCCCTGCTGGGAGAGTGGTTATTCGAGAATGAGATGGAGATTGTAATAATTTTTTTGTTCTTGCGTACGGAACACTTCTCGTTTCTCAGCAAAAAGAAGTTATCGCCGTGCTTGATAAAATAGGCTCATTTTGAACCATGGGATATCTACACAATTCCACCCGAAATAGTACTATTCTTACCAAGACGAAGGCTGTTATTCTTGAACTTCGCAGAGAATTCGTCGAAAAAACACTTCCACCAACAGAACAAATAAAGCTCCTCAAAAATATCGCCATAGAAACCAGTGCACTGGTCGTAAGTAACAATGAACGTCTGCGTGCTCAAGCAGAAGAAAAGCGGGATCTTATACGAAAGCGCATCACTACACTCGGTGTTTAGACACAAAAAAGAGAGCCTCGGCTCTCTTTTCATTATGCATGCTTTGCGAGCATGGCTTCGAGTTCAGCAACTTCGCGAGTTCCGACTACCTTGTCTACCATCTTTCCATCCTTGAAGAGGATCATGGTTGGGATAGACATAATCCCGAATGCTGCAGCTGTATCGTTGTTGGCATCAACATCGATCTTCATGATCTTTGCAGTTCCTTCTGACTTAGCAGAGAGTTCTTCGAGACGTGGGAGCATTGCCTTGCAAGGTCCACACCATTCAGCCCAGAAGTCTACGAGGACAAGTCCTGTCTGAGTATCTGCGGCAAAAGTAGCGTCGGTTGTATGTGCGACTGACATAGTTGTATGTTTAAAAATTAACCGTTAATTGTATCTTCGAAGGATTTTTTTGCAATTGTATTATCGGACTTTTGCTGTAGACGGAAGTGATATATACCGCGCACTATCTCTCCACGAGCGAATTTCACACCTGTATCTGGGGTGAAATTTTCCGCATCTGCATCGATATAGTTCTCGCTCCAGCCTCGAAATTCAGTCGCCTTCGGATTTCATTCGAGTAGCACCTCAAATCTCTTCCCATCACTCGCTCTGAGGAATGCTTCTTTTGCGGTTTCTCAGGCCTTCATGAGCACATCGAGCCGATCGAGCTTCGTGCGCTCTGGGATCTGATTTGGGAAATTCCCAGCTGGGACATGGTATTTATCGACATGCGCTGAGAATGGAAATGCATGCAGCTGAGTAATCCCGAATTGTTCAACGAGCGAGAGTGTATCAGCAAAATCCAACTCTGTCTCCCCAGGAAATCCGACGATCAGATCCGCTCCGATCTGAATACGAACACCATCTTCACGCTCTAGTTCGACAAGTTTCGACAGTCGATCAAGCAATCATTCTCGGTTGTAGTGGCGGTTCATTGCCTTGAGGATGTTATCCGAACCCGACTGTACTGAAAGATGGACGTACGCGTGAAGGCGCTTGAGTTTGAATCGCTCAAGCAGCTCATCAGATACAAACTCTACCCCCAGACTTGAGATACGAAGTCGCGGAATGGTCGTTTGAGCCAGAATAAGATCGATGAGTTCGATGAGTTTCGAAGCTCGAAAATCATTCGAGCTCGCAGCGCCCCAGGCGCCAAGATTCGTCCCGGTAAGCACCACTTCTTTCCCGCCTTCGGCTTCGTATTCTCGGATCTCAGCCAAGATCGACTCTGCATCGCGGGTCTTGTGCCGACCACGTGCCTGGAGCGTGAGACAAAATGTACAGAAATTATCGCATCCAGTCTGGATCACGAGGTGCTTGCGAGTATAGAGTTTCTCGCTTGTGGCGCGCTTTTTGAAAGCTGCAATCTTCGACTGCATATCTGCCTTGGTTGTTGGAAGATTCTTGCGTGCATCTGTGTCTTCTGGATCTTCGCCCAGGAGTACGATCTGGTCTTTGTATGCGGCAAGTTCGCTGTATTGTTCATAGAATGCCTCGTCGATCTTCCCGCCTCGGATCGATCCACATCCAGTGAGAAATATCTTCTCACCTTCGCCAAGACCGGTGATCGAACGCTTTACGAACTTCACCCACTTGGCCTTTGCCTGGTCGGTCACCACGCACGATGCAACAAATACCCCCTTTGCTCACTGAAGCGAAGGATGGGATTCCCATTTCTCGGAGAAGTATTTGTTGGTTTTACAGCCAAAAATCTTGGTTTTCATGCCGTGCAGAGTATAGAAAGTAGTTCGAGTGTAAAGCTTTGAACCCCACCAAAATGGTCAATATTTCCCAAAAAACAAGAAAATCCCGCATACAAGCGGGATTTCGAGACAAAAAAATGACCCCGCAGTGCGGGGTATTTATAGTATCTGTTGGTCTTGGTAGACGAACCAGATGCTGATAAGACTCTTGTAGTCATCCTGAGAGAAACCGAAGTTTCATATTTGAATGGAGACCATCAAGTAGGGTGAGTTTGTCAAAGACTCTACGATCCGAAGACCGGCTCACTTCACTTGGGCAGGAATTTATATACTGGCATCTTTGCCTTTCCAGTTTTTTTATTATTTTTGTAGTGGAAAGCGAGGCTATCCTGGATCTTTACTATAAAGCTACAAGATACCATCGCTTTCCTATTGGTAAGGTCTTTTGGTTTTTATTTCGCAAGACGTTTTGATTTTGATTTTTAATGGAGGCGCGCGGGTGACTAACCGGTTGCCATTCTGATGAAGTGAGACTGATTTAATGAACGTCTGATACAGAGAAGTAATTTTGCTTCCTGCTTCAGGTACATATCCATAATAGCCCATAACCAAAAAGCGTGCGACTATTGAGATCTTGCATAATTGTATTTCTATGTCATTAAATAATAATAAACCATACTTTTCCCCACTGTTATGAGGAAACGACGAAATAAATTTAAAAGTGTAATTTCTTTATAAAAAACACCAAAAACACTGAATTTTGAGCACTATTGATCAAAAAAATAATACTATTTGCTCTTGATCAGTAAGCCAAAATCTATACTATGCATACGATCTTTTTTCGACATTTTTAGACAAAATATGTACATTTTGCAGTCCATACTACAAGATATTGTGAAAAACTCCTTCGGAGCACATATCGATACAACCTACCTTTCGTTTGATCAGCCTCCGAAGCCCGAGCTTGGAGACGTGGCGATCAACGTTTTTGGATTGTCAAAAACTCTGCGCGAAGCTCCGAATACTATTTCAACGAAGCTCGCAGAAGCTATTTCTACTGATGCACGATTTACTTCTGCGGTTGGAATGGGTGGATACGTGAACGTAAAACTTGGTGGAGAGCTCGGAAAAACACTCCTAAAGTCACTCACAACACAAAAGCATCCCACAAACAACGAGACAATTATCGTAGATTACATTGGCGCAAATGCCGGGAAGCCACTTCATATAGGACATATTTGTACTCCTTCTGTCGGTCAGGCGCTCATCGGTGCACATGAATACCTCGGATACAACGTGATCTGAGACTCACACTTCGGTGACTGGGGAGGGATTTTTGGGAAGCTTATTTGGGCGTATAAGAATGGAGTTGGCTCGCCAACTCCCGAGGCACACAATGAGGCAATCAAAGAAAAATGAGCCTACTATCTCGTAGAACTCTATCAAGCAGTTACAAAACTCATTGAAAGTAACGAAGATGACTCAGTAGACACAGCTTGTCGTATTGAGTCAAAGATGCTCTCAGAAGGGAATCCTGAGTCCGTAGAGCTCTGGAGATGGTTCACTGAAATCTCGATTGCCGCAGTTGATCGACAGATGTCAGCTCTCAATGTACATGCCAAATACAATATTGGTGAGAGTTTCTATGAAGGACTCGCCCTTCCTCGTCCAAACGGAGAAGACTATCCAGATCTCCAGTTCGACATGAAGGCAATCGTGAAGGAACTCGTAGAAAAAGGAGTTGCCACGCAAAATGAGGATGGATCAGTTGGGGTGGTTTTTGCAGAAGAAACCAAGATCCCTTCGTGCGTACTTCAAAAGAAAGACGGAACTGGGCTCTATCTCACTTCAGATCTTGCTGCGATCAAATATCGACTCACAAATGGTTGGAATCCATCAAAGATCCTCTACTGTATCGATATCAGACAACAGCTCCACATGCGACAGGCATTTGCGATCGCACAAGCGGCGTGGCCAGAGCTCACGAAAGACGTGGCACTCTTCCACGCATTCAATGGATTCGTAAAGCTCAAGGAAGGAGCTATGTCGACACGACATGGGACAGTCATCTTCCTCGACAAACTTCTCGAAGAAGGCTTCTCTCGCACCAAAACCATCATCGAAGAAAAGGGTTCTCATCTCGCAGATGAAGACATCCAGGCGATCGCCGTTGGTGCAATCAAGTACTCGTATCTCATGCAGGATCGAGAAAAAGATGTGGTCTTTGACTGGGATAAGGCACTTAATTTTGAGGGGCATTCAGGACCATACATCCAATATGCCTATGTTCGTGCAACCAAAATCCTCGACAAAGCCCGCGAAGCTGGGCTCAGTTGGGATACGCTTTCGCCAGTAGAAATGAGTGAATACGATCGACTCCTACTCATGAAACTCGCCCGATTCGAGGAAAATGTACGTGCGGTTGCCGAGAAATACAAGCCACACTTCATCGCAATCTACGCCTACGAACTCGCAACACTCTTCTCTTCGTTCTACGTTCATTCTCCAAAACTTCTCGAAGAATCCAACACTGAACTCCAAGCCTTCCGCCTTGCGCTCGTCGAAAAAACGATCGAAACCCTGAAATCTTCTTTCGACATCCTCGCCATAGGTATGCCGAAAGAAATGTAGCACCTCTTTGTACTACGAGCCCCGAAGTACATACACGACTTACAATAAAATCCTCCAGCATATGTGTTGGAGGATTTTATTACGCCTATTATTCGCCTTCAAGATCTTCTTGCAGATATTCTTCGAGCTCTGGGAAACTCTCCATGTTGAAGTGTTTTCGATTATCAAAGACGTGTGGGATCGCATTGGGGAGAGAGACTCGGTATTGCTGATAGTCAGCGAAGGTCACAATCGGATCGTCGGTTGATTGCCAGAGATGGATCGTACCGACCTGTTCATGTAGTCTAGACAGGTCATCCGGAAGTTCGAATCCCCCACCAAGTCCGTAACATCCTGCAATGAGGTGGATGGTTTTTGCCTTCTTTCCTGTTTCGTAGAAGTATTTTACGAGGAAATTCGCACCAAGTGAGTGCCCAACGAGCACAGCATCTTCATCGAGTTTTACAGCGAGCTGATCAAATACAATCTTCCACTCAATGTATTTTGCATTTTGCTTGCATGGAAGCTCGGGAATATAAACATCCCTGCGAGTTCGGTATTTCTCCGCTATTGGCTGTCTCCAGCGCTTTTTCTCACCCTCGTATGGAGCAACCACCCAGGGTTTATCCCGCAAGGATTCAAGATATTCCTCATACGTATCAAACCCGTCTCCCCCTCCGATAAAAACAAGTGATTGGTTCATAGGACAAATATAATTCCCTTAAGTGTAGCGAAGTTCTGGAAAAATACAAAAATCCCTCCGGTATCAAGAGATACGGGGGGATTTTTGTTATTGCGGCTTTGTTGTGACGACTTTCTCTTCGAAATAACTTGCGAGAACTTGGATTCCAACGTGTTCGCTACCTGCAAAGAAGAGTCCAGTACCAACAGAGGCATTGAGGAGGATGTATTTCTCTTGATCGGTGAGCTTAAAGACATTCTGAAGAACATCGATCGAGGCAGGAGACTGTTTGAGTAGAAGCTGGATCGAGGAGTTGGTTACGATCGCCTTTCCGTAGCTGGAACTCATGAAATCCTCAACATCCTGAGTGATTGTCGTGACTCCGAGACCGTATTTACGAGCTCGCTTTACGAGACCAAAAAGGAACTTCGCACTATCTTCGTGCTGCATGACATTCCATGCTTCATCGACGACAAGGATACGCTTCTTCTGGCTCGATCGAGTCACGTTCCATACGTATCCGAGGAGGATGTACATCGCAACAGGACGAAGGATTTCATCAAGATCACGAACAGAGAAGACTACGAGACCATCTGTCATAGAGATATTGGTCTGCTCAGAGAATACTCAAGCAAATACCCCATAGACGTATTTTTCAAGTCTTTCACAGAGTCCCTTTCCGCCGTCCATCGTTTCGAGCACAGAATAGAGATCCTTCATAACTGGGATTTCCTTGCCCGTTACATCGTCGTCCTGGTAGGTAATACCCTTGAGTGAATAAGTGGTTGTAATCGCCTTTTCGAGGATAGCCTCTTCGCTTGGAGTGCATTTCCCAAGCATAAGATTCATGAGACCGATGAGGTTGATGATCGCACCACGAAGGAGATCCCCTGGTTTTGTTTCGGTATCCTTCATCGCTCGTGGGAGGTCAAACGGATTGATACGTTCGTTGGAGTTGAGATTGATGTTGAGATAGCTTCCACCCACCGTATCCACAAGAGTCTTGTACTCGTTTTCTGGGTCGATGACGATCACATCTGTCCCGAGCATGAGCGAGCGGAGAATTTCGAGTTTTACAGCGAACGACTTTCCTCAACCTGACTTCGCAAATACTACCATGTTGGCGTTTTCTGTCTTGAATCGGTCGAAGATGATGAGCGAGTTGTTGTGGGTATTGATACCATAGAGGATACCATCGTCCTGCGAGAGTGAGCTCGATGTGAATGGAAATGTCGTCGAGAGTCCCTTTGTCGAGATGTTTCGGTATACCCCAACTTCGTCTTTACAAAATGGTCCAGTCGCGATAAATGCCTGCTCAGTTCGAAGGAATGCCTGCTTAGTGAGAATATTTCGTCCCGAGAGGAGTGAGTCGAAGGTATTGCTCAGTTTCTTGAGGTGCTCTTCACTGTCTCCGTAGACCGTTACATAGATCGAGAAGTGGAAATATCGCTCCTGTCCACGCGTGAGACTTCCGCGGAGTTCTTCGACATCCTGGATCTGTGCATCGAGTGCAGGATCAGAGATGAGACCCTTGTCCATATTGATCGAGCGCTCTGAGTAGAGCTCGGTGAGACGTTTTTTGAGGAATTTCATCACGAATGCTCCTTCTATCGGGTAAATAAACATCGACATGTCGAACTTGATATCCCAGTTGATGAGCGGAGAGAGCCAGTTTCCTTCGAGGAAGTCTGGATATGCATACGTGAAAACTGATCGGATATACGTATCTCCGATCTGAATCTGACGTGCATCCACCTTCATCATCGATGGTGAAATCGCATCCTTGATGAACGCAAGTGCTTCTTGGTATTCTTTTTCACCCTTACGAAGTGCGTCGGCTTCTTCTTTAGTGAGCTTTTTCTTGGGGTCGTAAACTTCTACTTCTGTAGATTCGGTCGTTGGAGTATCAGAAACAGTCGGAGTTGCAATGGGTGCAGCTACGGTTTGTGGAGCAAGAACTGCCGCTACGTTTTTTTCGTAGAGGGACTTTTCGAATCATTCGGCATCGCCAGTATAGTTCTTGGCAACGAGTTCGAGGAGGACGGACTGTGTATCTGACATAGTGATTGATTGAATCTATTCTAGCAAGTGAATGACCGAAAGGCAACGAAGGGACCGGCTTTTGTCTTTACACTCGCATATTAAGTGGTCTCGTGAATTTTAGTGCCAATTCCATTCAGTGATATATTCCTTGTAAATTTCTCTTGTTGCGTTGGGATCTGGCGGAGCATCACCGCGATAGTGTACAACGATGAGCGTGATGTCATCGAACTGCTTATGATTATACCCCATGAATCTTGAGAGCTCAGTCGTGATATGCCTAAAAATCCCGTGTGCGGTTTTCTCACCGGCATCTTTGACAGTTTGGACGAGACGATCAACCGTGAACATCGGATCAGATTCTTTGTTTCCGCGTCGAGCCTCGGTAATCCCATCTGTATAAAGGATAATACAGTCACCCGGACTAAAAGATACCTGAACTTCTTTGAGCTTCTTGGATATATCTTTGGTAATCCCCAGTGCAACACCACCTCACATGATCTTGTAGACCTCGTTTTGTTCTTTCTTGTAGATGATGAGGTATTCGTGTCCTGCACCAGTCATATAGAGCTTGCGTTCTCGCTCGTTCCATCGGATCATGAGGAGTGACATAAGCATATTAGATTTTACTCGTGGCTTGAGAATCTCATTGGTTCGGGCGATAATCTCAGCTGAACTTACGAGCATCTTAGAAAATCCTGAGATGAGCGCATTTACCACCATCATGACGAATCCCGAAGCAACTCCATGCCCCGTTACGTCTCCGAGGTAGATGTAGGTATTTTCCCCTTGGGAAATGATATCATAACTGTCCCCTCCTACTTCAGTCGCACTCTTCGTATCTGCGACGATATCAAGATATGGAACGATCGGATAGGTTTTCTTGAGTACATGTCGCTGGATATCCGCTGCGAGTTCTACCTCAGAGCGAAGGACTCGGCCAGACTGGAATTCTTCTTTGAAATTCTTGAGGATCTCAAGACTGCGATGAAAGAAGCTTGTAACGTATGAGAGATCAGGATTGAGGGGGCTTGCCTCAAGGCGCTTGGTTTGACGAGCACCAGCGAGAAAATAGGCAATTTCTTTTCGAAGAACTGCGATCGGCATGACATAAACAAACTGCATCAGCACAAAGAGTATCGCGAGCTCTACCACAGTAATGATAGCAAATACCTCAATCGTCAAAAGGCTTGCAATGTACAGGTCGAGCGGTATCAGACCTGCAGCAATAGCAAAAAACAGGATATTGAGAAGAACAAATCCTGTGAAAACAAGAGCGGGAACTGCGCGAAGAAACGACTTCATAACAGCATGCTATCACACAGATCATTTCTGCGCAAATAACCCTGCTTGATCTATTTGTATTTTTTTTTATGATAGGACTCAGCGCAAACGTTTAGCTCTTTTTTTTATAGTCATGAACTCTTTGAATAAGGTTCAAATTATCGGAAATCTCACGGCAAACCCTGAGGTCCGAGAAACACCAAACGGACAGAAGGTGGCAACATTCTCCGTTGCAACTAACCGTGTCTGGAAGGATACTGCAGGAATGAAGCAGGAACAGGTTGAATTCCACAATATCGTTGCATGGCGAGGGATCGCAGGAATCGCGGAACAGTACCTCTCAAAGGGAAAGAAGGTGTACATCGAAGGATACCTTCAGACTCGAAGCTGGGACGATCAGGCAGGTGTAAAAAAATACCGAACTGAAATCGTATGCGACAGCCTTATCATGCTCTCCGGTGGAGCAGCAGGGGGTGACGACATGGGAGACAGCGGATACTCATCATCTTCTGACTCTATGGACTCAGCTCCAGCAGCCAAGTCTAAGAAAGCTCCAAAGATCGAAGAAGAAATTCACATCGAAGATATTCCGTTTTAAAAATAAATACACCGTACGGTGTATTTATTTTTAATAACGAACATATCTTGTTAACAAGATGCATAATGAAACAAAATATAAACCCGAGAATGATTTTAGTTTCATTTCTTAGTCTGGGAATGCTGTGCTGATGAATAGGTGTTGGCTATTATTTTTGAGTTGCACTACCATCGTATAATCAAGAAAAAATTAATTTAGAAAAGAGGATATATAACGACAAAAAAGAAGCGGAGCGTAATCTCTTAGAAAATAATATAAAGGAAAAGAGGGCTTCAGAGCTAAGGCGAACAAGCTGTACTGAGTTAGCGGAATCCAATTATAGTGCTGACTGGGAACAGGCATGCAAAATTCACAAAGAAGATATTGCAAGACAATACAGTAGCTGTATTAGCACATATACAACTATAGCAATGTGCAAAAGTTTATACACGTATAAAGTGGATGACAACGGGAATTGTAGCTTACCAAAAGCACAAGCTACCGTCATTGAGCAACGCCTAAAGGATGCAAAACGCGAGTGTGCAGATAACTAAAATGTTCTTAGGCTAGTCCCGCATATCTACTCACAAAAAGTAGTACACCCACTTCTCTCGATTCGTCATTCCATACGTTTTTTCCAGTTTTTTCTTCTCAGCAAGAATCACTTCAGTCGTATCGAGTTTCTTGTAGTCAGCGACTTCTTTTTCATCGACGAGGAAGATGGCTTCTTCACCTGGGTTTTTTCGATTTTGTGAACCCTTCATGATGCGATCGAGGTAGGCGTTTGTCTGGACTGATGCGAAGTATTCCTTTTTCTTTTCGATCGTGTCGAAGATGCGACGGTTCTCGACTTCGAGACTCTGCATATAGGTATTTACCTGGAAATCCTGATATTTGTAGTACACCACCAAATATACCTCGTAAACGATTACGAGGATGAGCAAAGCGAGAATATACTGGATCCGTGGATTCACGTGCTTGTGGGGGATAAACTTTCGTGTACAATATCCAAAACTTTGCTTTTTTCTAATTCGACATGAGTATTTTGTCTTTCTTTCGCAAAAATTTCATCTCTACATTTATCGTGGCTTTGGTGGCAGCGATCGCATTTTTGCTCTTTGTAGACGTATCACGAACTTCTGGGCGTGGATTGAGCGTAACTCGTATCGATCCATATGTCCTGTGCACAGAAGGAAAGGTCGTTGTTCGACACGGCGATGAAAGCAAAACCCTTGAGATCCACGATCGTGAGAATATCAAGGAAAATGACCGTATTCGTACACTTGCCCATTCTGCCGCAACGATTTTCTGGCCAGATGGAAGTATTACCCGACTTGCGGAACAAACGAATATTTCGATCAATGAACTCAAAAAGTGAGAAGATAATTCAACGCGTGTAGATTTCTCACTCATGGGCGGAAAAACTTGGTCAAATATTGCTCGATATCTTGATCCCGCATCGCACTTCCAAGAACGATTCGACGATGATACCAAGATTGCCGCGGTACGTGGAACGGTATTTGAAGTCAATGCTGCAGACGGATACGTACATACCGTAGATCACACGATTAGTATTTCTGATCAGAATGGAGCTGTGATTAGTCAGGTCTCTGCAGGAAACAGTGTCAACATGAACAATGTTCTCCAGACAGTTATGTCTGGTGCACTCAACAATGCATGGATCGAACAAAACCTCACCGAAGATCAGAAACTCACTCTCGAACGCGTCAAGGCAGCACAGATCCTACTTCAGGATTACGCAAAACAGGCTTGAGCCATTGAAAAACTCCAGTACATTCTCCGAGCATTCTTCGGTATACCAACGGGGGAGATGCCATTCATTGTTACATTTAATGGCAATGATGCCCACGTCGTGATTGATCCAAAGAAGCTTGCAAAACTCGGAGGAGGTGATGCACAGGCCGTGTACGCTCTCTATGAAACCATCTCGGGACTTCAAAATACCGAGGGGAATATCGACGCGAAGATCGCAGTACGATGAGCTCTTGAGCAAATCCTTCCAATGGTCGTACCAAAGGAGGATCTCACAAAATACCAAGATGCATTTGCTCGGGCAGCGATGTACGAAAGCTGGGACAGTATCAAGCTCGATCAGCCAGAGCTCACCAAAAAACTCCGATCAAGCATCGAGCAGTACATCAAGAACGGAGCGAATGCAACCGAACTCAAGAATATCCAGCAATCACTTCCACAGGCACTCATCGATCAGTTCAACGTCCAGATCGCCGAATGGAAGAAGATCAAGGGATTTGAAATGCTCTCCGACAGTGAATGGGCAGCGAAGACTTTCCAAATAGATACCGAAGGGATCATGCGAAATATCAAGGATTTCAATAGCGCTATCGACTCACTCACCTCAGGGAAATAATGATCAAGAATCGTTCGTTTATCGGAAACCGTTGGCTGTTTTCGATCATCATCACCACATTTGTCCTCTTCCTCGTCGGAGTGGTTTCCAATACATACCCGTTCTCGACGGTTGTACGGTATTCGGATCTTGGGATCAGAAATATTCTCTTCACGATGAATATCCCCTGGCATCCACACGAGCGAAGTTCGAGTATCTCACTCGTTGCGATCGATGATCGAACCCTCAGCGATGCAAGTAGATGATGACTCGGGCGCTGGCAAGAGTTCAAGCGAGCCTACTATGCCCAAGCGATCGACAATCTTAAAAAACATGGGGCAATTGCGATCGGAGTTGACGTGCTTTTCTCAGAACAAGCCGAGTGAGACGATGTGCTCGCAGATTCGATAAAACGAGCCTGAAATGTCACACTCGGGATGTCGATCACTCGCAACTCTAAAGGCGAAGAGATCCTCTACCCTGCAGAAAAACTCCGAGAAGCTGCTCGATCGATCGGGTATTTTCAGCCACTCCTCGACCCGACTAATGATCTTGTCTACAGTATTGCGCCAGTGATCAAGACAAATAGTGGTTCAGTATACGAACCATTTTCCCTCTCGACACTGCGAACCTATCTCGACACAGCCAATGCGATCAACACACGGGTAAATACCGGCGCACTCGACTATCAGGGCTACCTCCAGTTTCATGTTGGGAAATATGAATTCGTTCCGCTTTCTCAACCACGCAAGAACGAAGTACTCATCAACTATATTCCACGAGACCTTTCTTTCCCAACCATCTCCTTTGCGGATGTCTACAATGACACCTTCGATCCTTCGCTCGTTAAGGATAAAATCGTATTCATAGGAGCAACTGCTACTGCACTGCATGATGAATTCTTCACGCCGATTGGGATTATTTACGGAGTGGGCGTGCATCTCAATCTCGTAAACACCCTACTCACCAACAGTTATCTGTCATACATGTCAGCAACGACTGAGTATGCCATACTCATCTTGCTTGCTTTGGCACTTACGCTATTTCTGATGCACGTGGAAAACCGCATCTATCAGCTCGCATACTCATTTGTTGCACTCACTCTCGGAGGGTTTTTCTACATCGTAGTATTTGGAGTTTCATCGAAGATATTTCTCAATCCTGCTGAGATTATCATCGCTGTGGTGCTCATCGCAATCGCTGTTACTTCGTACAAATACATCTACGAAGAAAAATGAAAACGGCTCCTCAAAAACACCCTCTCTCAATACCTCGCCGAAGAACTTGTTACTGCCGTTCTTTCTAACTATCAGGAAGTAAAACTGGGTTGAGTACGCAAGGAAGTGACGCTTTTCTTCTCGGATATTGCAGGCTTTACAACATTCTCAGAACGTATGGAGCCTGAGGAACTCGTGAGTTTCCTCTCTGTCTACCTCAAAGAAGTTTCCAATATCATCATCCACGAGCAAGGATTCGTAAACAAATACGAATGAGACGCAGTTATGGCAATCTGGGGAGCATTTGGACTCGAAGATCGCCAAGCATACCTCGCCTGTAAAGCAGCGCTCCTCCAACAAGAAGCTATCCGTCGCATGAACGAGAAATTCAAAAGCCAATTCGGCTTCGAGATCACCGTGCGCATGGGACTCAACAAATGACCTGCCGTTGTAGGAAATATCGGATCAGAAGGAAAGAAAATCGAATACACCGCACTCGGTGACGCAGTAAATACCGCATCACGCTTCGAAGGAATCAACAAGCTCTATCATACAAAGATCTGTGTTGGTCAATCTATTTATGAGAGTGAGCAACAGCGTTTTGTCTTCCGCAAGCTGGATTCTATCATGGTAAAATGAAAGGATCTGCCCGTGAACATCTATGAACTACTCTGTACACGCGAACAGGCGAATGCTCCGATTTTTGAACTCATTAAACAGTTCGAGACTGGACTAGAACTCTATCGTTCTCGAAAGTTTGAGGAAGCAAAGGAAATATTTACAAAGCTGATCGAAGCATACAACGACGGTCCATCAAGAACTTTTTTGGAACGCAGTGAGAAATACATCGCCGAAGGATGTCCCGAAGATTGGACCGGAGACTATCGAGCTACCTCAAAATAATCAAAAGCCCTCAGACATATCCCGCGAATTTCTCAAAAGTTAATGCCATAACTATGCCTTTGTTATGGCATTTCTTATAAAAGATATAATAAAAAATATCTAAATAGATAAAAAATGTTGTTTGAATATTTGACGAAATAAATTCTTTATGTTTTAATAACTTTGTCAGCTGCTATACAACTGGTGAGCCGAATCACCCATAGCACCAAACAAATACAAAGAACATTCAAAACGTTCCAAAAATACCAATTGTCGTTTTGCATCGTTTACGATGTGAACGAAACAAGAACCCTAGTCTTGTAAAAACAGGGGAAGTGCAGCTGACATGCATTGATCGGATTCGGCGCTGAACAAGCAACCAAGAAAGGTTCACGTATGGGCATGTGTTAAAACAAAAAAGCCTTTTCATACGTGGACTTTTTGTTTTGTGTACAAAATTCAAATCCACTTTTCAAAAACACTCCATCTGATGGAGTGTTTTTGTGTTTATACGGATTGGGCCTGTATGTCGTCAATCTGATGATGGAATGATTCGATCTTGATTTCAGTATTGAGTCGGTTTGTATAGTAACGCGTCTCATTAATAGTCACCATTTCATTTGTAAGAATTCCATTGAGTGCGCCCGTCTTGGAATCTACAACTGCCATGAAGTTCACACCCAGATGAGCCATGGTATCTTCAACCTCGTTACGTGGTGTATCAATCGTCGGAAATGGTCCTTCTGTAAGTAGCACTGCCTCTGCAAGCTTTGCTTCGGGATGCATCTTTCGAAGCTCGGAGATATGGATGAGACCTTTTGGATATTCTTGTGGCCGGCTGAGATATTCACTTTTTGATGCGTCTATATCGACACGTTGATCATCTAAGAGAATTACCCCGTTATATTTTCCCCTATACTGATTGTTGAGTCGGGAGAGTACTTCGGCAACTGGATCGCTTGGAGAGAATGCGAGATGAAGCTCAAGTCCGATCACTGTTGCATTCTCGAGAATCTGCATGTTATTATACTTCGCATCTGGTCAATTGACGAAGGTTTTTGATACACTCAGCACATCAAGACGCTTCGCAAGAGAGAGTTCATTTGCAATTTTTTCGGTCACCAATGCTCGAACTGATTCTGCAATATAACTTGAAGTGAACTCACCTGGATTTCGGAAGAGCTCTTCGAGCTTAGAATTGAAACTCAATTTTTCCTCCTGGGTCCAATGCACAATCTTCGCTCGCTCTGAATCCTTGCGCATCTGCAAAAGAAGAGTCTGAAGTTCCAGACGTGCAAGTGCACTCACATGTGCCGGGATACGAGCCTCAATCCCATCGTAAAACTGATCCACAGACTCTACAGGAGTCGGAACAGACGAGGGCGAATAAAGGTTTTTTGGTGTTGTCATGTACTCTTACACTATCACGGTCCACTTTTTGGCGCAAAGAAGAGATATTGACGAAATTATTAAATTATTGTTAATAATTATTTGACGTACGAAAAAAACGCCTACAATAAACCAGCGTTTTCAAAAGTAAAACGTCGGTTCATTCTTAGCAACCGCAAGGCTGAGAGAAGATTTGGGAGCATTGTATGAGCACAGCACAAGCACCACAAGCGCCGCAAACAGGTAAAACCGAAGCAACAGCGCCAGCAATTGGTAGCTTCATCACATCAGGTGATGTTGACAAGATGAACCCTGCTGCACTCGCTGCAGCAATCAAAGACGGGCGCAAATTGTCCATAAGTGGGCGAAGGTTGGCCGAAGTACGTGGCATGCTGCCAAACTAAGATAAAATTGTTCGATCCGATTTTTCAGACTCAAGACCGGAGCAGAAAATGAAGAAACGCATCAAAAAAGTACAGCCGGATAAGCTCGGCTTGATTAAGTCGAAAATTACAGCACTGCTTGGGGTGGTAAACACGGGTGGTAAAGGAGCCCGAGAAGCCCTCGCAAAAGCGGTAAACCTTACGAAGCAATATTTCGCTCGTAAGCTCACAATTGTTCTCAGTATCGTGGACAATTGGCCAACACGGCAGCTGAAAGAGGTCTAATCCGAAGCACAGCCGAGAGCCCGTTCAAAAGACGGGCTTTTTTTTGACTTTTTTGAGACGCCTGCTACACTGCTGGGCGTATTTTCTCACCAACCCTCTGCCATGGTCACATGACTTGAAACCCGCACCCAGACACTTCCCCGTCTCGGATAAGGCGCGTTTCAATGTGGTTGGAACCCCTCCGGAGACGGAGGGGTTTTATTATTGCTTTCACTTATATTCAACAACATGTCACACCCTATTTCAACAAAGCGACACTCGCTCGCGCACATCATGGCACAGGCCGTGAAATCCCTCTACGGAGCAGAAGTTCAGATGGCAATCGGTCCAGATATCGATACTGGATTTTACTATGACTTTGATTTCGGAAGCCTCACTCTTCAGGAGGAACAGCTCAAGGAAATCGAGAAAAAGATGAAGAATATCATCAAGCAGAACCAGAAATTTGTAGAAAAGAAGCTCCCAATTGCGGAAGCACGAGCATTCATGGCTTCAAAGAACGAGATCTATAAGGTAGAAATGATCGATGAACTCAGTGTCAAGGGCGAGACCGAGATCGGATTCTACGAGAATATCGACCAGAAGGGCGAAGTTGCCTTCGTAGATATGTGTCGCGGGCCTCACGTTGAGAAGACGGCCGACATCGACGAGAATGCCTTCAAACTCGACAAAATCGCTGGAGCCTACTGGAAAGGGGATGCAAAGAACAAGATGCTCACTCGTATCTACGCTCTTGCATTTGATTCTCGAGAAGAGCTCGACACATACACTCACATGATCGACGAAGCAAAGAAGCGCGATCACCGCATCCTCGGTAAGAAACTCAAGCTCTTCACACTCTCAGAACTCGTGGGTTCAGGACTTCCACTCATGCAGCCAAACGGGATGATCATCCGTCGTGAGATCGAAGACTATCTTTGGTCACTTCACCAGGACAAGGGGTACCAGCGCGTATGGACTCCACACCTTGCAAAGGAAGATCTCTACGTCACTTCCGGTCATGCAGGACACTACCTCGAAGATATGTTTAGCGTCTACGGAGGGACAAGTAAGGAGAAATTCCATCTCAAGCCGATGAACTGTCCTCACCACATGCAGATCTTCGCGGACAACCAGTTCAGCTACCGCGATATGCCAGTTCGCTACTTCGAACCTGCGACTGTATACCGAGATGAGAAGACTGGACAGCTCTCAGGACTCACTCGAGTTCGTGCGATCACTCAGGACGACGGTCATCTCTTCTGTCGTGTATCGCAGATTCGTGAAGAAGTTTCTACTATCGTAGGGATTATCAAGGAATTCTACAAGACTATGGGGCTTCTCGAAGGATACTGGGTATCTCTCTCGATCCGCGATCCAAAGACTCCAGAAAAATACCTCGGAGGAGAAGATGTATGGAACCAAGCAGAAAGTGCCCTCGAGGAAGCCGCAAAGTCCAACGGTCTCAACTACCGCCCAATCGAAGGAGAAGCTGCATTCTACGGACCAAAGCTCGACTTCATGTTCAAGGATGCTATCGGTCGTGAATGGCAGCTCGCTACTATCCAGTGTGATTTCAATCTCCCAAATCGTTTCGATCTCTCATTCGTGAACGAAAAGGGTGAGAAGGAAAAGCCAGTCGTTATCCACCGTGCGATCTCAGGATCTCTTGAGCGCTTCATGGGTATAGCGATCGAGCACTTCGCCGGGACTTTCCCACTCTGGCTCGCCCCAACTCAGGTACAGGTCGTCGCAGTTGGTGAATCATTCCAAGAATACGCCGAAGAAGTTGGTGCTCGTCTCAAGCAAGCAGGACTCCGCACACAGATTGACCGATCAGGTGAAGGACTCGGAAAGAAGATCCGCAACGCAGAATCCATGCACCACAACTACATCCTCGTAGTCGGTGAAAAAGAACAAGCAAGCGGAGGAGTCTCTGTCCGAAACTACAAGACAAAAGAACAGATCGACATGAGTCTCGAGGCATTCCTCTCTATGGCCAAGGATGAGATCAAAAACCGAAGTCTCTAACAAAAAAACACCAGCAATTTGCTGGTGTTTTTTGTCGCGTCTTTGAGACACCCAATCACGTCATGCGTTCTTGAAAAGCATACGAGCTCACTGTTCGATTTGACCATAATTTCAAATGCGATACTATGAGTAGCTTTATGCACAAAAATTTATCTAAACTATTACTATGTACGATCTTATCATCATCGGGGCGGGTTCGGCAGGATTGCCGGCAGGAATGTATGCCTCTCGCTATAAACTCTCAAACCTCATCATCGGAGAACTTCCCGGTGGAGCACTTGCAACTTCGCACCAGGTAGAAAACTGGCCAGGAACGCAGAGTGCATCTGGAAAGGCGATCATGGACAGCTTCGCTGACCACGCAGTTGCCGCAGGATCAGAAATACTTCAGGAGCGCGTAGAATCTATCACTGGTTCAGTGGGAAATTTCACCGTGACGACCACTTCTGGAAAATCATTCAATTCAAAAACTATTCTTCTCGGTACCGGGAACAAATACCGACGCCTCGGAGTTCCGGGCGAAGAACGTCTCATCGGAAGTGGAGTGTCGTATTGTGCAACCTGTGATGGGAACTTCTTCCGTAAGCGAACGATCGCTATGGTGGGAGGAGGTGACGCTGCGATCACAGAAGCACTCTACTTGAGTGAACTCGCAGCCCACGTCCACATCCTCGTGCGAGGTGATAAACTGCGCGCTGAGAACATCTGGATCGAGCAGGCTACTGCCAAGGAAAATATCACCATCCACTACAACACTCAGATCGAAGAAATCCGCGGTCAGTTCAATGTTGAAGATGTTCTTCTCAAGGACGGATCAACGCTTAAACTCGATGGAGTATTCATCGCAGTAGGATCAGATCCCGACACGAAACTCATCGATGCATTCACTCCAGAAAAGGACGCATCAGGGTGTGTTGTGGTCGACAAGCGTCAAGCAACGAGCATCCCTGGGATCTACGCCGCAGGTGACGTCACTACGAATTCCAACAAGTTCAAACAGACCATCATGAGCGCTGCAGAAGGTTGTCTTGCTGCAAATTCGATTCATGAAGATCTGCTTCGAATGGGGCATTAATCACCTCCACATATTCATACCACTGACTCAGGGCAGTTTTACGAACGCGATCGATCCGATTTATTTTTGTATAGCGAGGCACGAGGGTTGCGCGTTGGCGTCTAATCTATTGGTAACATTGTCGAGCAAGCAAAAAGAAACGGACGATACGCGTCGTACGAATGGATGCGAGTCGCATCATACACCAAAAGCAGTTACGCATTCAGAGAAGTTGTAACTAGAAATAATATAAAAACACTCCGTGATCACGGAGTGTTTTTATTTACGACTATTATTTCCCGAAGAAATGCTGAGTAATCTTCTTGAGGATGAGCCCTGGAAGGCTTTCGAATGCGAGGATAGCATCGCTCACCTGTTCTCCGATAGCGATCACCTTCTCGGCGCGAGCGAGGATGCGGTTCACGCGGAAAAGCACGGTGCAAAGAAGTCCAACTGCGATGATTGAACTGACTACGAGGACGTAGAGAAGGATTTCAAAGATGTCCATATTAGAGTTGTGAGACAAGTGGATCTACGGGTGCTTCGGTTGGTTTTGCAGGGACTGTAGTTGGAGCAACTTCGGAAGTCGATGCATTCCAATCTTTGCGAATGTCAAACGAGGCAACGAATTCTGTTATCTGTGCAGTATCTTTGAGGCTTGCCTTGAGCTCGCCCTCGCGGTAGATGAGAACACCGGGAGTTGCAACTTCGAGGATCTTCACGAGATCTGGAGAGTCCTCGGCCGCAATAGTCTTAAGTGAAGCGGATTCAATCCATGCTTTCGAGAAGAGAATCGGGAGCTGAAGTACGATATTCTTACTCACAGGATCATCCTTCCCGAGACAGAAGATTACGAGACGTTTCTCCATTCGCACAGTCTCAAAGTCTGCAGGAACTTTGAGCATGACTGGGGTTTTTTTGAGATTTTCGTAGGTAAAATCTGTGGTTTTTGCGAGTGCCTCAACCGAAGCGCTTACAGCCTTAGAGCTGAGATCCGTGATTTTTGCGGTGAAGGATTTGAAGTCCATCGAAGAGGAAATTATAAGATTCTAGAGTGTTTGCTTTGATTGTATCATATTTGTGTATCAGCGCAAATTGCTGAGTCTCTCGAGCCTGGATAAGCTCTCGAAATTGTGTTTTGAATATCTCTGGATCAAAAGTGGAGGCTCGCTGTACGTAGGAAGTTCCTACATCTCTGAGGATTTCATCGGTTTTTTTGGCATAGGAAATAGCATAAAACGGAATACCTGCCACTACACTCAAGATGCTCGCGTGTAGTCGCATCGAGATCACAAATGTGAGATCACGATAGAGTGCGAAAGTTTCATCCATTGCTTGAGTCGTATGAACTTGTAGTTCATCTGCGATCCGCGCAAAGCTTACCGCGTCGTTCGTGAGTGCATTCGTTGGATGAAATGAATGTGTAAGAAATACAGGCTCAAAGCCTTCAGACTGGAGAAATCGGATGATTTTCTCGATATTCTCGGGCTCGTTTGGCATATATCCGGCTCGAAGTGCGAGTCCAACTTTTGGACGGGTTTTATGGCGGATGGATTCTGGGTATTCGAGAGTGAATACCGGATCTCTCACTCGATGGACTTCCTGTCCGATAGATTCGATGAATTTCTCACTTTCACGATCACGCACACTCACAACAGTGCGTTTTCCTGCAAAAAGCCTGGCAAATGCTGCGCGGTTTTCTCGTGAAACATCGATCCCAATCCCCCAGAAAAACACGATCGTACGGAAAAACTTCGCCGCGACTATGCGAAGTTTCCATTCGAGGAGTTGCTTCTTCCAAGACTGTCCAGCTTCGTTGTCATAAAAAAGCCCGCCACCTCCAACGATCACCAGGTCAGCCCGTGCGATCTCGTAACAGTTTCGGAAAAAATACCCGATATTCGCGAAGATATTTTTACCAAAACCATTCGGGAAATACGAGAAGAATGTCACCTTATTATCCGTGGGCAGAAGCTGCACCCCTGGATCATACGTCGCTATACGAAGGTCCGCATCAGGATATCTTGCACGTAGAAATCGGTATTCCGCCAAGAGAATACACTCGTCCCCGAGGTTTTGTGCGCCGGTTGCAGTATAGAGAACGATACGTTTCATATTATTTGGCAGCAAGAGAACGAATCGACCAGATCACGCGCTGTTCGAGGGTGGTGAGATCATCCGGAAGCTTTGCAAGGACCTGCTCTACTGCGCGCTTGTCGTAGCCCATACCGATGAGAGTCTGAGAGATCTCTTCGTGCGACTGTGGTGCGAGCTTGGGCTGTGGAAGTCACTCAGACATAATATCCTCGGTGCTAACCTCCTTGGCGAGTTCTACGATGATCTTGAGGGCAGTTTTCTTCCCAATACCCGAGACAGAACCGAGTACTTTTTCGTCACCCGTTTCGATCGCACGAACGAGTGGAAGCATCCCAATCGAAAGGAGTGAGAGCGCGGTTTTCCCACCGACCCCACTCACCTTGAGGAGCTTGCGAAATACCGCCTTTTCTGCGAGTGACTCGAAGCCAAAAAGTGCCTCGGAAACATCCGTGATATGATGATGAATGAAGAGTTCTTTTGACTCACCCACACGAGAATTCCCGATCGTGAGGGAGGTTACGAGCACTTCATAACCCACACCCATTCCTTCGGGCTTGATCACGAGTCGTCCGTCCTCGAGTTCGAGAACTATTCCAGAAAGGTATGCATACATGTCACAAAGCGTATCCGCAGAGCGCAAAATCGCAACAAAAAATCCTCCGAAGCTCATAAGAGCAATGGAGGATTCAGTGAACAGAAATTCAGTCTATTATGGACAAACACCACCCTTGATAACGAGAAGTCCGAATTCAGCAGTACAAGTTGCAGCTGTAGATTTTATATTTGCAGTCATCATTGTTCCTTTACCGGCTCCTTGTGCATTATCGAGCAATGTGTTGTTATTACCTGAGAGAATACCAAGCTCATAACGTGCATCGTTTGTTCCTCCATCACCAACACCCTTTGAGTCGATATTTCCCTTATTTTCAAAACCGGTAGAAATCTTGTAGATCTGGTTGGCAATGCTATTTGTATCTGCTGCTACACCGTAGTAGTAGTCACATGGAGAACCAGCTGCAGAGTTAGTACCACCAGTTGAAGTACCACAGCTCTGTCCTGATTTTGGATCTTTTCCAAATTTTGGATTATAGTCGTTTACTGTTTTGAATCCAGGTGCTGTTGCTGAGCTTGCAGAAGCGATCTCTGGATATGAACCCTTATCTTGATATACCTGCTCTACACCATTCTTGAGAGCCTCTACATCGGTAATACGTGTTGTATCACGGGCTTTCTGGATCTGAGAAGTATAAACCGTTGTTCCCCCAACTGCGAGAATACCAATAATCGTAATAACTACGAGAAGTTCGATCAATGTGAAACCTTTTGCATTTTTTGTGAATTGCATACGGTGTTATTTTAGGTAAATAAATCTGCCCAATTATAGATCACAGCTTCCGCTTCGCAATACAAAGGGTATGACAAAACTAGATTTCGTGTTCTAAATCGGAGATCATAGTACACTATCGTCTTTATAACGTCAACGAATCGAACATTATTGGTATAACGCATCGATATCTTCACGAATCTCGGCCACGAGCTCGAGATCACGAAGGTCGGCAATCTTGAATTCTGGGAGACCACTTTGTCTCACGCCATAGACCTCACCAGGTCCGCGAAGTTCGAGGTCAATTTCAGAAAGCTCGAACCCATCGTTCGTCTTCTCCATAGCACGAAGTCGTTCGCCTGTATAGGTTTTCGTGGTAAACAAATAGCAGTATGATTGATCGTCTCCACGTCCGACTCGACCACGAAACTGATGCAGCTGCGAAAGACCGAAACGCTCGGCAGCTTCGATACAGATGACAGTCGCGTTCGGGTTATTTACACCGACTTCTACGACGGAAGTAGACGAGAGAATGTCGATTTTCCCTTCGTAAAAATCCTGCATGATTTGGTCTTTTTCCTTTGCTTTGAGTTTGCCGTGGATGAGACCGATGCGACGATGTGGGAAGATGAGTGTGAGAGTCTCAGCAGTACTCACCGCACTCGCGATATCGAGGGATTCGGATTCTTCGACGAGCGGAGATATCCAATAGGCCTGACGACCGGCGCGAAGTTCTTCCTCGATCATACGGTAGACCTGCTCTCGCTCGGATTCTTTGACCACTGCGGTATGGATCGGCTTGCGACCGGCGGGGTATTCGTTGAGGATGGAAATATCCTGATCTCAGTAAAGCGTGAGCGCCAGCGTTCGCGGGATCGGTGTCGCAGTCATATTGAGATTGTGCGGGAAAATCCCACCAGAGAGCGAAAAATACTGCTCCAACGCCTTGCGCTGCTCCACTCCGAATCGGTGTTGCTCGTCCACCACAACGAATCCAAGCTTCGCAAACTGCACATCATCCTCGATGAGTGCATGCGTCCCGATAATGAGGCTCGTCTCGCCTGCTTTGAGGCGTTGTTTGGCTTCGTCTTTTTGCTTCTTGGTGAGTGAGCCCACGAGCAAATCCGCACGGATCCCATAATCTGAGAATGTTTTCTCGAATGACTCGAAATGCTGTCGTGCCAAGATCTCGGTCGGAGCCATGATAGCGGCCTGCACACCTGCTTCGAGGATCGCGTGAATCCCCGCGATGAACGCAACCGCGGTCTTCCCCGTCCCGACGTCACCCTGCAGGAGTCGACGCATTGAGTGCTTGAGCTCCATATCTCGAAGGATCTGGAAGAGAACAATCTTCTGCTTACCCGTGAGCTCGAATGGAAGTTTGGAAATAATCTCCTTCACACGCTCCGTATTCATCGGGATCGCCTGAGCTCGTCCTTCTGTGCGCTCGGCTTCGGCTTTTTTGCGACTGAGTCAACGATATTGGATCATAAAGAGCTCTTCGTAGGCGAGCGCTGCACGTGCCTGCTCAAACTCCGCGATAGAATTCGGGAAATGAATCCGCTCAAAACTGATCGCCCGACCTGGGAGTCATTTCTTCTTGCGAGCTTCGATTGGAAGTACATCTTGAACTTCGCTGATGTATGGTTTCAAGTGTACCATCTTGTCCGCGAACCATGCTCCAGGGATATAGTTCACATCGCTGTACACCGGCACGAAAGACTGTGCATCCGCCGAAACCTTCTCGATCTCGGGTGATGGGAACGAGAGTTTTCCGTAGTCATATTTTGCCTTTCCGTGCAGGAGTACTACGTCACCTGATGAGAACTTCGAGAGGAAATACGGCTTCACGAAATAAATCGCCTCAGAGAGGTATCCATTTGCGTCTTTGAGGATCACTTTTGTGAGCTGTTTGCCGGATCGTGTTCGCTCGGAGACGATGGACTCAATGGTGAGTTTGAGGGTATTTTTTTCCTTGAGATTGACATAGGTGAAGCTCTCTAGGACATTCGAACGATTCTCCAGTGCACGCGGAAAAAGCTCCAAGAAATCCTGCACCGTTTCAATGCCGGCATCTTTGAGTTTTTTGATGTACACGTCCGTGGTATGGAGGATGGATTTCGTGAGGAGCATGCGATGTATTCTAAAGAGACTCGAAGAAAATGCGAACTCTTTAAGGGTATTCAAAATTCTCCTTATAAAATCATCTTGGTGCAGCACATAAACTCGATACACTTTCACAAATAATCCCAAATATATGTCACACGCAGAGCATAAAAACACTCTCGAAACCTTTGCTCAAAATCACAAATACGTACGAATCGAACTCACCAGTGGAGCAAGTGCACGCGGGAAAATCGTACACGCTGGGGATTTTGGCGCGATCCTTGCGATCGTAGAAGATTTTCACTTCGACGGTTTTGGGATGATCAGTCTTGAGAGCATTGAGGCAGTACACAACGATGAAGATGAGATATTTACTGCGGAGATCCTCTCAAAAGAATCTATTTCTGAACCATCTTTGCCATCACTCGATTTCTCTTCTCTTGAAACATTGCTTGATGGACTCGCTGGAAGCTTTGTTATGCTTGAGGATGGTGAATACGATCTGCACTTTGCTCGACTTGATGGTATCACCGACGGAGAGGTCACACTCACTCCATTCTCTTCCACTGGCCAATTTGAGCCTTCATTTTCACAGGCAATTGCAGATATTTACACGATCCGATTCGAGAACGAATACCTCAAAATGTACCAAAAATACGCGAAATAATCTCCCAATTTCCCAAAAATCCCCCTATCTCCCGACTTTTGCTTGTCCACATGCAGGAATTTGGGAGATTTTCTTTTGCAAAAAAATAGCACTTTCATATACTTTTCCTGCTTTTTGTGGCGGTCGTAGTTCAATTGGTTAGAGCGCCAGACTGTGAATCTGGATGTTGCGAGTTCAAGCCTCGTCGATCGCCCCATTAGTTAAAAATCACTCAAACCCCCACGACGGGGCTTGAACGTGAGGTAAAACGCGCATGCGTTTTAGAAAGCCAACAACTTGGCTTTCGGCCGAGGGCGCCCGGAGGGCAAGCCTCACCACTTATATTCAAGTAGCTAGAAACGAAGAAACCCCAATCTCGGTACTAACTCGCGAAAGCGAAGATTTTTACAATTTATTTTATTTCGTAATTTTTAAGCCATGTCTGTTCAGACTGACTTCGAAGCACTCATTGCTTCGGCAGATCCAATCAAAACTCCAGGTCTCGGAGAAATCATCAACGGTACAGTTATTTCTGCATCACCAAAGATGATCCTCGTTGACATCGGAGGACAGTTCACGGGAGTAATCGCCGGAACACACATGTACTCTTCTACTGAAGATGCATCAGGACTCACAACAGGTGATAAGGTTGACTCAATCGTAATCGGTGAAGACCGACACTCTGGTATCGTTCACCTCTCACTCCGAAAGGCGTCTCAGATCAAGCTCATCGAGAAGCTCCACTCAAACTTCGACACAAAGGAAATCATCACGGTTATCCCGAACGAAGCAAACAAGGGAGGTCTCCTCATTGACCTCGACGGAATCAAGGGATTCATCCCAGTTTCTCAGCTCACTCCAGTCAACTATCCACGTGTTGAAGGAGCAGATCCAGAAAAGATTCTCGAGCACCTTCAGCGTCTCGTTGGAAAACCATTCAAGGTTCGCGTTATCAACGTTGACAACGATGGAAAGAAGATCATCTTCTCTGAAAAGGCAGCTCTCGAAGAGCAGCGTGCAGCAGCACTCTCTCACCTCAAGGCAGGAGATGTTGTGGAAGGAACTGTTTCTGGAATCCTCACTTACGGACTCTTCATTACTTTCAACGGTATCGAAGGACTCGTACACGTTTCTGAAATCGACTGGGGACACGTATCTAATCCTTCAAAGTTCGCGAAGGTTGGAGACAATGTTAAGGTTCAGATTATCGGAATCGAAGGAGACAAGATCAGCCTCTCTATGAAGCGTCTTCGCTCAAATCCATGGGCAGAACTCGCTGCGAAGTACAAGGTTGGAGATATCGTAAACGCTCCAGTTATGCGAATCTCTCAGTTCGGAGTATTCCTCGCACTCGATGGAGGTATCTCAGGACTTATCCACCTCTCAGAAATCTCAACAGAAGCCTCAAAGAATGTTGAAGAATTCATCAAGGTTGGTGAGAACGTAGAAGCAAAGATCATTACTTTCGATGCTCAGGCAAAGCGTATTGGTCTCTCGATGAAGGCTCTCGAGCCAGGTGCAGAAACTACTGAAGCTCCAGCAGCTGATGCAGAAACTACTCCAAAGGCAAAGAAGGCTCCAAAGGCAAAGAAAGAAGAAGCTACTGAAGAAGCTACTGAAGAAGTTTCAACAGCTGAATAATTCTCTAGGTAAAAACCCCACCGCATGCGGTGGGGTTTTTATTGATTATTTGAATTCAAATCGTACAACTGCGTTTACTTTCTTTGCAGTCATTCGGACTTCGAATGACGTATTCACTCATGAACTTTTTTCCTCGAATCTTACACCGATTCCTCAGCGCCCTAATCCTAGACCATAGGTATCTTTTCCTGATTGCTTGTACACCTGAACATCACTCGTCTTTTCTAGGATATCAGAAATACTCGTTTTAGCTGCCTTTTCATTTGGAAGGAGTCTATAGTCAGCAGCGATGTCCCTAGGAAGACTTGTACCAATTTCCACTCCATAGGGTGAGCATGGTGAGAGTGGTATCTTGTATCAGAGTTCCACATCAGCCTGGGAAAGACGGGGATTTATGAGGCCATCATATGCACTGCGCGTTTGACCACAGATTTTATCAGCTGCGGACGCTGGTTCTGAAAACAGTGCAAGTGAAGTAACCAACGACGCAATAGACGTTTGAGCTCTCATATATAGGAAGATGTATGAGAGTATATGTAGGCAAGTCGACAGCTTTGTCAAATTAACTTGTCGAAGTTGTCTATAAAAATTGACTTTCTTTGCGTATTTCCTAGTCTTTCTTGGCCAAATCGTTGAATTTACGAGGAGGTAGGGAAGTTTCTGAAACGTATCCATAGGAGAAGTATCATGTTATTTTCACCTGACGGAACGGCCCAACAAGGCCAAAGTTCAAATATCATAGCCGCGCTCCAGGCCCATCAATCTCAATCCG
>JBMOJK010000029.1:0-2907 GCA_049315825.1 Patescibacteria group bacterium
CACGGACCTCGTCCTTATCAGAGACGCGCTCTAACCAACTGAGCTATGCACCCATTTAACGCGTAGAGGCTAGGGGCTTGGATCTAGTGGATGTCCACTAAATTCGAACCACTAACCTCTACTGTTTTTGTCCAAAAGGACGGTTTTGATAATCAATGGAGCGGGCGATGGGACTCGAACCCATAACAGTCTGCTTGGAAGGCAGGGACTCTAGCCATTGAGCTACGCCCGCGGAGTTGATACGTTGTCTTCAACGCCCGTGCATCATATAAAAACTTCGTTTGGTGTCAAAGTTTTTTTGCGAAAAAAACTCACTTTTTTTATGAAATCGCTTCTGGATCAGATAATGCGATATCTCGCACATGCAGTGTAACCGATTCCCTCCCCTTCCAAGTTTCCTTTTCAAGCTCTACAACAAAGTAACATGGTCCGTTATGATCACGCAATTGCTCGTAATATTCTCCAAGTCCAAAGGCAATCATTTTGGGATTTCATACCTTCTCAAACTTGAGATGTTTTTCTCATGATCCGAGGAAATCGATATAAGGGATGCGATCAAATGTCACAATAAAGCGTGGTTTTGGAAATCCAATACCATAAGGACCGAAGGCTTCAATACTCTTTATGAAGTCGATCGTCACATCCCGAGGATCGAGGACGGCATCAACTATAATAGGCTTTGTTTTACTCGGAGAGTCTTTTGCAAGGCCTGGCGCATTCTTGGCAGCTTCGATAAAGCGGGCTTTAAATTCCTCAAGATGTTCTGCCATGATAGTAAGTCCAGCAGCCTGCGCATGTCATCCAAACGATACAAAAAGCTCCCGCATACTTTCGAGTGCATTTGTGAGATGGAAGCCTTCTGGGGCACGTGCGCTCGCTACGCATTTTTCACCTTCTTGTTTGAATGCGATCGCAGGCTTCCCGTATGCCTCACAGAGTCGTCCTGCAACAAGCCCGATGATCCCATGCTCGATTTCATGGGAATCATAAAATACTGCAGCCTCGGATGGATTACCAACTGAGAGCGCGTGTGTAACAAAGAATTCCGTCGAAGTACGACGCTTCATATTGAGATCTTCGATCTCGGTAAGTATCTCATCCATATGATCATCCGAAGCCAGGAGCATCTTGAGCGCCTTGAGTGGACTATCTACGCGCCCTGCCGCATTGATGCGCGGACCAATATGAAATCCTATCACATCAGCAGAGGCAATATTCTTCCCTTCTATGAGTTTGCGAAGCCCACTCGACTTTGAGTACTTGAGGCGTTCGAGTCCGAGTTTGACGATGATACGGTTCTCATCGATGAGCGGCATCATATCTGCAACCGTTCAGAGTGATGCGAAATCAATAAACGATAGGAGAACTTCTTCCAATTTTTCTCACTCATAGAGCTTAGAGGCAATCGCTGAAAGCACCTTAAACGCAACGCCAGAACCCGAAAGACCTGCAAATGGATAGGTGCTATCTGGAAGTTTTGGATTGAGAATTGCGATGACTTCTTGTGGGATCACCTCTGGGATTGCATGGTGATCAGTTACGATCACATCGATACCGAGAGATTTTGCATGCTTGATAACTTCAACATCTCGAGTCCCACAGTCAACAGAAATCACGAGTTTGACATTCTTGGCAGCGAGTTCATCCATGAAATATGACTTCATCCCATATCCATCTGTCACACGATGCGGAAGTCGATATGAAGTCTCGATCCCGATCTCTGTGAGAAATCTCACCAGCATCCCAGTAGAGCTAATCCCATCAACATCGTAGTCGCCGAAAATTACTACACGTTCTTTATTCTCTCGCGCTTGCAAAATACGCTCTACTGCAAGATCCATCCCAGGAAAGAGAAATGGGTTATATAAATCATTTATTGTTGGGTGAATAAACGATGTATCTTGAAGTTTTTCAGTAGAAATTCATCTCTTTTCAAGGAATCTTTCAAAATTCAATCATACTGAATCTTCCTCAATGATAATGTTTTTCCCAAGTAATGTTGTAATTTGCATGAACTTTGTTTTTTGATATGTATACTATATGTACTTATAAAAGAATGTAGAATTTTTTGAAATAATAAAACCCCGAGCATACACGCTCGGGGTTTTATTATTTCTGAGATCCACTTCCAGTTGATGGCTTTGGATCTTGCTGTTTAAGACATGCTACACTAACAAGATCAGCTTTATTGTTTCATACGAACACATTAAACGGCTGACACTGCTTTGATTGTTCGATGATAGCATTAACTGCATCTGCTCGACCCGTTTGATAAGCGCCTTGTAGCATTACATTTGTAAATGTAGAGTATAGGCTATATGAGATGTAAATTACAGAAAATACAATCCATGCATAAAGAGCAATCTGCTTTTTACTAAACTGAGCTAGTTGCATAACAATATTGATAATATTAGCAGAAGAGTATGCAGACTGTATTTTTTTACAAGTTGCGTTCACTTGTCGACTCGTGTATTTATTGAATTAATGGGGTTGGGCACCAGATTGTATTACCACTAGGATGATTAATAAGTCCGACCCAACCATACTGTTCAATGGTTCCTGAACATGCTCAAGTAGGTGTCTTTACTCAGGCATCACAGATATATGAGCTACCCCATTCGGCGTATGAACTTCCAGAGCTAATTACAGCACCATCCGATGCAAGAATACAAGGACATTCCATATTCGCCATGCTACAACTTATGTCTGGTCCGCCGTCTGATCCTGTACACACCCAAGTTCGAGTCTGGTTGCATGAAGTTTGTCAGTTATCACTTATGACCGATCCTGCAATACATGTGCCAGCAATATTACCACATTGACCACTTACTGGCGTGGCACAGCCCTGTGTGTTACACGATTGGCTTGTGATTGGTTTTGGAAGATTGCAGTAAGTATCAGGTACAA
>JBMOJK010000009.1:0-43954 GCA_049315825.1 Patescibacteria group bacterium
CGAGCGTATAGAGAACATAGTATCCTGTTGCTGAAGACCGTATTTTATACGCGAGATTCTTCACGCCCCACTGGTCATCTATAAGGATTTTTGCTTGTTTTGACGAGAGTTCGTCGGTAACCTCCGCGAGGAGGGTTTTGCGATCAGCGTCCGAGAGTGTCGGATCAATGATCATCATAAGTTCGTACTTTCGCATGACCCATGGATAACATCTTCCCCTCGTGACGGAGGAAGAGAGAAATAAAAAATAGAACTTTTTGGAAGTTCGGCGGAATTATAGATTCGAAGGTGGAAAAAGCAAATGGAAATGGGGAGGAAAACGGGATTATTCAACAGGAAAAAACACCGGACATCAGTCCGGTGTTTTTATTGTAACAGCATATTTCAAATAAACTCTCATGAAGTTATTTGAAACATACCTACGTCACACATGTTAAACTACGCGAATTTGATACTGCTGAATGATCAAATTCTGGTTAAGTGGTCCAAAGCGATAGAACTTTGCATTCGGATACGCAGCTTGAATAGTGCTAATCGGTAAGTCTTTTCTATCAGTCGAGTGATAGCTCACCAATACTTCAGCATATCCGTCTGGCTTTATCCGAAAACCAGTGACAATCATAGTATGATCGATGATGCCATTCCCCTGCCAATCAGCAGAAATGATATCACCATAATTCACCGAAATTGTACCACTTGTGCCAGGAGTAAAATCCCAACGATACCAACTTTCATAACTATTTCCAACTGTACCTGGATTAGCTCCACCATTCATATGGCGGAAAAAACCGTGTGTAGTGGTCCAAGTTTGAGAGTATGACATTTTGCTCGTGAGCCACCAAAGCATATCACTTGTGGTGCTGGTGGTTGTAGTATTACGCCATCCACCAGCACGCAGTGTCTGACTGATAAAGTTGGTACAATCACCGCCATCCGATGCATTTGCACTCATATCTGGATAGGATGGATTTCTGAGTGGTGTACCACCGTTTTGAACCCACGTACGAGCATAGTTTACTGCTTGATCTTTGTTGTACGGCTCTTGAGGACGGGCAGCTGCGATCAAGCAGACGGAGGCAAGTGTTGCTGAAATTAAATACGCTAAACGCATTATGCGTCTCCTTTTTGAAAGTTAAGGGAAAAGAATACTTGTGAAGCAAAACTGTAGATAGTTACCTCCTTTCTTGAATGAAATTATCGAACATTCCATTGATTACCGTAATTCTTCCAGACTGCTTGAAACTGACTATCGAGCGTCTGAAAATGTTGCACATATTCAACCTGTGAAAGACACTGACTCCAAAGTCTCTTGGATACATCCTCTTCAAGCCTATTGTCCATGCTATTAAAAGCACCAGCAATTGTAATCATTGTATCGTATTTAAACTCCTTTCTCCCAGTTTCCGGATCGACGTACATAAGATTTTCCATACTTAAATCATTTGGAAATTTATTCCATTCTTGGACATTTTCCCCTTGGTGATACCAATTGATTTGCTTATAACATTTCTCAATGAAGTACGGCAGACTTGGATTATCCAAGAAAGTCTTTAATGCCTTCTCAGCCTCTGCAGTCATGTAGCCCTTCCCACCTGCTTTCCAATGAGACTTGAGTGCATCACCTACGAGCGCAACTTCAGTTGGATTACCTTCTCCAAACTTATATGCAATACGCTTGTTGTTCACAGTGAGCATACGTGGATTCCAAAGACTATTCGGCTGTGAGATACGTGGCGCAGAATATACAGTCTCCTTGGTATCTGGAGTAGAGTTTCCTGTATCTTTCATGTCTTCAATATCTTTTGAAACAGTATTTGAGCGAGACACTTCCTGCGAGCGTGGGATATCATTTTTTGCTGTATCTCCCCTTTCTGACACAGCAAAATAGTACGAAGCCCAAGATATCCCAAATAGACAGAGAATACCTCCAATAATATATCGGTGTTTGTTTGTGTTTTTCATAGAATCCTTACCTATAATTAAAAGAAACTACCATTGCTTATTCAACGTTGAAAGCGCGCAGAGAATATGTATGACCTCAATGGAAATCAATTCACATTTTTGTTAATAATTTAGGCGGAGCACAAAAAAGGGAGGCACTAGTGCCTCCCAAAGCCAAACAAAACGAAGAGGGAGTTCATTTTGTTCAGCAATAAAATTATGCGAGCAGACGAGCGGTTGGGATACCGTATCGTGCTTCACACAGTGTTCGGCCTGCGAGTGTCATTTCTATCCGGTTTTCTGGAGTGAAAGACAGCTGAATGCCGTATGAGTTTATTTGAGATGTGTTTTCGTGAGGCTTCACGATATCACCCCCGATCAGCAATCGTATATCATCCGGATTTGCGATGATATTTGGGTGGCTGATCAGCATGATGAGTATCTCGTAGATGCCCAACATGAATTCTTCACGTCGGATCAGATCCTCAGTGCTTTGGATATCTCAACCTCGTTGCTGCACGCCGAATTGCGCGGGTAGTATGAGTAGATCGGCGTCCTGTTTGATAAGAGCCTTATGCATGCAGAACATCTTGTGAGGTGTTTCTGTGATGAATATCTGACCGTACTCCACGAGACGATCATGGATACCACCTGGGATAATACCCTGCAGGACATCCAAGAGCCTCTTTATTGCTTCGATATAGCTCGGAGCAATACGCGACCAGTGAGGATAGACAAAGAATTCTTCCATATCCGCCTCCACCGCCCGCTTACCATCCATGATATTATCAAAGATGGACGTATTGAATCCGCCAAGTACTGGGAAAATCTGCTTGAGTTCGTAAATTTGCCCCTCGATTGGTTCAACCCGGTATTCTGGGTTGTAGCGAAACTCGGATACAACTACCAGCTTATAAAGTTCCGGATTACCCCTACAGGCAGAATCCAAAGCTGTTCGCAGTGGCTGCATCAAGATATCACTAAATGTACCACTTTTAAGATTCTAGATCATTCTTTCGCCCTCGAGCTGGGAATAACTGGTATTCGTGAATACTTGCTGGAACATCTTACGAAGCTCCTGTTGAGCAAGATGCGAAATATTCGCCTGTTGCTCATTGGTCAGACTGCCATTTGAAGACATCATCAACCTCCTATTTGTTTGAATGTGCTCAGAGACATCTCTGAGTGCAGTAAATTACAACATAATGACTTATAGATAGATGTCCAGTTTCTTCTTTTTCAAATCTTTGCTCTGCGGTTCGGACTATGGTACGATGTCGTTATGGGTTTTACAGACAGTTTTAAGAAGACGCCCCCGGCCACCAATACAAACGATAGTCTCATGCAGACTGCGGGAGGTATTTCAGCAGCAGAAACTGAGCAAGATGCGGTGAGCATGATTTTCTCAGAGGCAATCCGACTTGGTGGATCGGATATCCATATCGAGCCAACAGAGACGGATATCTGCGTGCGAATTCGCGTCGATGGACACTTCGTCGAGAGTCAGCGATTTCCTCTTGCACAAAAGAGTTCTATCGTAGCGCGCATCAAGATCCTTGCGAGTCTCAAGATCGATGAACAGCGACTTCCTCAGGATGGAAAAGCATCGTTTCAAGATGCTACTACGGGCAAAGATGTCGACCTTCGCGTCAGCATTATGCCCAATATCTACGGAGAAAAGGTAGTCGTACGCATTCTCAAGAAGGAGTCCTCCCTGCTCGATCTTCGATCGGTCGGAATTCTGCCGATGAATATGGTTCGTATCCGAAAATACCTCGAAGGAAGTCATGGACTCATCCTCGTTGTAGGACCAACTGGATCAGGAAAGTCGACAACACTCTACAGCATGCTCTCCACCTACGATCCACAGGAGAACAATATTTCTACTCTCGAAGATCCAGTCGAGTACCGCATCCCCGGAGTCAACCACACACAGATCTCTCCAAATATCGGGTTTAATTTCGCAGATGGACTCCGCTCACTCCTGCGACAAGATCCTGATATCATCATGGTTGGGGAAATCCGCGATGGAGAAACGGCACATCTCGCGATCGAGGCCTCGATCACTGGTCATCTTGTATTCTCGACAATCCACGCAAACTCAACCGTCAACACAATCCAGCGACTCACAAACCTCGGGATCGATCCACTCCTTCTCGTCTCTTCTCTGAAGCTCGTCATCTCGCAGCGACTTGCCCGCAAACTCTGTCCACACTGCCGCGTCTCCTACGATCCAGAACCTTCTACCAAAGAAAAGATCGTCTCCCGCATCGGTAAATACATGTCCGACAAAGAGAACTTCAAGCTCTACAAACCCAATCCAGAAGGATGTCCGAAGTGTTCACACAAGGGCTACAAAGGACGAGTTGGACTCTTCGAGATCCTCGAAATGACCGAAAATCTCGAAAAGCTCATACTCGCCAAAGCCTCTAAGACGCAACTCGAAGTACAAGCCATCGGAGACGGCATGATCCACATCAAGGACGATGCGCTCATCAAAGTAGTACTTGGCGAAGTGAGTCTTGAAGAAATCCTTCAGGTACTCGGTGGTTAAATACTCCACAACCCGATAAGTCTATAATTGTCAACCTGAGAAGTATATGATTATTTGAGTCTCGTCCCTTCTTCTGCTAAGATAGCCATACATGAGTAACACAGAACTAGAACGTCGAATCGCGCAAAGCCACCTTCATCCAGAAGACGCAGAAGAAGTGCGCCGTATCTTTGACTGCCTCAAGGCAGAACGACAGATGGCCATCCTGCAGGACTGGACGCAGATGGAAGCTCGCATGATCGCACGAAGAGAAAAACTCGAAGCAGAACGACTCATCCTCATCCTCGATCCACTCGAGAAGATAGGGCAAGTCTATGATGAACATCTGAGATTCCTCTACAAAAAAGAAACCCACACCGAACTGGGCAATCTTCAAACAAATATCTAAATCCTCTCCCATGTCTCCAGAAATCTCATCATTCGACCAGAAGTCTCCAGAGCGCGCTGATATTCTTGGTGAAGCACCACATCTTGCAGTCCTTGAAAGTGTAGCGAAGAATCTCCGTAAATACGGTGCAACAGAAGCAGAAATCACAGCATATCTCGCTCCGTATGAAGCCTCTCTTGGTCAGCGTTACCAGCAGATTATTGAGCAGACTGCCCTTCTTGAAGGAGCCTCGAACGATCTTGCACAGTTTCGTCTCGACCGGGAAATCAAGAAAATACTTCCTGCCGAAGACACAACACTCGAGACTCAGATCGCTGAAAACGATACAAAATATCATCATGACCTCGTTGATATCATCACCGATGGACAGGAAAATCTCACGGTAGCAGTGTAGTTTTGATCCATAAAAAATCCCTCCGATTTGAATCGGAGGGATTTTCAAAAGGCCGAAAGGCGCCTTTCTAGTGCTTAGTTTCCTTAAGCTTGAAGATCACGTGCTTGCGGAGCTTCTTGTCGTACTTTCGAAGTTCGAGCTTTTCACCAGCAGCGAAATTCTTCTTCTGAACGTTTGTGATGTATCCCATGATCCCTGATTCTGTAGAGATGCAAGACATGTATGTGCGCTTTCCCTTTGCCATATGCTTATATAAAATGAATGTGCAGAGTGTATCGAAAAGCCCAGCTTTGACAAATAGTTTTTTGAGAAAATATCACATAAACTAGCCTTTCGATCATTTTCCCCTATACTCACCCTATGTTTATTGATGAAGTAGTAGTCACCTTCAAGGCTGGAAAAGGCTGAGACGGTGCCGTCTCATGGAGACGAGAAAAATACATCCCCAACGGTGGACCTTACGGAGGTGACGGTGGAAAGGGATCAAACGTGGTTCTCAGGGCAACAAGCAATGAGAACACTCTTATCGCGTTCCGTCACAAGAAGACGGTGAAAGGAACGGATGGTGGACGTGGTGCAACCAAAGAGATGCACGGAGCGAGTGGAGAAACACTCGTGGTATTGTTACCGGTTGGTACACTCGTCACTGATGCAAAAACCGGTGCTCATATCTGTGATCTCGATGTCGATGGAGCAGAATTCCTCCTGTGTGAAGGCGGGAAAGGTGGATTCGGTAATGCGCATTTCACCTCAAGTACCCGTCAAGCCCCCGCTTTCGCGGAAATGGGTGACGAAGGAGAATCACGTCTCGTGAAGCTCGAACTCAAGCTCGTTGCGGACGTTGGTATCATCGGTCTCCCGAATGCTGGGAAGTCTACTCTGATCTCTGCGATCACAAGTGTGCGACCGAAGATCGCGGACTATCCGTTCACGACGCTCATCCCGAACCTCGGAGTTATGGAGCACAAGGGTCGCGGAGTAACGGTCGAAGACGTTCCAGGTCTCATCCCAGGAGCGAGCGAAGGAAAGGGGCTCGGTATCCAGTTTCTCAAGCACATCGAGCGAACTTCGATCCTCTGTCATCTCCTCGATATATCCAAGGAAGAAGATGAGATTATTGAGAACTACAAAGCGATCCGTAAGGAGCTCGAAGCCTTCTCTGAAGGACTCGGCAAGAAAGATGAAATCATCATCCTCTCTAAGCTCGACCTCATCAATCCTGACGAACAAGCTGCCAAGATTAAGGCACTCACTAAGCAGTTCCCAAAGAAGAAAGTCCTCGCTATGTCCGCAGGAGCATTCATTGGAGTCGAAGAATTCAAGGATCTTCTCATCGAACTCGTTCCTGAGAAGTCAAAGTTCAACAAAGAAGAGGATGCTATGTCAGAATCCGAAGTTCGCATCTACGACCTTAAGGCTCGCCGAGACGAACGTGCGATCAAGATCACTCGTATCGACGAGACTACATTCGAAGTCAGCGGAGATCGCATCGAAGAGATCGCCCGTATGACCAATATGCAGAACAAAGAAGCAGTTGCTCGTATGTACGACGTCCTCGAACGAGAACGCGTGCTGAACAAAGTAGATGCCATGCTCAATCAAGACGCACGAGACTCAAGCACTTACTTCGTCGGAAGTGCAGACGGACCAAAAAGTCCACGCATTACCGTTGCAGGTCGAGTATTCCCACTCGAGAACATCATGTTCATGCGACGTAAGCGATAATACAACAAAAAAACGGATGATCTACGGATCATCCGTTTTTTATATGAGCCCATCTTCTGCGAGTAGCCCTCCATGATGCGCGAGGATTTTCCACAAGAGAGAATCCTCGATAGCCTGACCTTCTGCAGGTTTTAAAACTCGTTCGAGTTCACGCTTGATTGCGATAGCAAATTTCATCTTGTGCTGTGGGACGTTCCCAAGCTGTATATCAGGGACACCATCGATCGTAAAGGTGACTTGTTCATCAGCGATCTGCTGACGAACTCGGATAAAGTCAAATACAGAATCTATGAGCTTCACATTATCGATCACCTTTTGTTCGGATTCGGTTGGCTTGAGTGGGATATCCTCTATCCGAAAGAGTTCCGGACTTCGATCTGCAAGACTGGAGACTGCTTGCTGTACTTTTCCCTGAAGCATACGACATACCCCGTGGGTATTAGGAACTGCTTCAGATCGAACGAATGGATTGATTATGATCGCTTCTGGTCCGTAGTCTTCATCGGGATTCATACTCCCATGACGCACCACAATATTGTATGATTCGCGCAATCGCTTGAAGAGACTATAGGCTTTTTCGGGAGTAGAAATATTTCCTATCGCGTTCACAAGTGTGCTCCAATTTGCGGTTGTTTCGATCGAGGGCGATCTACGCATCCCTCGTCTGTGTGCAATCTGAGCAAGCACGGCAATCGCCTCCCCTCCTGTGTTTTGAGCCTGATCCACCGCCTGATCAAACAAATCGTCTCGTCCACAGATGCATCCAGGGCAAGTATTTCTACCGACTGATTGTGATCAAGAGCCTGAAAGCCCAGGGAGATTCGAGGTCATGATAACTGCTTAGACCGTAGGGACTGACTGAAAATCTAACTCCTTACGCACTCCTACGATCAAACCACCGGTCTGACTATCACGAAAATAGAGCTCATCTACGAGATTGGTAATGAGCTGAAAAAGCCCACGTCCTCGTTTCCCGAGATACGAATCAAATCCCTGCATTTCCTTCATTTTTCGGAGCTCTTCCATTTCTTCGCTGGTCTTTGCCTCTGCACCACGCCCTGTGTCACTCACTTCGAGACATACGGCGAGTTTTCCATTCTTTGGTCAGAACTGCACAAATACTTCGTTCTTGTCAAAGGGCATAGATCCGTATTCGATCGAATTATTGACGAGTTCATCTGAGATGAGCGCGAATCGATTCTTCCAAGGGAGATTGATATTATTCTTCTCGAAGAGATAGAGCATCCCGTCGCGGATCATCTTAGATTGTGTGTAATCCGAAAGGAACGTTATAACTATCGTGAAGTCGGAGAAATCCTGGATCGATTCATTGAAAAAATTCACGAGATCCGTTTCTTCGAGATTGGATATATCAATTCGGAGCATCTTGAGGAGGACACAGGTATTGTTGCACATCATATTATAGCTTGAGAGGAAAGTCAAAAAACCTGTTTAAAACAACAAAAAATACCCCCGAAGGGGTATTTCTTTGCCGTAAGTGAAGACTAACGAACTGCTTCCTTAAGAGTCTTACCAGCGCGGAACACTGGAGACTTCATCGCAGGGATAGTAATCTTTGCGCGAGTCTTTGGGTTAACTCCATTGCGTGCAGCACGCTTTGAAACCTTGAATGCACCGAAACCAGTAACATTAACCTCCTGCCCCTTCTTGAGCTGAGCAGTAATTACAGCGATCATTGTATTGAGCGCGTTTGTTGTAGCATCCTGGCTAAGTCCTGCCTTTGCAGCAACTTCCTTGATAAAATCCTGCTTTTTCATAATGGTTACAGTTAGTTAGTAAATAACCACGCGTTATTATATACTACCAACAACGATTGCAAATATTTTTAGTGCAATTTGTCGCATCCCATAGCGATCGGAGCACATATAGAAAATCATTTTTGGCTTACAGAAGCCAAAAAGTCAGGATTTTAGACAGGGATCCGCATGTACAAAGGATCTCCCTTCTCTGCGACACTAAACGCCGTTTGTAGATCAAATGCTTTGTTCATCTCACCATTCTTGAGGAGTTCGCTTGATGTCTGCGCGCCAACTCGAGCAAGAAGCTCGTTCATTTTTTCCCCAAAGAATGGCGAAAGACCAATCGCGATCGTTCGGAGGGCTTCACCTATTTGGAAGAGTACATTTTCGAGATCCTTCATCTGTGACTCGTCCTTCATTTCCCATGGCTTCGTTGTGTCGACGTATTTGTTGATCACATCTCCGAAATCGAACGCTGCCGCGAGTGCATCACGCAGATCGTATCGATCCATCGCGAGTGAGTATCGTTCGATAAAAGCTGACTTTGTATTCGCGATCTCAGGTATGAGTGCACCACTCACCTTTCCATCGATCTTGAGGGAGAGAACAATGAATCGATTGAGGAGATTTCCGATGTTGTTGGCGAGCTTGGAGTTGAACGCGAGGATGGCTTCCTTTTCTGAGAAATCTCCGTCGCCTCCGATCGGGAAGGCACTGAGGAGATACAGGAGCATCATATCTCGAGAATACTTTGCACTAAACTCGACTGGTTCGATGACATTCCCAAGACTCTTCGAGATCTTCTGACCATCAATCGTGAAATGCCCCGTTGTGAGGATATTCTTAGGCTGTGCATATCCTGCGGACTCGAGCATCGCCGGCCAATAGATCGCATGGAATCGGATAATATCCTTCCCTACTACGTGTAAATCAGCAGGCCAAAATCGTGTATCTTCCCCCTGGCACACACTCACATAGTTGAACAGTGCATCGTACCACACATACGTCACCTGTGACGGATCAAACGGAAGTGGGATACCGAACTTATTGGTCTCACGAGAAATCGAGAAATCCTCGAGTCCACCATTCACGAATTCTTTTACTTCTGCAAATCGGTTGAGCGGGATAACGAAATCCGGATGATCTCGGTAATAATCCTTCAAGAACTGCTCATATTTCGAAAGTCGGAAGAACCAGTTTTTTTCCTTGATATGAGAGATGTTCATATTTGGGTGGTCTGGACACTTCCCAGCCTCTGTGAGATCGGCCTGTTTCTTGAATGCTTCACATCCTACACAGTACATCCCCTCATATTCACCCTCATAGATATCTCCTCGTTCGAAGGACTTCTGAAGCACCTCCTGTACGAGCTTCATGTGCTCAGGTGCAGTCGTTCGTACAAAATCGGTATAACTAATCCCGATCCCATCCCAGACTTCACGGTGCTTCCCTGCCATGAGATCCGCATACGCCATAGTCTCAAGTCCTGCTTCCGCCGCCTTCTCGACTACCTTTTGAGAATTCTCATCCACTCCTGTCGAGAATTTCACATCAAAACCACTCATGCGTCGGTGTCGTGCAAGTACATCCGCGATCAGTGATGAGTAACTGTGTCCAATATGCGGGATCCCATTGGAGTAGTAAATCGGAGTAGTAACGAAGAAAGGTGTTTTCATATTGCTGGTAATAAAAAAGGTCCACTTCACAGCGGACCCACGAAAAAGACCGCCAAGACTACGGGCGCATCATCATCACAGTCGGTCGAGAGAATTTCATGCAGTAGAGCATAGCAAGAATGATAGAAAGTGCAAGTGGAGTTGGAATAGACTGTGAAACTCCTAGATTTTAAGCTTCGTATTATGGTTGAATTTTGTTCTTGGATGAAAAATGATACAAAATGCACAAAATATTTTGACTCGGGGCGAGATTTTTATAAGATACGCCCGCTCGATTGGACACAAGTGTCCCAAAAGCATATACCATATTTTCCTCGGTAGCTCAGTGGTAGAGCAGTTGGCTGTTAACCAATTGGTCGTCGGTTCGAATCCGCCCCGGGGAGCCATAGATAATCAAACGTAAAAAGAGGTCAGAAATGACCTCTTTTTACTGAGCAATATTTGCTAGAAGCTAATTTGATTTAGCTGTGTTTTTTTATATATTTCAAGCGTTTTTTACTACAATTTCAATCAAAAGAAATTCACGCATCATAATTTCCTAACTTTTCGCTCATATGTCTCATCAAGACTTCAAGAACCAACTTTTGGAATTACTAAAAGCGGATGAGCGACTTTGGCAGGATGGTGAATTCAATCAGACACGGTTGTTTGACTTCGTAGATAAACACGATGCCGTATTACTCTGATTGCTTCTTTGAAATGAGGCATTCAAGGCAAAATTTTTCGTAAAAGTGAATGAAATTTTTGTTTTCAAAGGACAAGAATTCAAATTCTTTTTGGACGAAAACAAACTAGATAACAGCTACACGCAATTTGAAAATGCTATTGGCCTAAAAGTAGGAAACAAGCTTCTCAAAGACCGTGATGAGGTGGTATTGAATTTTCCATTCAAGGATTGTGTCCTTCAAGGATGACAAAGCCGTGATGAAGGATTGGATATTGGATTTGAATACGATGAAGCAAGCGGTGATTACAGTGAAGTAGAGACCAAAAGAAAAGAGGTCTTTTTCAATGAAATACTTGCCAAAGATGAAATAGACCGTCTTGAAGCACCAAAGGTCTTGAAGAATTGGAAACGATTTTCAAAGGATGGTGAAGTTGCAGTATGAGAATTGAAACGGAATGCCGATGGGACGATACAAGAAAACCTGATTATCAAGGGGAATAACCTTTTGGCACTTCATAGCATCAAGAATGAGTTTGCCTGAAAGGTGAAGCTCATTTACATAGACCCACCATACAATACTGGTTCTGATAGTTTCAAATACAATGACAACTTCAACCATAGCACCTGGCTGACCTTTATGAAAAATCGGTTGGAAATAGCCTATGAATTATTGAGCGATGATGGGCTTTTGTTTATACAGATTGACACGTCTAAAAACACCAAATCAGGTAGCCCAGAGTTATTCTATTTATGAATTCTATTAGATGAAATCTTTCAACGAAAGAATTTTATAGGTAATTTACATTGGAAGAAAAAGAGACAGCCATCCTTTTTATCCAAAGTTGCTTGAATTATGGAGCAAATTCTTGTTTATGCGAAAAATGAAAAAATGATAGGTAATTTAGCCTTATGAAAAACAACTGATGCTACCACAAGGATAGATAATGCTTCAAATAAATTATCGGAAAGGATTATAAAAAAATGAATTTCTTATAAATGATGAGGTGATTTTGTAATTAAAAAGTGAATATACCAAAATAAAACAATGACTACTGAATTCATTGATGATGTTATAATTAAGGATGGGATAGTTGTAAATGATTTTCGAACCATAGCAAAATTTAGAAACACACAAGATGAAATAACCAGATTTTGTGATGAAAATTTAATTTATATTACAAATAGTTTTTCTTTTCGACGATATAAAGATAAAAGTGAAATTAACTCCGAAAAAACAATAACTGACCTTCTTCTTGACTGGGGGCAAAATCAAGATGCTACTGATGAATTAAGGGAATTATTTAACATAAAAGATGATTCCAAAATCTTTGATAATCCAAAACCTGAATTATTGATTTCAAATATTATTAGTTGTTGTAGTCACGAAGACGATATTATTCTTGATTATCATCTTTGAAGTGGGACAACCGCCGCAGTCGCACATAAGATGGGACGACAATATATCGGAATAGAACAGATGGACTATATTGAGCCCGTATCGGTTGAACGAATAAAAAAAGTTATTTCTGGGGAGCAAGGTGGTATTAGTAAAGCCGTCAATTGGCAAGGTGGTGGTGAATTTATCTATTTTGAGCTTGCCGAATGGAATGAAGAAGCAAAAAAATCTATTCAAGAGGCTAAAAGTTTTGAAGAATTGGAAGCATTCTTTGAAACCATGTATGAGCGATATTTCTTGAACTACAACGTAAAAGTAAAGGAATTCAAAGAAAAGGTTCTTACTGACGCAAAATTCAGAAGCCTACCATTGGATAGGCAAAAAGAAATGTTTGTAAAAATGCTGGATTTGAACCAGATGTATGTGAATTTTACCGAACGAAATGATAAAAAATTCGGTATTTCAAGTGGTGATATTGCTTTAAGTGAGGAGTTTTATAAGAATTAATCCTTTCAGTAATGAGCGAGATAAGAATTAATAACATAAAGATTAAAAACTATCGTTCATTTTGAAATGAGGAGCAACTTATTCAGTTCCCAAACAAGGACTATAAAAAACCTATTGCGATTGTTTGATATAACAATGCCTGAAAGAGCAATTTAATGAATGCTATTTTGTATAGCATTGGTGAAAAATTTGTATGAGAGAAAGAATTTACTAAAACTGATTTATATCAGCTGGATTATCAAAATCTGCTTCAAATTACATCAAAATTAGAGGGCTCATACTATGACTGCGAACCTTATTATGACAAAATCAGTAAGACTACTTTGAATAAAAAATCAATTACTGGTGAATATAAAATCAATACAAAAATTGAAGATGGTGAGCTTCAGTGAAAAATGTCGCCTTCAATGTTCTGAATGAATAAGCATTATCAGATTTTCTACGTCAATTTTCATCAAATCAAAGACCAGATATCCACACAAAAGACAAGCTGGGGAAATATAAAGTCCTTTTTGTGAAAGCATATAAATTATTTGATTGAAGAAGATGTCATCATAAACAGCAGAAAACAGAAATTTAAGGAGGAAATAGAACTGGCTACCAAAAATATAATTGAATGAAAGACTGAAGAAAGTAAGTCAAAATTGTTCCAATTTATAGAGACAATTAAAAAGAACTATGAGGTAAATTTACGAAATAGTGCTTGTGTAGTTGATTTTTGACTACCTGACTATGAGGATATTTTTCTTCAAATGCTTTTTAAGATTTGATTGAACTGAAACACGAGCAATCTTGTTCCAATTTGAAATTTTTGAGATGGTTTTATATCGATGTTTGTTATGTCGGTAATTCAAGCCATAGCCGAAAGTAATAGCACGGATAAGTGTCTATTCTTATTTGAAGAACCAGAAAGTTTTTTACACGAAAATCATCAAGAATACTTTTACAAGACGGTATTATGTTGATTGGCAGAAAAATGACACCAGGTGATATACACGACACATTCGGATAAGATGATTGATATCTTTGATACTAAAGGATTGATTAGGCTTGAAAATGATGACAGCACCTGAACTATTGTAAAATACAACAATACTGAAGATTTCTCACCGATATTGGATATCCCGTCAGATAGTGAAGATGATGCCGTTGAAGTTGCAACCAATGAAATATACAATCAATACATAAAAAGTGTTGAACCAAACCTCAATAAAATTTTATTTAGCAAGAAGGTTATTTTGGTTGAATGACCGAATGATTTAATGTGCTATAGATACGCCATTGAAAAAAGAATTGAAGAACTGGAGAATGCAAACGGCAGTATTGTAGATAGACAGAAATACGCTCAAACATTCTTGAATTTTCATAATATCGTCATCATTCCCCATCATTGAAAGACTACAGCATTGCTTCTCATTCAATTATGTAAGCATATAAAAGTTGATTACTTTGTTATTAACGATTGGGACTTCCAAACAAATTTTATTGATAAAATTGATTTCTCCTTTGAGGATATTAAAGCTGATACGGTCTGGAGAAACATTGAAAATGAAGAGTATAAATGAGAAAAAAGAAGTGAGAAAACAATTAAATCAATGATTACGGTCAATAAAACCTTAATACAGAATGCTGAAAAAAATAATATACATTATAATGTTCCAAAATTAGAAAAGGTTATCTGATACCAAGGCGATGACAAGGATGCGGTGAAAATATGGAAACACCTAAATTGAATGACTTCATTCAGTGAGGATTTCTTTCCAAGAAAGCTGGAGGATTTCTTACTCAATAGAGTTTCCGAAACACCAGCAAATCAAGAAACCACAAACGAAATACAAATAGCAGATATTCCTTTCTAAAAAACCTATGACAATAACACCCCTACACCAGCAAATCAAAGAGCAAATTGGTAGCAAAACCGTTGCCAAAATTGAGATACCATCCTATATTTCAGACAACCTGAAATATAGTCTTTTTGACTGGCAGAAGGATGCTATTCGTCATTTTTTAGCCTTCAATGAAGGTGAATATGAGTTTGATAAACCAGAAGAAGCACCATTCCACCTGCTTTTCAATATGGCTACTGGAACGGGTAAAACCCTTCTGATGGCGGCTTTGATGCTCTACTACTACAAGCAGTGATATAGGAATTTCATATTCTTCGTAAATCAGAACAATATCGTAGATAAGACAGAAAACAACTTTATAGACAAGAGCCATGCAAAATACCTATTCAACCAGAATATCGTTATAGACGAGAAAAACGTAAAAATCAAAAAGGTAGAAACCTTTTCAAATGATGGTGATAACATAGAGATAAAATTCACCTCTATCCACAAGCTTCACAATGATATCTACAAAGTCCGCGAGAATGCCATATATCTTGAAGACTTACAGAAACGGGACATCATAATGTTGGGTGATGAAGCACACCACCTCAATGCTGATACGAAAAAGAAGAAGATCAATCAGACAGAAGTATCCCTGGATTATACAGAAGAACTTACCGAAAAAGCATGACAAGATGCCATAGAAAAGAGTTGGGAAAATACGGTCATAAACAAGATACTCCACAAAGACCATAAAAATCAGTCTGAAAATAGGAATGTTCTTTTGGAATTCACGGCTACGGTTCCAGATGATGAAGAAGTCCAAAAGAAATATCAAAACAAGATAATCTTTTCATTTGATTTGAAAGAGTTTTTGAAGGCGGGTTATACCAAAGAAATAAACCTTGTTTCTTCAAGTTTTGAAAGAAAAGAACGCATACTTCAGGCATTGCTCCTCAATTGGTATCGCCACAGGATAGCAACGGAAAACAACATACCGAATTTCAAGGGTGTAGTATTGTTTCGAAGCAAGGACATAGCTTCTTCAAAACAGGATTTTGAGGCCTTTCATGAAATAATCGAAAACCTATCGGTATCCGATTTTGATTTTCTCAAAAAGATTGGTGCTGAATTTTCTGAATGAAATGCGATTTATGAAAAGTGAATAAGCCGTATAAAAGAGATGGCAAAGGTCATTCAGGGTGAATGAGTGCTTGGTGAGGCAATACAATTCATCCAATACAGTTTCAAAAAAGACAACTGCATCATTACGAACTCGGAGGATAACAAAACACAGAAAGAAAAAACCAATGAATGACAAGAGAAGCTCTTAAACAGTCTTGAAAATCACAACAACCACATCCGTGCCATATTTACCGTTCAAAGACTGACCGAATGATGGGATGTACTAAATCTTTTTGATATAGTACGTCTTTATGCTGGAAGAGATGAATGGAAGGATAATTCATGAAAAAGAAAAGCGGGCTCTTCTACTATCGCAGAAAGACAATTAATTTGACGAGGAGTTCGTTATTTTCCATTTTCTTGTGGTGATAAGATAAAGAACAAGAGAAAATTTGACGATGATCTGGAACATCCTCTACGCATTCTCGAAGAGTTATTTTTTCACAGTGATAATGATAGTCGCTATATAGACGAGCTAAAGAGAGAACTGAAAAATGAGTGATATATTCAGGATAATAAAACTGTAAAGACTTTCAGACTGAAACAAGAATTCAAAGAAACGGATTTTTATAAAAATCTGCATATAGCACTGAATAACCAGATTGATAACCCAGGCCGCAGAAAAATAACACTTGATGAGATACGATGAAGCTTCATATTCGAATATGAATTAATCGCGTATTCTCTTACAGAAGAAGAAATAGTATTTCAAGAAAAGTCAGACATCACCAAATATCAGAAACAAGAAGGAACCAAAATCACGGTTTCAAAGACATTGAAGGACTTTGATTACCATATTTTCAGAAAAGCCATTGCCTTAAAAGCAAAGCATGACAATTCAATTTTTCAATTTGAAAGATTGAAGGACGAATTAAAAATTGAAAGTGTGGATGATGTATTGAAAGATGAGTTCTTGGGGCTTTTTCCTATCAATATGGTAATGGAAAAATGAATGGATTTCGACAGTCTTTCATCCGATGCACTCTTATCTATCCTATCAAAATTCCTTGATGAGATTTCTGCAAAATTAAAGCAATACTCAAATCCGTATAACGGTGATGAGTTTAGATTGGTAAAGTTTTCTGAAAGCTTCTACGACAAGGAAAAAATGGTTGATGCCACTGCGAATGCCCCATCTTTGGAGCAAGAGCTCATCAATACGGAATGGTATGTTCTGAATGGCTTCAATGGAAGTTCAGAAGAAGAAAACCTCATCCGTGCTATAACGAAGACCATTTGAAACCTACAAAGCATATACGACCAGGTATATTTGCTGCGTAATGAAGAAGTATTGAAAATATACGACTTCCAAACAGGTATGGGATTTCAACCGGATTTCCTCTTGTTTCTCAAAGAAAAGTGAAAGAATAACTACTATCAGATATTCATTGAGCCAAAGGGGGTATATCTACTTGAAAAAGACGAATGGAAGAATGTCTTCCTAAAAGAGATAACTGCCCGCTATGGTAAAGAAAATACCCTTCAATTCGCAAATGATGACTATGTTATCGTAGGGCTTCCGCTTTACAACAAAGACCATTCAAAGGAATTTGATGAAAAGTTTCAGACGCTCATTGAAAAATAAGAAAAACACTCCACACTTAAATGCGGAGTGTTTTTTAGTCTCACATTCATGATACATTTCTTTCTTTAAGTTGTCTAAATTTATCACTGTTCAATGTAGAATCAAAAAATCTCTCAATACTCTTCTTATGAGCAAAAAACTACAGCAGATTCTATGAGTTTCATTGGTGTTCGCATGATTCATGTTGATGTTGTATATGCGATTTATGCAAAATACCTCCATCATCGCGATATTGCCGGATTCAGCCTTTGAGGGAATATGCTAGGTGTCCGAGCGAAGCAAAATACGCGGCTGCTTTACCTGACTTTTCTCCGAGTGGGCAACAAAAAATGAGGGGCATGCAGGTATCAAAGGGGTTGCCTCCTTCTGTCATGCTCTCAAGGAACTCTTCCGAAAGACAGATTGTTTCTGGGATATGCCCATTTTGATAGGAATCAGGACTGCGCAGATCGATTCATAGGCCATGCGGATATTTAGCACGAAAAGCATCCCAGCTCATCGTACGATCAACTGAGTCATCAAATACTTCGAAGACACTAAGTCCAGTAATCTCTCATCCTAATATCTCTGGAGCGTACTTCTTGAAGTAGGAAACATACGGCTCTATGCGGTCACATGCAATCATGACAGCAGTTCTCGTCTCTCAAGCAGGGATTGGGGAATCTTGGAAATATTGCATGACAGATGCATATACGGCTCCTGTGGTTGGACCTGCCGGGACGCCAGTTGTGCGGACGAATTCCAGCGTAGCGAGTGCAGATTCGCGAGCAGTTTTTGCTATCAGCTGACTATAGATCTCACTGTCGTAGAGCGGCACTTCAGTAAGCTCGGATTCAGAGCGAATCCCAGGGATATATTCTCCTGATCGTGCAATAGTTCAAATCATCGAGCAGCCTGGATCGCGTGTATGGAAATACGTCGCGATTCCTCCGCTCGAACCGGAGGTCCCAATGCCTGAAAAAAAGTAATCCGGTATACCGATATCATCCTCTATTTCGACCGCTGTTGTATTCGAATGAATGGCGGGATTCTTAGGATTAAGGTATTGGTTGGTCCAAAAATACGCATCTGGATCTTGCGAAATACGACTTTCTATGAACTTGAGTGGATTGTACGGATCGCGTGGATCAGGACATTCACTCATACCTGGAACATGGATGAGCTTGATTCCCAGTATCTGAAGCAATTGACTCACCTCAGGAACCTTTGATCTACTCGTGACTGATTCTACCTTGAGATCGAAATTGTGTGCGATCATACCCAAGGCCTTTGCGGTATTTCCAGAGGAAGACTCGATAATAGTTTTCCCTGAAAGTCCACCCGCTCCAATTTCTGGAGAAAGCAGCGCGAGTGCTGTACGATCTTTGATCGATCAGAACGGATTGAGAAGCTCAAGTTTGACATAAAGATCGAGACCGGCAATCCCATGATTTTCAGGTTTTACACGAAGAAGCGGCGTATTGCCGATTCGTTCAAGAAGAGAGTTTACAATCATAGTCGGGAGAATGCACTTCTAGGTATATTGGAAAGCGTATTGATCGATGCTACCTCTTTTTTGTATTTTTGAGCTATCTCCTTGAACAGAGCAAGAACACGTTCGCGTTCAACCTTATCTTGGGGCTCAGCTCTGAGGAAAACTTCAAAATATCGGATAGCCGCTGATGCTCTGCCTTTTTGGATTTCTTCCGTAAAATCAGCATGAATCTCAACATGTAGGAGTGGAGATGAAAGATCCGATGCAAATACGTGATCAATGCCTTTTATGTGATCTTCAGGAAATTCTGGCTCATCAGCACAGCAGTCATCTATCAGACAATAGGCATTTTCTTGGGCGATATAGCGCAGAATATCTTGTTCGTTCGAGAGATCGAGAGATTCAACATATGGCCTCTTGAAGTAACTGAGTATTGAAATATCTATGACATGCGAAGAGGATTTTTGTCGCATGTACGTTTCTCGAAGTGCGAGAATATTCATAGGAGTTGGATTTATTGACTGAAGGCTATTCATCTGATTGGTAATGAAAGGAATTGGGTCATGTTGTCACCGCGATTCTTTTTGGTCGGGGATGGAGTATCGGAGTCCCTGCATAGAAGTCCGCCTTATACGCTGCTGTATCAAAGAACATACAGCAATCACCGCGACGTGGTGAGAATGAAGTCTGTATCGAAAATGGATAGAGCAGATCTCATTCAAGACAAAGCTGTCCAAAGAGATAGGATCGGTGCTTTGGTGACTCGGGAGATTTCCTAAGCGGAAACAATCTCGGAAGTACGAAACCTGGCTGCTCGCTTCCGCCTAGTGAGTACTGATCGATCGCAAGTGTAAGTCTGGATATATCAGTCTCGAGTTCTTCAACTTCGATGATTTTAGCAACGCTGCATCATACTCACTCGAGTAGTGCTCTACCGGGAGAGACGATAAGCTCGATGAAGTTGTCTTCAAGGAAACGCATCATTTCTGATCCCAAAAATTCGTCCAATGAGTCGAGTCCAATATTCTGATCAAGTTTTCTAGAAAGCACTGAATGTGCAAATGCATCTCTAGCCGCACTATCTGCATGTCTCGACCAAACGGGACTCTCAGCATAGCCCTGCGAAGCAAAGAACATCGGAAGAGAGCCTGGCTCTGCAAATATATTTGCCCCCAGTCCCCCGCCGATATCCAAGTAACGAATGGGGAAATCGTTACGGATTAGGAGATTTATAATGTTCCGTAGTTCTCGTGCTGCAATTATGCGGTCATCTATAGATACCGAGTCTAGGTGAAAAGCGACGGAAAGTTCGCGTACTCTGTCCCGCATATTCACCAGTATGCTTTGTGTCTTTTTGAAATTCTGAAGAGGGATTCAGAATCTGGATTTTGGCAAGTGTGAGAAGCCGGAAAAGCGAAGTGATATTCGCGCAGGAAGATTCGTCTGAGCGATTCGCTCCAATTCATCCAATGAATTCACCTGGACGAGAGCATCATGTGCCAAGACCTCTTCAAGGAAGACATCGGATTTTGGACCAGTAGCAACAATACGTTCTCCTGTAAAACCAAAACTTAAAACCTTCCGAAGTTCCTCGACAGAGGCTACATCCACTCATATTCACAGCTCGTAAGCGGTCCGAAGGATTACAGAAGAATGCGTCGGCTTAAGTGGGAAGAATATTTTAGCAGCGGTTCTTTTGTTGGAAAATAATCCTAGCAAACGTGCTATATTTTGAGCAAAAACCTGTGGAAAAACGAAATGTAGAGCCTGTTCGTGCTCGAGGAGTTTCTCCAAATCTACACCCTCCAGCCAATCACTAACGATGGATGGCAAAAGTGGCTCAAGAGGCATAAGAATGTCGTGATGCATTACTATGATTTATAAATGAGCATTTCAATCCGAGTGACATGCATCACAGTGTCAGACATGAATTTCCTGTTTTGAACTCAGCATTCCTTCGGATGAAACCAATAAATGACGATCTCCTATATTTCCACACCCATGACAATGGGTGAGCTCAAAAAAATGAGTAGGCATCCTCCCCTGCTGCACCTCTGTACAAAGGGAATAGTACTCTCGACCATTCTCCTGCAGTGAATGTACAAAACCAGTAGACTGAAAATCCGCCAGAACTCTGTAAAAAGTGGCGAGGTTTGCATGCGTTCTCTCTATAAAAAGTGCTTTGAGCGTCTCGGCATCGAAGCTGTTTTTCTGTGAGAGAATGGAGAGAAATTCCTGACGCTGTGGAGTCGCACGGTATCCAGCGGCATGAATAGCAGAAATAATTTCCATGATAAAAATTGAATACACTGAGCATATGCATATTTTCGCTATTGCAAATTTTCGCGTTTATAAAAGGGATCCATAGATAATCAAACGTAAAAAGAGGTCAGAAATGACCTCTTTTACTGACCTCAATGAGAAAATAGTTCATTTCTCAAACAGTTCGACCAAGTGAATGACTTAACGCATCCTCGCTAGAAGAAGATATGATTTTGGGTACAGAGATATTAGTAAATGACGAATTATCCTCAATAAGAATTGACATTAATTTAATCATAAACATAAGTAATACGTATCTTATAATTTTACTATTAAAATATGAATACTCTAACAGGGACTGAATCTACCGATCCAGTTAAGACTATAAAAGATGCTTTATCTTCTATCAAAGAACAAGAAGCATTGATTGAAACATCGATGCAAACTCTTACTGCAAAGGCAATGGGAAAAGTATTGATCGCCTTTGGAAGAGTATTTGGTGAAGCAGTTGAAATCCCTCAAGGGCAACCTGAATCTGCCATACCTAGCTCCGGAGATAATTTACGAATAGATTTTCCAGTGAGTTCGGACATGAGCCTAAAAACCAATACAGTCATTGACTCCGAAACAGGGATTTCATTTTTAGGAGTAAAAGTTGATAGTCCGGTTGCATGAATTATCTTCCAAGTTAGAGTTCCATTAAAGGAATTAAGTTCATCTGGAATTGAAAAAATTTAGGAGCGTATCGATTGATACCTTAATCTGTCTAAGGGTTTCAAATAGGACCTCCCCCATGTCCAAAAAACAACTCTCCACCATCAACCCCTTCGGTGCAGATCACCGCTATAGTCGACTCAAAAAAGTTTTCGATATTTGTGAATATTATTTCGAGTTTGCGGATAAGAAAATAATAACGAATGTTACCAAACAACATTGGATGAAACGGACGGGATAAAAATCTTGCATCATGATATTAATTCGATCGAGGAATACTCGCGATTTATGGTGAAGGATCTGAGTACGTATATCGATACCGAACATGTGTTGATCGTGCGGCATGATGGTTTTATCCTCAATCCTGTTGCGCGGACCGATGATTTCCTACAGTATGATTATATCAGTGCACCGTGTTGGTATGATGACGAGAATAATCTTGGGAATGGTGGTTTTAGCCTGCGGAGCAAGAAGCTTCTTGACACCTTGGCGAACAATCCAGAGATAACGGATTTCCATCCAGAAAATGATCGTATATATCGGAAATACGCTGACTATCTGCATGCAAAGTGAATCAAATTCGGACCAGAAGAAATTGCCAGAATTTTTGCTTCGAATGATCGCTCGATATGAAGACCTTTTATTAACCATTCTACAAGCTTAGTCAGAGCTTCTCCTATATCTTTTGACGGCGCAGTATCATCATTAACACGAGATCAAATTCTCTGGCAATACCAAATTTTGATGTACAGTCTCAATATCCCTTCTCTTCAAAAACCATACCTTCTCCGGTGCCAAAGTTCGACGAACATAGTCCACCGGGGGCCATTGATCATCAACAAGCAGCCCCTTCTAAATTTAGAAGGGGCTGCTTGTTATCTTTATATTCCACATCTCTCATTTTCACAACCAGGATACTAATCTAATAGAAAATCCCCCAGATACTTAACAACATCCACATATTTAATATAGAAAACCAGAACATTACCGTGCAAAATAAAAGACATACACTTAAGTGTATGTCTTTTAAATAGGTTCGTATATTGAACTCTCTTAAGAGCATCATATACCCTACTGCGCACAACAAGCCCTCCTTTCTGGAATTTGTGAGAATTTTTCCCCATGAGATCCAAGAGCTATTCGCCCCTGATTAAACCAGAAGTGCAGCATCTGACGACTTCCGCTTATGGCACAGTCTTCAGGTGCAGACCAGAAATCCCCGCGCAAATCAATCCAGCAATCATGAGAATTATGAAACCGTTCCGGCTCCAGCAAGTACATCATTGCGAATTCGTAGACACCTAAATCATATATCTCATTATCGATACTGACCCTGGGTTGCAGAATGCTTTGAACATCTTCTGGAGCGATAAATTCAACTCTCACCAGCTTGCCGGCTAAGGCTAGCCTTTCTTGATTCGTGAGATATTTAGCGCTCAGCCGCCCATGTGTAAAATCAAAAAACACACCAGCGAGCTCGGTCGAAAGTTTCTTCAGCACCATGTTCACGGCAACGTTGTAGTTGGGGGCAAAATTTGTCCAGTCCGGAATAAACCAAAGACCTTCTTGATCATTCAGCTCAATATCCGGGGGGATAATAAGCTCTGGAAAATATGCTTGTGCCCTAGCAATTTGCTGCTTCATGCTTATTGCAGAATTACAAAAAACATCCACAACAACATTCGGCCTTTGTTCGAACAAATTCATGGTTCCAACTTCAGGTCTACCTCCACTAACCAGTGTTAAATGCGAGCTCATTGCACCCTCCTTTGCAGTAGAAATTTAATGAACGTCCATCAAAAGATTTGATGAATCCTCGTAATTAAGGGAAGTTACTGTTATTTGTTAAATATATTTACATGTATAAGTCTTTTCCGAGCTATAACATTAAATCAAGAATGGCATCGAAAACAGTCTTTATAAACAAGATTTCCTGAATAGTGATTTGAGATCCTCCAGAAAAAGCATACCCTACTTTGCAAAGAAATTATCCTAATGCAATTATCGTAGAGAGGATGGGTGATTCAAGATCATCCTAGAACAAACTCAGACCCAAAAAGCAGTGCGTACACCTATCTCACACTACAGTCTAGTCAAATACCTTTCTCTACGAACATAAAAAGATCGTATTTGATGCTTCTCATTACATTGTGATCAAATCCTACAACATGGTATTCCTTGCAAACCTCCTACTTGCCCTTTCACTTGCGGCTGATGCCTTCGCGGTTGCAGTCGGGACAGGGATTTCTCAGAAGAAAATCCAACTCAAGCAAGCCTTGCTTATGGCAGGAACGTTTGGATTTTTCCAGGCTTTGATGCCCGTGATCGGATTTGTACTCGCTTCGTTTTTTGCAAAATACATCACCGCCTACGATCATTGGATCGCATTTATCCTGCTTGGATATATCGGTGGAAATATGATCTATGCTGGATGGAAGGGTGAAGAAGAGGACTTACCCACGAAGAATGTCTTCACACTCAAATCTCTCATTACACTCGGGATTGCCACGAGCATCGATGCCCTCGCAGTCGGAGTTTCACTTACTGCAAGTACCCAGGATATCTGGACCCCAGCGATCACGATCGGAATCGTAACATTCATCTGCTCGTTCATCGGAGTAGAATTTGGAAAACGATTTTCTGCACATATCGGATCACGGGCTGAGATCATAGGTGGATGTGTACTCGTTAGCATCGGTATCAAAATACTCTGCGACCATCTTGTCGGCTAAACAGCAAAAAGCTCCGGGTTACGGAGCTTTTTTTATGAGACCAAAAGAAGTTTATCCCTTCGGAATCATCTCAACCCATTTACCATCTATTTTACAAGAGGTAGTATGATAGGTTTTTGTGATAGAAGTGCCGGATTTGGACTTTTCTGTGAGCGTGAGCTTTACGGTCCAGTCGCGACATTTCATCTTTTTCCAAGTCTTCTCTTCACTTGGAATCACTATCACTTCATGTGCCTGTGTTTGGTTGACCCAAACTGTAGGTTTAGTGGTAGGCTTATCGAGTGCAACGGAGATATTTTTCCGATCCTCATCATCCAGATTTGAGCCGATAGCATTACCGACTGCTCCACCTAGGATCGCCAACACTACGGTTGCTACAGCCCGATTTGAACCGCCTGCAGCATAGCCAATAGCACCACCAACAGTAGCACCAACGGCCGTGCCAGTTTCTTTCTTGGTAGCGCAACCACTGAGCGCACCTACCAAAAACACTGAAGCTAATACCAATACACCGGATTTGGATGTACGCATTTTTTCTACTCCTTCAAAAGGTTTTGTTTAGACCATCAATTCAATGGATAAACATAATCTACGAGCGAAAGCGAATATGTCAATTGGGGTGAAATAGAATCTTGCTCAGGATAAGCCGTATACAAAAACACACCCGCGCGGGTGTGTTTTTGTATTAGAGTGAACTTCGGATCATCCAAGCGTGTTTCTCATGCGTTGCAAGCATGCCCGTGAGCAGGTCCGCACCAGCGAGATCACCAAGTGTATCGAGTGTATTGATCGATGTGCGCAGTACGTCAATCGTGCGCTCTGCGGTTGTAAGCAGACCACCAAGCAGTTCATCACGAACCGCAGTACTCAAACTTGCATCTACACTCACCGACTGAGTCGGAGCTGTAAGACCAAATACTCGGTATCGTTCAGCGATCTCATCGAGTGAGCCCCAGAGATATGTATACTGCCCCTCGAGCATGATGTGCAGTTCATGGAAATCCTGAGCCACAACATTCCAGTGAGAACTGTGTGTCTTGAAATAAAGATCATATACCGATGCAAATACGGTATCAAGAATGGTTTTAATCTGTGTTGTATCGAGAGTTGTTTTCATAGATAGAATTTTAAAAAATATCGACCTGCCAAGATAACAAAATTCGCGCGAAATTCAAGAAAAATTTCAGCAATCTTCACTACCTATTCACTCCGAAGATTGCATTGCAAATGAAGCAAAACAACGATATACTTCCCCTGATTTAAAAAAATCCCCATGGCCCTCGAACATAGAGAATTCAGCGAACAGCTGGATATATCAAGCAACAATGCGCGTGAACAACTCAGTGCACTCATGAAGATGATCGAAAGTTCATCAACATTTCAAACTACACAAGCAGATCGACTCAAGAATCTCTACGGCAAATTCAACACTCTCTCAGCATCCGAGCAGACAAGCATTGGGAACTCGATCGCCAACACAAGCAAAATGGCAATCGGAACCGATGTTGCTGCGCGCTCGAAGTCACAGCGCGAATTCACAGCAGTCGCCCAAGGAAACTACGACCGACAAAGTGCAGCGCGCGATCTTGAAACAGATTTTGCATTTGTATAATGTCGAATTTTCAATTCGAATCCCTCCTTCAATCATCCGGACTTTCTGCCGAATCTGTGCATAATCTCCGGATTATTTTTAATGTCCTGCCCGCCGAGCGCAAGATCGAACTCATGGAAGATTGGCCGCGATACCTCGATCACTTCCTTGCAATCGAACAAAAATGAGAAGAAGAACGTCGTGCGAACATCGAACTCGCGCTTGCAAAGATGGAATCTATCATCAATGATGCACTCGAACGAGATCGACAAAGAGCCCTTACTGAAGCCAAGAAATCACTGGAAATCACTGTCGAAGTCCAAGGAGCAGAAGCATTCGAAGCATCGCTTGCAGAACAAGAACGCAAAAAAAAGCTTGAAATGTTGCGCAACATCTGACGAAATACTCCGGAAATTCCTCTCTTTGATCCGTTATGAAACCTCTAACAAACAACAATTTTACCAGATTCTGCCAAATCTATCCTCAGCACTCACTAGAGATACGAGAAATAGAAAAGGCCATAGACACAATCGAAGATTCTGAACTTCGCACAAAAATAGCCGCCAAAATCAATGTAGAGCTTGGTGTAGTGATCCTTAAGAACGAAGAAGTTGGCGATCTGCTCATGAACCTCTTTACAAAAGAACTAAAAAGCGAAAAATCAGTTTGACTATAGCGAGTGTTTTTATATGATAAGCCCATCTTTTTGGGCTATCGCTCTTTTTTTTAGCTTTCTTGTAACATGACGAACGCAGCACTCATCGCCGAGATCCAGAAGCCATTCCTCAAGTCAGAAGTACCACAGGTACGAACTGGAATGGAAGTTGAAGTTCACCAGTCTATTAAAGACGGAGAAAAAACTCGTATCCAGAAGTTCCGAGGTCTCGTTATCCACACTCGTGGAAAGAGCGCACTCGAAAAGAATATCGTCGTTCGTAAGGACGTAGACGGTGTTGGTGTTGAGAAGATCTTCGCGATCCACTCACCTACTATCGTTAAGATCGAAGTACTCCGTTCTTTCAAGGTTCGCCGCAAGAACATCGGGTTCATTCGAGCACTCAAGGGGAAGGCAGCACGTCTTCGAGAAGTTCGATAGCTTTTCACGTTTGTGTCGAGTTGTACAGATATCGCTTTGTCATATACTCGAAGAAACATATCCATGAGCACGAGAAAAAAATTTAAAGCAGCTGTGAATTTTTACCTCACAGATGCACAGAAACAGAAGATCGAGTTTATCCTCGAATCGAAGGGCCAGAGCCTGACGGATTTTCTGCGGTCGCATATCCAAACGACTATCGAGAAACACGAGGATAAAAACGGTCCGATCAACGTCTATCAGACGTACATAGTTTAATTATTCGACATCTTCGCTCGAGCGATACGAGGGAGGTGTAACCCTTTGTATAATGCTTTTTAGCGAAATCAAACTTCGTCCAGCTATTCAGGACGCCCTTTCAAAAAGTGGCTACGTTGAAGCTACGAAAATCCAGGAGGAGGTAATCACCCTCGCTCTCGATGGTAAGAACATCGTAGGACAGTCTCAGACCGGTACAGGTAAGACTGCCGCTTTTGTGATCCCACTTCTTGAACTCATCGACTGCCGTCAGCGTAAGCCTCAGGCTATCGTTCTTGCTCCTACTCGTGAACTCGCAATCCAGATCCGAGACGAAGTAGTGAAGCTCTCAGAAGGAATGTATCTCCGATCTACTGTAGTATACGGAGGATCAAGCATGAAGAAGCAGCGTGAAATCCTCGATAAGGGGCCACAGATCGTTATCGCTACTCCAGGTCGTCTCATCGACCTCGTTGACCGACGATATATCGATGTTTCTGAAGTAAAGTTCTTCGTTCTCGACGAAGTAGATCGCATGCTCGACATGGGATTCGTTGATGACATCGACTACCTCTGGGGTCATATGCCTGGTATCAAGCAGTCAATGACATTCTCTGCGACTATTCCTATGGAGATGAAGAATCTCCTCGTGAAATACGTAGGTGAAGGATACGAGTCAGTAAAGTCTACTCAGGAACTCACGGTTGATAAGATCGACCACTCGTTCATCGAAGTAGAAACTTTCGACAAGTTCAACATGCTCAAGAGCTATATTGAAGAGCACGCTGGAAGCAAGATCATCGTCTTCTCTCGAACAAAGCACGAAACTGAGCACCTTGCTCGCATGCTTCAGGAAGGTGGAGTAAGGGCTGGATGTCTTCATGGAGATATGGAACAGCGCCAGCGAACACGAGCGCTTCAGGCGTTCAAGAACGACGAAGTAAACGTATTCGTTACAACGGACGTAGCAGCGCGAGGACTCAATATGAACAATATTAACCTCGTACTCAACTACCACGTACCAGAAGATCCAGAGGCATACATTCACCGTATTGGTCGAACAGGACGTGCTGGAGCATCAGGAAAGGCGGTTATGTTCGTATCTGCCGCAGAACGACTCCTCCTCAAGAACATCGAAAAGCGAAATAAGATCGTTATCCGACAGATCGACCGCGAAGGAAACACTCTCGAGCGTCGTGTAGAAGCTCCAAATAGTGGATTCGGAGGTGGAGGTCGCCGACGAGGTGGTGGAGGTTACCGCGGAGGACGCGGACGTGGAGGCTACCAGGGTGGTGGACGAAGCGGAGGAGGCGGAGGCTACAACAGTGGCGGAGCCGGAACTGGTGGTTACAACCACGGTGGTGGAGATCGACCTTCTTCTGGAGGTGGTTACAGCCACGGTGGTGGAGGTTACCAGGGTGGTGGACGAAGCGGAGGAGGAGGCTACCAAGGTGGTGGACGCTCTGATTCTGGTCGAAGTGGTGGAGGTGATCGCAATCCAAACTATGGAAACGATCGTCCACACCGCGCACCACGACAAGGTGGTGGAGGTGAATACAGCGTATTCTAAACCACGCATTCTCAATAAGACAAAACACTTCGTGCACGCACGAAGTGTTTTTTGATAATCTAAGCTGTTGCGATCATATTTGACTCGTGAGGATTTTTGATCATTATCAATACAATCCTTCTCACTGATTGTATGAATTTTCAAGAAGCCCTGCAGACTCTGGAGCTAACAACCCTCCCAAAAGATATCGAGGATCACTATCGCAAACTCAGGTCTCGTGGCCATCCTAATTCCGGACAATTTGATGGCGTTATACGAAACATGGCACGGCTTCGCGAGGCATACGACGTAGTAATGAATCCAGGAGCAACTTGAGCACTCAAATTTTCAAAACAATGAACTAGTTCAGGTAGTTCGCTCGATGCTCAGTTTGATGAGATTCGACGTTGGATTGCAGACCTTATTCGAGAGGATGACAAAAAGGGTGAACAGCTTGATTCCCTATTTCAGGAATATTTCACACCCGAAGAAGCGGTTCTGATCCAGAAGAATACTCCTATCTCGATTATCAAGGATGGTATTTCTTGGGAGAATTTTACATCGTTTAATGACTATTCGCCAGGTACACTATTGAATGAGTACTTTTACATTGGAGTTTATACTTGTGCACTGCATGGTATCGATCAGAAGAAATTCATCGCCTTTTATGAAGCGACTTGTATTCCTCTGCTCGTAGCAGAGCTTGCATATAAGTATTCGATGGATTCTATGTCTGGTATAGAATTCTTTATAGACTGGGGAAATGATATGCTCACCGAGTATAAAAGCCGACAGACACTCGTAGGGATTATAGACGGATATCCGCAGATCACCGTAGACTGTCCTCAGTTTGTAAAAGAAATCAGAAAATACCATTCACGAATCCCGAAGAAAGTTCAGGAGGAATTGGATTTTTCTTAATAAGTAACAAAAAAGAGCTCTGTGAGCTCTTTTTTGTTACTTACTTCGCAAGCACTTCTACGATCACAGTTCGTGCGGCACGACCTCGTAGATCATTGATGGTACGGATTTCTACAGTATGTGTACCGACTGTGAGGTCAGCACCTACTGGAACAGAGAATGTTCGTTCGTCTGAACCAAGAAGCTTATGAAGATTATTGTCAACATAGACATTGACTGCAGTGAGCGCGACTGGATCCTCAACATGGAACTTGAGATTGAAGAACTGTCACTCGTAGATAGCGATCCGCGGATCAGCATCCTTTGGATTATCTACGGTAATGTTTGAGCCCTGTACTTCCCCACCAAATGTAACTTTCGCTGTTGATCCACCAGAATATCCATACTGATCGATCGCTGTTACACCGATCGCATGTTCACCAGAGAATGCAGTATCGAAGTTAATATCACCGATGGTGATCGTCCCGTCTTTGAGTGATTCGACTGCTACTTCCTTGAATATTTCTCCATCACGGTCGAGTTGGATTTTCACAACAGGATTAGCTGCACGGAAACTTACCTGTACAGATCATTTACCAAGTGGACGCTTGCTGCCATCAGGGAGACTAAGAGATGCCGATACTTGTGACTCCCCTGCTCCTGGTCGCTCACAGACCTTGTCCGAATAACTTGTAATAAGCGTAGAGCCTGAGGCAAAATATGAATTCCCAGCTTCGCTCGTTACCCATCGTCGCGTTGCACTTGCCCAGCTTGCATCGTATGATTCGATGATAGGATCGATATCGATCAGGAATCCCTTGCGAATTGCCGCCTTTGGCGTTGCGTTGGTAATTTTCCCGTTACACAGTGAATCGACTTCCATTTGCTTTGCACTGTTCTCGTATTTCGTTGGCTTTACTGCGAAGATGGAAGTGATCTTGTATTCATCGGGTGTATTTTCCGATGCAAGCTTTCCTGAGATAGATGAGATAGTTGCCGTGTAGACACTGTCAGGTTTTTTGAATTGCATAACAGGAAGTCCTTTGTGTGCGTATTCCATGTAGTCATGCCAGATTGGAGCGGCACAGTTGAGTCCATCACAGGTTCACTTTGTTTCGGTTCCGTCTACATTTCCAGCCCAAACAACCGTAGTGTACTGTGGTGTGTACCCCGCAGTCCAGAGATCACGTGGAAGAATCTTCTTCACCTTTCCAACACTCACGTCCTTGTTTGATGTTCCAGTCTTGGCTGCTACTGGTCGATCCTTAAGAGTGAGGACATTATTCCAGAATGAACTCGGTCGACTCGAGGCATCCGAGATGATAACCGAGAGAAGATATGACGCTGCATCAGAGAAGATGTATTTCCCATTGGATTCTACATACTCATCGATGACATTTCCTTTTTTATCGACGATCTTGAGGATGGGTGTAGGCTCTTTCTTCCATCCGCCGTTAGCAAATACACTGTAGGCCTCCATGAGTTCAATTGGTTTGAGTTCGCCCGTACCGATTGCAAGGGGCATGCCGTAGTTCCCATTTTCACGAAGAGAAAGTGCTCCAAGACTGCGAGCGTGTTTTACTACTGCCGCTTCTCCACCTGCCACTGAAAACATCTTGATCGCAGGGATATTGCGTGAATAGTCGAGCGCTGTTCGCACCTTCATTTTCCCCATGAACTTCTGATCGTAGTTATCAGGGTTCCATTTCCCAAACGTAGTATCTACGTCGAAGATAGGCGTATCAGGGGAAATTGCTTCCTTGCTCATAGCAAGCGCATACACGATTGGTTTGAACGATGAACCTGGCTGACGAAGCGAGGTAGTCATATTTACTTTCCCCTGCTCGGCATCTCCAAAGTAATCCGCCCCACCAACCATAGAAACGATCTGTCCTGTTTTATTGTCGAGACTGACGAGTGCAGCGCTACTGGCCCCATACTTATCTTTGTTGATCTTTACTTGTCGAGCAACGAGTTCTTCTGCTTTATCCTGGAGTTTTGGATTGATCGTCGTGTAGATCTGAAGCCCACCCTGATCAAAGAAATCGTCTCCGTATTTTTTGGTAAGATAGTCCTGCACATACGTCACAAAGTGAGGATACTTCATGTTCTGCGAATTGCGCACAAATTGGAATTCAAGTCCATCAATGATGACTGCCTTGAATTCTTCTGGGGTAATTTTTGCATCTTCGAGCATACGTGATGCAACGAAATCCTTACGTCCTGTATTGTATTCAAGAACGTATCCTTCAAGCTTTTGTGCCTGAGTAAGAACTGGAGTGGTGGTTCCTGTGGACGTTGAAGGCTTAGCAGGTTTTGATGGCTTCGTTGTACCTGTTGACGTAGTAGGAGTACTGATAGCCGTAGAAGTTACTGACGAAGATGCTGTCGGAGCAGCAAGCTGGATATCATTGAGGAGCTGGAGAAAATCCTTGTACGCAAGACGTGAACACCCCTTTGCATCGATCGAGTAGCTATTCTTAAGTTTACTCTTATCAAGTCCGCAGACCTTTGCATCACTTTCGTCGATTCGCTCAATCTGAAGTCCTGAAACAAATTTCTTGAAACTGTCTACGAGTGGACGATAGTCACGGATCGTTTCTGGACTTGAGAGTGTGATCTTTTCATCGGTCTTTCCGTCTTTGTAGACATAGAGATACCCCATCAAGCGATCACGGTGCGAGTACGGAGAAAAATATGTCGGTCACTTTGGAAGTGATGCGAGGATGGTAGCTCCGAGAACTTTTACATCTTTGGCAGATTTTCCGAAATATGTCTTCGCTGCCTCCTCTATACCTGATGCATTGTTTCCGTACGAAATCTTGTTGAGGTAGAGTTCGAGGATTTTCTCCTTTGAATACTTTGTATTGAGGCGGTATGAGAGATAGATTTCCTTCGCCTTACGATCAATCGAACGCTCATTGGAGAGAAATGTATTCTTGATGAGCTGCTGTGAGATCGTAGAAGTTCCTTGGATTTTATCTGTTTTTCCAGTAATGAAGTTCCACCCAGAACGCACAAGTCCGCGGAAGTCTACTCCCCCATTTTCAAAGAATGTTTTATCCTCGGTAGAAACGATTGCATCAAGAATATTCTTCGAGATTCCTCCGATTTCTACATAGGTTCGCTTACCCTCCTGACCAGAAAAGAGTGAGTAAAGCTCCTTTCCATTGCGATCCCGGATCACCGAGCTCTCTGGAAGAGTAATATCTTCGATAGAGGTAATCGATGGGAGAGTTCGCAGATACACTAAATAAATAACTCCAACCGAAGCAATCGCAAGAAATGAGAGCGAAACAAAAATATAGAGCGCTAGAAATCCGTACGATATCTGTTTTTTGCGAAGGCGATCAAAGAACTCCTTGGGATTGAGTAGGATCTTGTGGGTTGGTCTTTTGAGAGTCATATACTATTTTAGAAGAGTATTGGCATCTTGTCCGAGGATGATTTCGATACCCGGTCAGACAAATTTTCCGTATTTCACTTCTGTCTCAGCAATTGCTGGTGTATAGATAAACATAGAAAGCGCCGAAAGTGTTGATGAATCCGGGCTAATTCCTGTCTTCGCGTCAGCATCCCATACATGATAGACCGTTGTCTTCGGTCGTGATTCTTTCACAGAAACGATCGAATTCTTTTCTGGGATATTAAATCCGAAGCGCTTGAGTCGGAGTGCAAGTCGCGTTGCTACGCCAGGAAGCTTGGTAGTATTTACGATAGAAATTTCGTCCTTATCAATAAATGTCTGCGGTAGATCAAAAATGATGTGCGAGAAGAGTGTAATATCTTTGTACGCGGCAATATTATTGGGTGTGGCACCATCCGGCAGAAGCACTGATGAGCCCCCGAAGAGTTCTCGAAGTGGTGTATAGAGAAAACTTCCTGCCTTACAGAGTGATGCTGACTGGAAACACATATCATTGAGATTGAACGCAAGAATGTGATCCGACGGAAGATCCTTCGCAAAGAGTGCAAGAGACACGAGATCACTAAATGCTATATCTGTCTTGATATGACTCGTGATTGCATAATAGAGTGACTGGAGCTTCGATGGGCTCGTAAGCGCATTGAAAGTAAGGAGTTTATCTTTGATCGCCTTAAGAACGAGCTGCTGTCGGTGTGATCGATCAAAGTCGCTCGTAGAATGACGAGATCGTACGTACTTGAGTGCGGTTGCGCCATCAAATGTTTGAAGCCCCTTATTGATACGAAGAGTCATATATCCCCAGTTATCGTCTGGATACTCACGATCTACAAGGTCTTCTGGGACATCCACATCTACTCCACCAAGGATATCGATGAACTTCATAAATCCTGCAAAGTCGATGTTAAAGTATGCATCTACTCGTTCCCCTGTAATCTCAGTTACTTTAGACCCCAGAAGTTTCATCGCTGCTTCTGGAGTATTATTTCGTAGTCCACGCTGGTAAGTTTCGTTGATTTTCCCGCGTCACTTCGTTGGAAATTCCACATAAAGATCTCGTGGGATCGAGAGCATACTGATACTATTGGTCTTGCGATTTACGGATGCAAGGATGATGGTATCGGTCAGATCGTTTCCCTCATGACCTGCACCACCCACTCCTGTGAGAAGGATGTTGAATTTCTCAGGTTCCTGAACCTTTGGTTCGAGGAATGGGATTTTACTCGTGATAAAGGTAGGAATCTCGAATCCGATATGAAATCCCGAAAATCTCGAAAGAACTCAGAGCCCTAGCAGTGCTATGAAGATCGTTGCGAGTATTCCAAAAAATACAGATACAACGAAGTTCTTTCGCTTGGAAGCAAAATAGGATTCACGAATATTAGTGAATCCTGTAGGTGATTTGGGTGCCTCATTTTTGAGGCGCTTTTTTGTAAAACTCATATGAAAAAACGCTCGTGAGTATAGGAAAAAAATGCTAAAGTGCAACCTTGAGTCTTAGATTATTCGACAGTTTTTTACAAAGTTTTTGACATTTTTTACGCTAAATTGTCAAAAACTTTTTTGTATTTGATTACTCCTTTTAATTTGTCAATTTCATCCGTGTATCCCACCTTCTCTTTTAGTTGACAGACTCATAAAAAGGGGTACTTTCCCTGTGTGAAGATTTTGTGAAATCTTCTCCTTAGGTTTTTAACAAAATACGTCGCGTGAATAGCATCCCGCATACATCAGTCCTTCTCACTGAATCAGTTGAAAATCTGATTACAGAGAGCAAAAAACAAGGAAGGATCTATATAGATGCTACCCTCTGAATCGGAGGACACAGCGAGTACTTACTCTGATTACTCAAAACTGGCGACACACTCATCGGTATAGATCGGGATGGCGAAAACTTGCAGCGAGCCAAAGCTCGTCTCTCGCAAGCAATCGAACATTCCAAAGCTACGATGTTGTTTGCGCACAGCTCATTTGCTCATTTACACTCTATTCTTCAGGAGAAGGGCTTCGATCATATCGATGGAATACTCTATGATCTTGGCGTTTCAAGTGTCCACTATGACGAAGGTGACCGAGGATTCTCGACGCGTTTCGATGGGCCACTTGATATGCGATTCGATCGAACGAATGGTATCACTGCTGCTCATATACTCGCCACATACGATGAGCGAGAGTTGTTTCGGATATTCCGAGATTATGCAGATGAACCAAAAGCAATCTTCATCGCACGAGCGATCGTAGAATCTCGCCGATCGCATCCACTCAACACTACCGCTGAACTCAAGGCACTTATTGAGAAGTCCAGCTTTGATCCCAAATCACCCATTCGAGTATTCCAGGCGCTTCGCATCGAAGCCAACCGAGAACTCGAGGCTGTTGAAGATTCTCTCCATGCTGCAGTTGAATTGCTTGCACCACAGGGTCGAATCTGTGTGATCACCTTTCATTCGATCGAAGATCGTTTGGTCAAAAATCTCTTCAAGACCTACGAAACACCCGAGACACATGAGATTACTGGCGCAATCACCAAACCAGCCATCCTCCACAAAGTTCACAAAAAACCCATCGAACCTTCCTCTGAAGAACAGAAAGACAACCCAAGATCTCGAAGCTCCAAACTTCGAGTGCTAGAAAAAATATAATCATTCATGAACGCAAACCTTCTCGTCATGAAGAAAGGGAACATTCCATTCCTTTCCTCTCGCAAAACCACTCGCGAAAACTACCGCCTCTCATTCCGAGAGACGTATATCCTAGCCCTTGGACTCATTGGAGTTCTCGGTATCTATTACGTATTTGTTCTCAACGTAAACGCGACGAAGGGGTATAACGTCCGAACCCTCGAAATCGCCCGCAAGAACTACGTATTCGAAGAAAATCTCCTCAACATCAAGATCGCCGAAGCAGAATCACTCTCCAGTCTCTCAACATCTCCACTCGTTAATACGATGGAACAGATCGATACACCTCGCTATCTCGTGCTCAAGGAGTCACTCTTCACTTATCAGAAATAGCATGATTGAGATTATCAATAAAATCTTATCGCCTATTGAAGCAAACATACGAACTCATCGCACATGGGTATCGTATGTTTTGCTTATTGTGGCATATGCACCTATTCTGACTTTTTTGAATCCTGAGATGCAAAAAGATCTCGGAGGTATAGCATTCTGGCTTCTTTTTATCATCTTAGCCCTTCCTCCTCTTTCGCGTGTAACAGGCATTAAACTCATTACACTGATCATGAGTTTTAGGAAGGAGCTTGGCATCCTGATGGGAGTACTTGCATTCATGCATTATACACTCTTCATCGTACTTATGGGCGGATTTACTGCGCTGACAAACATGAATCCTGAACCTTGGTTTATTGCTGGATTTGTAGCGCTTATTCCGACATTGCTTTTGCTTATTTCATCGAATACTTGGTCGATGAAATTCCTCGGAAAATGGTGGAAGCGGCTACATAAAGGAGTATACTTGATCGCTGCACTTGTTGTTGCACATGTACTTCTGCTCTCCCCTGCTCGTCTTGAGTTTCTTGTACCCGTTATCCTTTATGCAATCGTAAAGATTGCTGATCTTGCTTCAGTTCGACTCTATGCCAGAAATCCTTAAAAAACTCTCAGAACTTATCGGTTTCATGCCTGGAATCGGAGAAAAAACAGCGATGAAACTCGCCTTTTTTTTACTGAAATCACACCCCTCCTACCTCAAAAACCTCTCTGAAAATATTGCGGAACTTCAGCGATCTGTGCACGAATGTGCGAATTGTTTTTCACTGACAGATACTGGGCATAGTGAGTGTGATATTTGCCGTAATGAAGTACGCAAAACACCTACGCTGTGTGTGGTGGAAGATTACCTCGATCTGGTCTCTATCGAACGACTCGGGATTCATCATGGTCGTTACCATGTGCTTGGTGGAGTGGTTTCTCCGATTGCTGGCAAAATGCCTTCGGATCTCCATATGAAGGAACTCTTCGCTCGTATCAAGGATGAATCCATCACCGAGATTATCCTTGCTCTCAATCCAAATATTGAAGGCGAAGCAACCTGCCTCTACATCGAAGAGCATATCCCTGCGAAATCTACCAAGATCACTCGACTCTCCAAGGGTCTTCCAAATGCTGGATTCATCGAATATGCGGATGAGATTACACTCTTGAATGCGTTTCGGGGGAGGAATTAATACACTTCGGTGTATTTTTTATTGCTCAAAAATCTGAACAAAAAACAAGCATCCTTTCGGATGCTTGTTTTTTGTAATGGGAATTACTTAACGTTGATTCGAACGCTTGGTCCCATAGTATTACAAACGAAGACAGCGTTAATGTAGTTACCACCTTTTACTCCAGTTGGCTTGATTTCGCGCATTGTCTTGATGAAGTGCTCGAGATTTTCCTGAAGCTTCGTACCACCGAAAGAAAGCTTACCGATGATTGAGTGGAGGTTTCCCTGCTTGTCGTTCTTGATTTCGAACTTACCAGCGATGAGTTCCTTCACGATCTTCTGGAGATCCTCACCTACCGTTCCAGACTTTGGATTTGGCATGATACCCTTTGGTCCGAGAACCTTAGCTACCTTACCCATCTTCTTCATCATTCCTGGAGTAGCGATGGCAACATCGAATTCTACCTTACCAGATGCAACGATTTCGATGAGATCATCTCCACCAACCACAGATGCTCCTGCGGCGAGAAGTTCCTTTTCATTACCAGCGTCAGTGAACGCAGCGATACGAACTGTTCGTCCAGTTCCGTGTGGAAGGCTCATTGTAGTTCGGATCATCTGATCAGACTGCTTTGGATCGATTGCGAGATTGAAGTGAACTTCTACTGTAGGATCGAACTTAACAGTGTTTGTTCGCTCAAGGAGCTCAACAGCTTCTGCAGTCGTGTAGAGGCGATTTGCGTCTACGAGAGCAACTGCTTGATTGTACTTTTTTCCGTGGCGTGCCATGGGATATAAAGAAAGAAAATAATGTGGTCCGAGCGTACGTTCGTGCTGAATGTATCAGCCTTACTGGAACTCCCAAATTATTGGACGCGCAAATTATATCGGAAACTGGGAAAAAGCAAGGTTACTTGTGTTTTGAACCAGTGTGTGTTTTTGCTTCTTCTTGTGGAACGAGATATTTGTCGAAGTATTTAGGCTTTGACTCCGGATATACACGAATGCGATTGAGGTCGAGGAGACTCGTGCTTTCTTGCCATGATTTTCCAAAACCTGTCGAGAATCCGAGTGAATATCCGCATTCTTTGAGGAGTTTCGTTGAATTCGCAGACATGCGTCCAGATGGGAAGATGAATGTGTTGATGGTTCGACCCGTAAGGGCCTCAAGGCCAGTCTTAGAATCACAGATCTCATGTCGCTCTTGTTTCTCAGTCATGATATCCTGATCAGAGTGATTTACACTATGAGAAATGATGGTGAACAGAGGATCTTTGAGGAGTTCTCGTACTTCATTCTCTGTAACGAAATTATCCACTCCGAGCTTGGAAGTAATAATTCCGAATGAAAATGGAATGCGGTATTTATGAGCAATGGGGGCAAGAGCGGTGTAACTATCGATCCATCCGTCGTCTGCAATGAATGTGAATATCTCAGCATGCGGATAACAGTGTGTCTTGGTCGCAGTTACAAGTTCATCCGTACTCAATAGAGCCATCTTTCCTGCATCAGCAAGCTCACGAACGTGCTGCATCTGTTCGTCAAACACCTTAGGCGGAACGGAGAGCTGGACGATCACTTTCGCATCCTGAGGAATATGATCACGCACGTAGTGATACATGAAAACAGAGATATTTGCACGCTTGAGACACACAGTGCTCTTTGGAGCATCTATCGAACCCGTAGAAAGAACAGATGGTTGTACGGGTTTTTCTGGAACATGGATCTTAGAGAGGTCGATGCTCGGGAAAATATACATTCCGAGAGATCAAAAAAACATTCCAAGTAGGAACACCAAGAATGTTTTGATAGGAAAACGCATATGTTCGCTTTTAGAATTGCTTAAGGAAGGCGAGGTTTGGATTCTGGAAGTAGCGCATATCAGTGATACCGTAGCGGATCATAACGAGACGATTGAGTCCGAATCCGAAGGCAAAACCGGTATATTCGTTCGGATCTAGACCTCCTTGCTTGATAACATTGGGATGGATGAGACCTGCACCCATGAATTCGATCCAACCAGTGTGCTTACAGATCTTACACCCCTTCCCTTCACAAAACGTACATGAGAAGTCAACTTCCACACCTGGTTCTACGAATGGGAAATATCCAGGTCGCATACGGATCGCTACTTCGCGACCGAATATATCCGAAAGCATCGTTCGGATCGTATATTTCATATGAGCAAGAGAGATATTCTTGTCCACGACGATTCCTTCTACCTGGTAGAAGGTGTTCTCGTGCGTTGCATCGATATCTTCATTGCGGAAGACACGTCCTGGGATGATCGTACGGATCGGGAGAGAATGCGTCTTGAGAATGTGGTTCTGCATACTCGAAGTCTGTGTCGCGAGTACATTTGCCTCACCTTCGATCCAGAATGTATCCTGCATATCACGTGCTGGATGATTCTTTGGGACGTTTACAGCGTCGAAGTTCTCGTATTCGGTTGTAACTTCGTTGGATTCCTGGATATCAAATCCCATGCGCTTGAAAGAATCCTCTACTTCACGAAGCACGAGACTGATCGGATGAAGATGACCGACAGAAGGTTCAGGATTGGGGAATGTTACGTCAACGTATTCCTTCTCAAGAGCTGCTGCGATGAGGGCTTCTGAGAGTTCTTTTGAGCGCACTTCGAAAGCTGAGAGGATGGTTTCCTTGATCTCGTTGGAAGACTTTCCGATGGTCTGCTTTTCTTCGATAGAGAGATCCTTGATCCCCTTGAGAACTTCTGTAAGTTCACCGTTCTTCCCGACGATCGAGTTGCGATACACGACAAGTGTCTCATCATCCATGATCGATGGAAGATGAGCGATGACCTTTTCTTTGAGCGATGTAAGTGTTGCGAGCATGATGAGTACTTAGTTCTTTTCTTTATTTCTGAAATCTACCTGAAATAGTTTCCTACCAAAAACCACCCCTTTCAAGACTTCCAAAAACCGCAGAGAGCAAAGATATTTGTGTGAAGTTTGAGCACCGCAGCAAGGTGTAGCGGAAGCTACTCCGCGCGAGGAAGCGCAGAACTGAACGCAAAGATCGAAGCTATATGCGGTTTATATCTTCAAAGGCATGATGATGTGCTTGTAAGACTGCTTAGAATCCTCCGCCGGCACCGCCTGCACCATGATCGGAGACAGGCTCGTCTCGAAGTCGAGACTTACATAGTCATCACGGATGACTGAGAGCACTTCGAGTAGATACGTTGCATTGAGACCAATGGTCGTATCTTCTCCTTCGATCGATGCCGGGATCGTGATGCGACCTGCTCCGATTTCGGTATCTCCAGTGAAGAGTTCGATCCCCGAATCCGCACGGAATGCCATGCGAGTATTGTAGTTGTTCTCGCGGGTGATGAGGTTCATGCGCTTGAGACCCTGGATCAGATCAGTTCGGAGGATAACCCCCTTCGTCGAGTATCCCTTCGGGAAGAAGTTACGATAGTCAGGAAAGTGACCGTTGAGGAGTCGAGAGTAGACCTTGATGTTTCCAAATACTACGAGGAGCTGATTCTCACTTGCATAGAGCTCTGCGTCACCGGATTCTGGGAGGATGCGAGCAAGTTCGATCGCCGTCTTCGAAGGGATGATGATCGAGAGTGGTGGATGATTGATCTGTGCTTTGAGGACGTATTCTGAGAGACGGAAACTGTCAGTAGAGGCGAATACAATCCCGTCTTCTCGGATCTGGAGACAGATACCTGCGAGGGTTGGTCGGATGTTTCCTTCTGCGGTTGAGAAGATCGTGCGTTCGATCGAGCGCTTAAGAGAAGCTGCTGGGATGCGCAGTGGCTCGTTCACCTGGAATCCTGGGATCACTGGGAACTTCGAAGCTTCGATACCCTTTACTTTTGTGAGCGAAGTAGGAGTAGTAAACTCAAGAGAACCACCGTCTACGAGTCCTACACTGATACGATCATCAGAAACAAGTGAGAGAAACGATGAAATAAATCGTGACGAAACCGTAAAACTCCCTTCTGAGTCGATCTCGATCTTGTCATCAAGCACATACTCGATCGCCATCTCAAGATTGTTCGCTGTAAGTATCGCCTTTTTATAGGCGACTGTGAGCATGATATTTTCAAGAATCGGAGTCATTCCACCAGATGAGCTCGCATGGCTCACGATGTCAATTCCCGATTTGAGAATCGAGGTATCTGTAGTAAATCGCATATGCTCTGTAGAAAACGCGAGAAGTATGGGCAAAATCTACAAAAAACCGACCGAAAAGCAAGGAGGAATTATTTTTTTGTTTTTCTGAGAAATGTGCCTATAGTTCAAGAAAACATTCCCAATTACCGCTATGAATCGAATCTTTGAAAAAAGTTCTGGCGGCATCGTATATCGCAAGCGAAATGGCACGATCGATGTGTTGCTCTTAGAGCGCAAAAACGGCAAAGGTGACCGAGAATACGTCCTTCCCAAGGGGCGCATGGAGGAAGCCGAAACCGCCAAAGATACGGCCCTTCGTGAAATCGGCGAAGAGACATGACTCGAACTTGAATTTCTCGAAATCGTGAAATTCATGACCAAAATCAACTACAGTTTCATCGCTACACACAAGGACGGAAACCCGATCGTTGACAAGGATGTCTACCTCTTCCTCGTACGTTATACAGGCTCAAAAGAACCCACCCCGTTCGGCATGAACGATCCTACTATTACCTCTGGCGAGCGGTTTAGTGGTGCAAAATGGCTCTCGCTCGATGCACTTGCAAAAGTACACGTAAAGCCCGACATTCTCTCGTTCGTACGAAAAAATATCCAATATATGTAAGCTTATGGAAATCCTAGAAAAGAATTCCCACATCGAAATTTCTTCTGAGAAGAAAACCATCGTCCTCGAAGGTCAGTCTATCATCGTCGACGAGATGAAGATCGACTTCCCTGGTGAATACGAGAAATCAGGAATCCTCGTTCACTGCCTCGAGATCAACGAAACACTCGTATACGAGCTTCGTATCGAAGGTCGTGTGATCGCCTATATCCCAGAAACTCTTACAACCCCAACTGAGGAGCTTACTGGATTCTTCCAAAATCTTGATATCCTCGTGCTCAACGGGACGAAAGATTCCACAAAACTCTCGGAACTTCTCGATGCTCGTATCGTTGTTCCTTATGGAGAAGGAAAGGACACATTCCTTACAACTTTCGGACAGGCACTTGAACCAACAGACAAGTTCAAACCAAGAGAGATCGATTTCGAAGGCGAGACAACTGTATTTGTACGACTCGGATAAAATCACATATCTTTAACGAACTATGCAAACATATAATGTTAAAGAGATTCGCACATTAGGCTTCACTTTGGTGGAGCTTATTGTTGTTATTGGCGTGCTAGGTATTCTATGAACCATTGGCTATATCACGCTTCTGTGATACATAGACTCTAGCAAAACTTCCAAACAAGAAACAGATCTTGCATTGATTGAAAAGGCAATAACTCTTGCTCAAACAAAAGAACAAAGCATTGCCATTTCTAAGCTCACACCCGTAACCTTCAAATGATATCCTGCCAATACTACAAGTTATATTGGCGATCTTGTTGACGGTATTTTTGATGATCTTCCAACGGCACCAGTAGACCCATTTACAAAAACCCCATACATATCTGTTTTTGTATTATTTTCGATGTCAAAAGTTAGTTCCTCTAAGACATCCAGCGTATAGTAAATTGTTTTACCTTTCTGGGTTAGAATCATTTTATCTAAGGAGCAAAAATCAATATTTTCAAAAACCAATGGATTTTTATCATTTTCCGAAAAGGTAATTTGAATATCTTGTTCGCAGATGGTTGATTTATTAATGGGAATCGTAACCGTCAAGGTTGTCCCGGCTTCAAAAACATCATCTGGTAAAATATCCTCTCCCCAGGAATCGCTATCATTACCTGTAACATAAATGCCATAGAGATCGGTCGTTGTATTATTTTCAATATAAAAAGTCAGGTAATCCTTCTGAGCAAAGGCTGACACTGAAAATAATAGGGATAAAAGAATAAATTTAATTTTCATAAAATTGTTGTTTGTTTTTTTTATAAAAAAATTTCCAAATTAAAACCAAATTTATAAACTAATTATTATTTAAAAAATAAATAATTTTTCAGCGAACCTATATTTAACATTAATAATATTTATAATATACATTCCTTTAGGCAAATCTTTTTTAAAACCCTCTCCATAACCGTTTTCAATAGGAA
>JBMOJK010000023.1:0-11989 GCA_049315825.1 Patescibacteria group bacterium
CAATGACTCTATTGGTACGCCGAATATCCAAGTATACTCTTGTCCAAGACAGGGTAATTGTAGTGATGGACAGGTGATAACAGGGCAATGGGCTACTGTTTGATGTGTAGGGCAGATTTCGAACTCAAGCACTTGTGAAAATTCTTGGTGGAATGGTGGAAGTCATTCTTGTTCAAACGCATGTGCACCTCTCGGTAAAATCATCATTAAGTAACCCTTAGTAGCATCGCTTGGCTCATTTGAAGTCTTGTATGTAATATCCGCACCATGAAATACTTCCTCAGCCTTTGTCTTGTATTCCTTTCCTTGATAGCTAGCCAGCAAACTTTTGCGGGTCTTGTTCCGGGGACAATCTCTAAGGGTGCATATTCAGATAATGCATACTGTGCTTCAAGTAGTACAACATACAGCCCAACTACAGGAAGTGCCTACTGTAGTGCATTTGCGACTTGCGAAGCTGCGTCGTGTAATCCAACGGGTGATACGCATAATTTGTGTCAAGATGTATCGTGTGGATGTGGATCATATACCGCAAATCCAGTTGGTTCGTTCTCTCTTACGGATTATTCAAACTTCTCAAAACAGCCTGTTTTTGGGAGTTCAGCTTACTCGCGCAAGCTTATCATAGATCAGTCACGTTATTGTACTGCGAATGCATATAAAACTGCTTCTGTCGTTGAACCAGGTTATAGCACTTGGACCTGTCCTGCAGGGAACTGCGCTCCTGTAAGTTTTCAGATCCGCAGTGGCTGATCAGATGCGGCATGTGGTCTCTTTTCATCGACTGATAATCTCATCACAAGCTTTGATCAGCTTGGAGGTATGACAAATTCCTCCCCAACAGACGGAGATAATAGCTGTACAGTAGAGGGGCGTTATGCATCTATTGATGACAATGGTCCTTCAGTCTCGATCATAAACTGAGGAGCATTTACGACCAATCTAGACAAATGGTGTAGTCTTGCAAAGTGGCAACTTGGGAAAGGGGCAAATCTTGGTTGCGAATATCTCAAGACTCTCGGATCACATCCAACTTCAACGTGAACTGGGCCAGTAGACCTCCTGGAAGGACTTGCTATCAATATCGGAAGTGATCAGTCTGGTATCGGAAGTGTGTTTATCGAGCTTGGAAAATGTACTGCAACATATGATTTTCCAAAGGATAGTTCGATCTTGAATTCTACAATCAATGCAAATGGAGTAAAATCTGCAAATACTCAAGGTTTCACTATTCCATACAATACATCATTTACCTTTGCAGGAGCATCGTACCCGTCACTTCGAACTGCACTCGGAGCAAATGGAACATTTGGTCTCAACGAGTGTCTTGACGAAGGGAAAAACTACCTTCGTATCACCGCAAAGGACAACGCACGTTCCAATAATGATGGCGTAACACTTGTTTCAAATGCTACGGTATTTGTTTCAGGAAATGGATCTGCAAACTATCCAGATGGCGGAGGTTTGCCGAGTTCAACTGTCGGTACTGCTACCATAAATATCGATGAAGCCGCACCATCCGTTGCACTCAATGGAGATGCGAAGAATTATTTTGATTCGAATGCATCATCAAACTGTTTTATCGGCTCAGCAAATAAAGATCAGCACTGGAAGAACTATACCATCAGTGGTGCAATCAAAACAGGAGATCCTTTCGGACCAAACTGCGCTCCAACGGTTAATAATATCTCGCCCACAACACTTACATGTAATATCAGTGATGTTGCTGGGATCGGTGGCCCTGGTCCATCAGCACCAATTTATACCGCACCTGCCGGCGTAAATCCAACAACGGGTAAGTTCACTGCATACACATACGATGGCTTCGGTCCTGTGCCAACAACTGCATCATGTGACTGGGGATGTAAGGATGGGTATACAAAAAACACAAAAACAAAGACTTGTGACTCTGCAGCTATCCACACCTGTCCTACAGGACAAGTGTGGGATGGGACACAGTGTAAGGGGCTTCCAGTTTGTACAGCAGGAGGTGTTGTGCCTTGTATTGTTGCGCCACCAGAAGTAGTTAGTCCGCCTGCATCCTATGCGTGGGTAACTGGCAATTTTGGGTCATGCAGCGCAACGTGTGGAGGCGGAACGCAGACGCGATCAGTAGTATGTCAGAATAATCAGGGTACGAGTGTCCCGGACTCATATTGTGATATCAATACGAAGCCAGAAGTAAATCACAGCTGTGCTCAACAGGACTGTGGTGGAAGCTGATCTGCTACGAATGGTATTTGTGGAAGTGTTCCTGGTACGTGTGCAGCAGGTGTAGTTGCAAGTGACAATAATCAGAATTCATGTGGGCAGACACGTGCTTGGGTATGTAATGGCAAGGATGGTTGATCTAATACATCTTGCTCGTTTAATAATCCTGCTTGTGCAGATACTTCGTGTCACCTAGACGATGGACATAATATTGCTGAATGAGTAACATTCGCAGAAAAAAAATCACTCTATATTTGTGATAATGGCGTAAAGATGTTTGTGCCTGCAAATTGTGGATGGATTATGTACCCCGGATGGACTGGATTTCCAGATCATGGATATTCAGATCATAGAACTCTGTGGTGTGGTGATGTTGTAATAGAGCCTCATTATTCATGGGTGACTGGCTCGTATGGAACGTGTTCTGCTACATGTGGTGGTGGATCACAAACGAGATCAGTAGTATGTAAAGATGAGCAAGGAAGTGCAGTGCCTGATTCGTATTGTACTGGTCCAAAACCGAGTATAGACCAAGCCTGTAATACACAAAGCTGTGCAGTTGCTTGTCCAGCACTGGGTCCTAAGGTCTCTTGGGATGGTACAGACTGGGAACAGGGGCAATCTAATCCATGTTGGTCGTACTCATCGTCTTGTAAGTGAATCGATGGAAACACATGTAATTTTGGACACTCAAATTGAAGCTTGCAACTCAAATGTAGCAGTGGTTCATGGATAGCAACAGGTAACTCCTGTGGAAGTATTATGCCAACATATACGTACTCATGGCAAACTGGAAACTACGGCTCATGTTCTGCAACGTGTGGTGGAGGAACACAGACACGATCGGTAGTATGTGTGATGGATCAAGGTGGTAGCGTTGTGGCAGATTCGTATTGTACTGGTCCAAAACCTACAGACTCTATCAGCTGTAATCCAGATCCTTGTAATAACGTCCCTGTGGTTTCACATCAGTATCAGTTGTTTGATGCAGATGTATCGGGTGGTGGTACATCATGTCAGATGTCGGGATGGAATGATTCGTTGGGGTGTTGAGATTACAGGAATATTTCATACACGAAGGGGGGTGGTCCAGTTGTTACAGAATCAAGTAGAGGCAATACAACCTGCAGAGAATACGTTCCAAGCTCATGGTTGACGATATATGAGGATGGTACGTGTGACGTCTGGACAGAAGGACAATAATAATCAAGCAAACAAAAACACTCTCGAACGAGAGTGTTTTTGTTTGCTTTCTCGCCCATGTCGCAAATAATAAAACACATTCAATCTATCTATGGTCTCATCTCTCATTAGCTTTCTCCTGCGCGGACTTTCTATTTACCGCTGGAGCAATTTCCCGCGTATAGAACGTCCGACGTCTATGGATCACGGGGCATTTTCTTTGCATGTTGCATACCTTGTTGCTGATCTCGTAGAAGAAAAGACGGGTAAGAAGTTCGACAAACTTGATCTATTTAAGCGAGCACTTTTCTCGATATTTTTCAACTGTGCGTATTCGGATATTAGTTCTGATGTGAAGGCTCGTGTGAAGCAGCTTAGGCCAGATATCTATGCTCAGCTTTGTCACAAGATGCATAAAGGAGTACTCTCGTGGAAGCTTCCTAAGAATATCCAGACAGACCTCGAAGCATTTACTACAAAGCTCAACTCAGAGAAGCGAGATGTAGAGGCAGATCTTTTCTCTTACAGCAAGCTCGTCTCTGCTTACTATGAGGCTCTTTTTAGTGCACGAGTCTATCCTGAGGTCTATGCGGGTCCGATCGAGGTTATTCGACAAAGGCTCAAAGAGCCAAGATTTGCGGATTTCCGTGCTGTGCTTGATGTGGAAAAGGATATGAAATCTGTGAGATTTATCCTTTCGGTTCGTAGACTGGAATCTGCATTTAGATGGAATCGCTTGAAACGCTCGTATCCAGTTTCAGTGATGTCACATCTCTTCATCGTGGCAACACTTTCGTATTTCCTCTTTAAGATAGAAGGGAAGTCAGATGAAGATGTCACGGAGGCAATTCTGCGATCGATGTATCACGATGTGCCAGAGGCGATTACAGGTGACATTGTAACACCGACTAAAAAGGCCGCTACTGGACTTGAGGAGCTTATCACAGAGATCGAAGAAGAGTTTGTTCTCGAAAGTATGCTCGTCCATCTTGAGGGGCATAGTTTCGAACCAGTCTATGCTCAAAGACTGCTTGCACCATGGGGGGATGACCTTGGTAAGCTCGTGAAGCAGGCGGATCATCTGTGTGCATTCCTCGAAGCCCGCATTGAGGAAATCGACAATCCAACCGGTGAGCAATTCAAACGAAGTCGTGAGTACGTAGCTCTTAAGATCCGCGAAGGCGGATACAAAAGTGCAAAGCTTTTACTTGAAGATTTTGATGAAGGACTGAGGATATATATGTCGGACTCAAGTATCGGCATGAGTTAATTAAAAACGCACCTTAAGGTGCGTTTTTAAGTGAATTCTAGAGTCCGAGTCGATCGGCAAGACGGTCGCTAAAAGTGATATTCTTTTTATCAGTTTCTGGGAGATAGTTCATCAGGAATGCTCTGATCTCGCTTGGATTGATATCCTGGCTAAAAGGTATCTGGATTAATTTCAATCCTTTTGCCTTGAGAGCAATTTGGAGAAACTTTGGAGTCTGATCATCGAAGATAAGTCCGAAGTTTTCGATCTGACCATAGTCGTAGAACATACCTCCAATACCAACACCATTTTCGTTGACTATAGCATCAGCATTGTCGGGTGCGTTATTTTCTATGAGGAGATATACACCTGCAAGGATGACGATCACGACCGAAAGCGCGTATATCTGAGTGAGAAATCCCCAAACAGCGAGTGAGATGGTTGTGATGCCTGCGATGATATACCAGCTTGCTGTGTGCTCACGTTTCGTGGCAATGGTCCAGTTGTACATTAGAGATTTTCGATAACAAAACGAATAATGAACCATCCAGATGCAGAAAGGAGGAATCCTACGATTCCTGCAGTGATGATTTTCTTGCCGGTTTCTTTGTCGTTCGAGAGTGACCCAAGTCCCATACGAACTGAACCGTATATGATCATGATCACTGCAACTGTACCAGAGAGTCCGAGGATGTAGTTGGTGATATTGATGATTATCGCGGGGATAGTATCGAATCAAACATCGCCAGTTCGGAGTTTGTTGCTGTCAACACCGATCCAGTTATCTGCTGCAAAAACCTGAGATGCCCCAAGATTTGCGAGTGCAAAAAGAGAGTAGAGAAATCGTTTCATATCGGCATTATAAATACTTTGCAAGATTACCCAAGTCTTCTTGGAAAATAGCGCGAGTTCTCTATAATGCGCCAAAATATCACTTCCGTTTATGAAACTTCCTCTTTCGTGGATCGGCGTTTTCGCGTCGGTAGAAAATCCGCTTGCCCAACACGGTGCAAAAGAACTTGCACATATTTATTCGATCCATACTGCAGAAATCGAATGAGTAGAGGAATACGGCGACTATGATCGTGTGGTTGTGGGGCGTGTTATCTCAACTGAACGACATCCAGAATCCACTAAACTTTGGATTACCAAGGTGGATCTCGGTGAGCACTGAGAAGAAACTATTCTCACAGGAGCACAAAACATCCCAGATGCGAAGTATGTTCCTGTAGCGATGGTGGGGGCTGCGCTTTCACCTGACTTTGTCATCACAGAGCGTAAAATGGCTGGTATGATCAGTCGTGGGATGATCTGTGGAGCAGATGAAATCGGACTCTCCAAGAAAGAATCTACTGGGATCATGATTCTCGAAGAAATCTTCGACGAAGAGATTCTTGCTGCTCAGCTCGGAAAAAACCTCTTCGATCTCGAAGTGGCCCTTCCAGATGTAAATGGAAGGCCAAAAATGGTAAAACTCCGATCAACGGGGCTAGAGATCGACAACAAGAGTGCAACGAATCGACCCGATCTCTTCGGACTCATTGGACATGCACGAGAATTTGCTACGCTTTTTGATCTCGAATTCACACCGATTAATTACCCAATGGATCAGCTTCCTAGTGGGGGAGTGCAGGCACAGGTGCTTTCAAAGAACGTCCTCTCATATCACCTCATGAAGGTCGAAGGCGTAACTCCAAAGGTTTCTCCTCTTGGTATGAGTCTCATGCTTGAACACAGTGGACACTCGGCACGACTCGATCTCGTAGATATCACGAACTATGTCATGACGGAATGCGCCCAGCCGATGCACGTCTTTGACGCTGACAAGATCGAAGGAAATATCATCGTTCGTCAGGCTCATAAGGGTGAAACTCTTGAAGCACTCGATGGAAAAACATATACATTCGAAGAATCTGATCTTGTAATTGCAGATGAGAAGAAAGTACTCGCGATCGCCGGTGTTATGGGTGGAATGTATTCTGGAGTTACAGAATCTACACAAAATGTATATTTCGAATCAGCCGTCTTCGATCCTACTGCGATCCGACTCACTGCTCAGCGTCTTGCGATTCGTACGGATGCTTCGACGAGATACGAGAAATCTCTCGATCCAGTAATGAGCAAGGCAGCACTTGCACGTACTATTTCGTTGCTTGATTTTGTTGGTCAGACTGGAAAGGCAACAGGCGCATCGTACTACCTCGATGAATCTCGCGTGAAAAACATCACACTCGATGTTCCGCTTTCATTTATTCGTTCAAAGCTTGGGAAGGAGATTGCGGAGACTGAAATCGTGCATACGCTCACAAAGCTTGGATTCTCACCTGTGGTAAATGACGGAGTAGTTCAGGTGAAAGTTCCATCTTGGCGGGCAACGAAGGATATTTCTATCAATGAGGATATCGTAGAAGAAATTGGTCGAGTGCATGGATATGATGAGATCGATGAGCGTGCAATTCCAGGATATTTCGATATTGCTGTGCGCAATCACTGGGTAGAACTTCGAGGAAAGACTCAGGATTATTTCTCTGGAAAGGGACTCTACGAAGCATTTAATTACTCGTTTTCTAACGAGGCAAAGGATGCTGCGATCCTTATCGAAGGGATGGAAAATGCTGTTGCAATCAAGAATGCAGTGAGTGAAGAATTCACCTACATGCGTCGCTACATGGCCCCACTTCTGCTTGTAAATGCACGAGAAAATCGTAAACAGTCGAGCCGATTTGGATTCTTTGAGATTGCCAAGGTTCATACAAAGCACGCAGAGAACGATTTCTCTGAAAGCAAGCGCCTTGCTGGGATATTTGTTGGATACTCACTCGCTGAGGCTCGTGATATGCTCGATGGATATTTCTCAATGCTTGTCTCAGGTACAACGCGTATCGAGCAAGGATCGGATACTGCGACACCGTATTTCCACCCAAACAAGTCTGGGCGATACTTTGTATCAGATGAACTTATCGGAAGCTTCGGGTTTATCCATCCGCGAGTTCTTGAGAACTTTGATCTCGTAGGAAATGAAGTGATCTATTTTGATATCGATATTGAAAAGATTCAGAAGCTTGCACAGGCAAAACGCGTAGATTATCTTGAGCCAACAAAATTCCCAAGCATCACACGAGAGTTGAATTTCGTTCTTCCGGAGCGTCAAAATACCGGACTGATTGCCACGATGATTGCCGAGGTTGATCCGCGAATCTCAGCTCCTAAGGTGATCGATGTATACCAGGACGCCGTGAAGGTTGGGGTAGAGAAGAAGTCAGTCACATTCTCTTTCTCGATCCAAGATAGAACCAAGACGATTACCGATGAGGAGGCTCTCGATCTACAAACTCGTGTGATCGATAAGCTCGAAAATGCTGGGTATTCTCTTCGAAAGTAGTCTTAAAAGAGGTGTCACCCGGCATCTCTTTTTTGAAACTCGTAAACTTCCTTATATACTAAGTTCATGACTTCAGAGATAAAAAATACCACACTTATTGCGCCAGTTGATTACTCAAAAGTTGAGAAAATAGTCGATGATATTATTGAGGTGGTACACGGCTATATGACCGGGGTTTCTCGTGAGCATATCGAGATAGAAATTCGACGTGCATACATCTTTGCCCGAGATGCACACGAAGGACAGTTTCGCAAGTCAGGTGATCCATACATCATTCATCCAGCTGAAACAGCCAAAATTCTTACGATCCTGAAGCCTGATCTGATTACGCTTCAGTGTGCATTCTTGCATGATGTTGCCGAAGATACAGAACGTACGATTGAGGAAATTGCAATAGCCTTCTGACCAGAAGTTGCACACATCGTTTCCGGTATGGAGAAGCTTTCTAAGGTAAAATACCGCGGAGAAGAGCGCTCGATTGGGAGTATGCGAAAGATGTTTGTCGCAATGAGTGAAGATATGCGTCTCATCCTGGTAAAGTTCGCAGATCGCATCCACAACATGCGCACACTCGATCATCATCCAGATCCAGAAAAACGCAGGAGAATTGCGCTTGAAACACTCAATATTTACGCTCCGATCGCGGACCGTCTTGGTATTTTCGACTTCAAGGAAATGCTCGAAACTGAGTGTTTTCGCATACTCTTTCCGGATGATTATGCCCGTATAACCAAGGAACTTGCAGAACTTGCTGATGAGCAAAATGTCTTCCTGTATGAAGCAAAACACATGCTTTTGGATTTCATGCCGGAGCATATCGCAATTTATGAGGTATCTTCGCGTATTAAATCCCCGTACAGCATCTATAAAAAGATGAATCGGAAGGGCTATGAGCATGTAAATGATTTATATGATCTCTTTGCATTGCGTATCATCACAGATGACATACCTCAGTGCTATGAGCTGCTAGGGCTTATACATAACCGCTATACTCCAGTCCCAAAGCGAATAAAAGACTATATTGCCCTCCCAAAGCCGAATGGATACCAGTCCATACATACCACTATTCTTGGAATGCTCCAGGATCACAGGCAGCTCCCAACCGAGATTCAAATCCGCACCCTTGCTATGCATAAGCAGGCTGAGATTGGCATTGCAGCGCATTTTGAATATAGCGAGTCTGGTAAGTCTGAGTTTGCTAAGGATATTTACTGGGTAAATGAACTTAAAGAACTCCTTGCATCTACTGCGGATGGAGAACTTATCTTCGAGATGAAGAATAATGTATTCGATGATCGAATATTTCTCTTCACACCAAAAGGAGCGGTGATCAATCTTCCAAAAGAATCTACCCCAGTGGATTTTGCTTACGCAATCCATTCAGAGCTTGGAAATCAGCTTGCTATCGCAAAGGTGAACGGAAAGGTGGTTCCACTTGACTCTGCCCTTCATAACGGCGATCGTGTGGAGATTGTCACTGACAAGAATAAATGACCATCAGTTACATGGCTTTCGTTCGTTAAGACATCACGTGCAAAAGAAGTTATCCGATCAAGCATCAATCGTGAGCAACGTGAGATGCTTATCGAGCGAGGGCGGTTCGTACTTTCGAGCTATCTCGAAAAGCACTTCGGCAAGTGACTCGACAAGGATCTCTCGCTTCTCAAGCACGTTGATGGGCGCGTGCTTGATACAAAGTGAAAAGAAGAGATTCTTCTTCAGATCGGGAATCTTTCTCGAAAACCAGGTTCTGTAGTTCGTGCGATCGAGGGAATCACCCTTCCATCTATCAAGGCCGAAGAGCCAAAAAAGACTCGTAAAAAAACGCTCCCAGAACTCGAAGAACATGGATTTGGTGAATTGATTATCGGGGGGCAAACGGGTATTCCACACCGTTTTGCAAAGTGTTGTCATCCCGAACCAGGAGATCGTGTGGTGGGATATATCAATAAGACCGGAGTCAATATTCATAAAGTCGCTTGTGCGTCTATTCGTAACGGAAGTCTCGACAGACTTATTCCAGCTTCTTGGTCCAATGTGGAAGGATTGCCATCCAAACTGCGTATCAAGATATTGGTAGAGAATCGTATCGGAGTACTGCGCAAGCTTACGGATATTCTTTATATTATGCATATAAGCATCGATGAGATTTCGCTAAAATCCGAATGAAAAGAAGATCTTGCGTGGCTCTACTTGTTGCTTTCTATGGAAGAGGAAGATTATTATCTCTATGATCGACTTATTGAACGTGTAAGACTTTCTATTCCTGAGTTTAGAGAGGCTGTACTCATGGAGATGACATAAAATAATCCCGCTCATGCGGGATTATTTTATGCTGATGGATGTTCGAGCTGGTAAAATCTGAAGCTATTCTCGAAGACGGTTTTTTTCACAACTCCAGGATCTTCTTCTCTGAGCTCCTGGAGTTTATCAAGGACGTATTTTGTAAATCCTAGCTCGTTCATCTCTCATCGTTTTGGGACGGGTGTGAGAAACGGAGCATCCGTTTCTATAAGGATACGATCGAGCGGGATATTGCGCGCGGCTTCTTGGATATCGGGAGCATTCTTGTAGGTGAGAATGCCTGAGAAACTGAAATAGATATCATCTGAGTATTCGAGGAGTTCTTTGGCAAATTCCCAGTTTTCACTGAAACAGTGGATCACACAGTGGGTTACTCCGTAGAGTTTGAGGTATTTGATCGTATCTGCACTTGCATCGCGTGAATGGATTACGAGTGGGAGATTATATTCTTTTGCGAGCCTTGCTTGCGTTTCGAACCAGAAATATTGTTCGGATTTTTGAGTGTCGGTTTTGTCAGATTCGAGATAGTGATAGTCGAGGCCGGTTTCACCGATTGCGACTACGTGTTTGCGATTTGTCTCGATCAGATCTCGCATGGTTGCGATGATACCTTCACGGGTTTCTGGTAGTTCGTTTCCACTTGCACTGGAGCGTGTTTTGCGAGTACTGGGATCTTGTGCATCTACCGGATGAAAACCAACTGTTGCGTAAAAGTTTGGGTATTTTTTAGCAAGATTGATCGCAGAAATAGAGCTCGCTATATCGCATCCAATCTGAACTGAGTGCGTGACTCCGAGGGTTTTCATATTTGCAATAATCTCTTCTTCTCGTGGAACAAGTTGATCAAAATACAGGTGCGAATGTGTATCGAAAATCATTAGTATATTCGGGTTCAAAGTGGAACTTCTTCGTCGAGTGTGAGTAAAACTACACCTCCTTCGCCGTCTGCACCCGTTACGAGTACTTCCGAGATAAATGGCCCGATCTGCCGAGGATGAAAGTTGGTAACCGCAACGATGAGCCTGTTTGTGAGGGATTCTTTTGTGTACTTGTGTGTAATCTGTGCGCTCGATCGTTTGATTCAGATCTCAGCACCGAAATCAATGGTCAACTTGTAGGCTGGTTTTCGAGCTTCAGGAAAATCCTCAACCGCAATGATGCGTCAGGCTCGCATTTCTACTGAGAAAAATACCGAAGGATCAATCGTAGTCATCTTGTATACAAAAGGAAAACTTATATTATCCAGATTCTCATCTTTGCAAAATGCGCCTCAAAAATAGTTCAGAAGCTACGCAAATCATAAACACGGTTTCTGAGTTATATGGCTGAACCGTAATCGAACTTGATTATGAAACTCCGTTTCAGTTGCTCATCGCAGTTATTTTGTCTGCGCAAACAACGGATAAGCAGGTGAATCGTATTACTCCGCCGCTCTTCCGGTTGGTTAAAGAGCCAAAGGATCTACTTATGCTCGATATGGATCAGGCGCTTGAATTTCTCAAATACATAAACTATTTCCGTAATAAGACGAAATTCATCTACGGTTGCGCGCAAAAACTGGTTGATGAATTTGAACAGGTAATCCCCAATGATCTCACGGTTCTCATGACATTCCCAGGGGTTGGAGTGAAGACTGCAAAAGTGGTGCTGAGCGTACTTTA
>JBMOJK010000030.1:0-2428 GCA_049315825.1 Patescibacteria group bacterium
TGCCAACTTGGTGTACAGTTCACGGCGCACTCCACCGGCATCAATGCCCGCCTCGCCCTCGAATTTGACCCGCCAGTCGCGCAGCCATTCCCTTTGTCGGAGAGCAACGATGTTAGCGAGAAAGTTGAAACAGGAGTAAAAGTGGTTCTTTGTAAAGACTTCGTTTGCCATCTGATGCCACTCAATACCTTTGATTTTATCAAAAATCCAGATTTTGGTTTTCCTGCCTTCGTTGGCTTCTCAGAACTGCTTGAGATAGACACAAGGTACTAAATGATGCTTTTTTGGTGTCATACTAGTCAAGTTGTTTATTACTTGTTGTCAAAGACATAATATGAATGAAGGTAAATAAGAAATAGGAAATAGCTTGTAGTCTTTCAATCGGATGCAAGAAGTATACTATACATGATATGAACAAAAAAACACTCTTTTTACATGCGACCCACGTTCGTTCGGAAATTGAAAAACATAAGGATTTTCATTCTCACAGAGGGCGGAACATGATGGTATTTCCAGATGGTCGTTGCGACGATGCCAGTTGGATCTTGTGGAAATACTTTTCCGAAAAATGAGTCTTCTGATTCAGGAGAATGTACGCTTCCTGATACTATCTTTCGGAAGATATTTCGCATGTATGGCTTGAGAACGACGAGTTTGCTGTAGATATAACAAGTGATCAGTTCAGCGGCTCATGGAATTATCAGTTCGATCCAGTGGTTGTAATTCCGCGAGAATGCTATTTCTTCAATGTTGTTAATAGTGCTGTTGTCACCAATGGTACACTCGGACATTTGCTAATCGAGTCACAGCCGAGTGATGTCTATCAGACATGAATCGTGAATGTACCTTCATGGAACGATTGACTGATGAATGTAACCGATTTCTACGAATACCTTATTAGAAAAGGGTTATTGAACTAAGGTGCTAAATATATAAAAGATCCCAACGAAATTCTTTGAGATATGGATATCAAGTTTATTTACTCTCCTGAAATCCATCTTTAATCCAGCAATATAATACTCTTGCAAATATAAAACATGTAAATGTCACCATACAGGAAATAATAGATTTCCACACCCAGACTAATTCTTCTCACTCAAATTCTCAGCTAAAGAAATAGCTGTATATGAGTACTGTTGGTATCATTATTAGACTGATACTACTGTAGGTTCGAAACCATCATTTTCGAGTTCGACTCTCTATGATTGCAAACTGCAAGATTTTGAGTAAAAAAACAACTCCAATTCATGGGCCAACGATGAAAACTAATGATATGAACATCAGTTTTCCACCACTTGATAGTATATCATTAAGTTCTTTGATCAGTTCATCTCAGTAAGTTGATTTCAACGGAGGATTTTTTATCCATGCGCCACAGGCCATTTTCTCTCAATTGATATAATTTCCGTAATCCTTGTAGAAAGTAGTTCAGATTATAGTCCTGCCTGAACCTTCTTTATTACCACATAAAGGTTCATTACCTGTGTTGAATTTTATATATTTCGCCCAAGCCAAATATTCCGCTGGATAATTTGTTTGCCAGTTTGTAAATGCCTCGTATTGCCGATTATTCTCATGGAGATGATCCATGGATTCCAGGCTAAATATACTTAGAAATATACTAGTGGAGAATATTAGAGCAAAAATGATTGCTTTTGCTGGAGTGATACCCAATATGAATTGGGTAAATCTATGTACTGTAGACATGTTGTTTTCTTTAAAATTACTACTTAATGTTAGATGTAATTCTGTTTTTAAGAAATCTTTCTGTCTAGTTTAAATAACTAATTAATCCAGAATGGTTCTCAATATCATAGCTTAATTTGTTTTTTTAAGGTCTCATACGCCTCTCCAGTATTAAATCCATCTCCCCAGATGGATTTTTTGTTCCCAAAATCCCGATAAATTGACTTCTCATCTTTCTTAGATATAAATCATCCGTTGCTGAGGTATTATAAAAAAGCGATGTGTAGGATAGGTCCGAGAACCTTGAAGTGATGACGCCAGTTATCATGGAGTTGCCCTTGAAATACGACCCTTCGTTTGCATGAGCTGCGAATTGCTCATGCTGATACACTGTAACACAGCAACCGTAGGACAGTCTCTTCCATTCGTGGAAGGGGCTTCGCTTCAAAAAAAACCGCTCGAATCTGAGCGGTTTTTCTTTGGCTAAAAATCTCAATCTGTGATCAGTTCCGTAAATTGTTTGTAGCTTTCTCGTCGACAAACGCAGTGCGCACCTCGGAGACGTACAGTGAGTCAACTTCGAAATCCACACACAATTTACGGAACTCTGGAGGTTCTGAGGGATTTTTGATTGTTTAGTTCTGCTTCTCAAAATCCAACAGCCACACCTTCGCAGGAAGTCCTCCTCCAAACCCGTGCAATTTTCCATCTGATCCCATCACCCGATGACAGGCAAAAAGGA
>JBMOJK010000010.1:0-38619 GCA_049315825.1 Patescibacteria group bacterium
TCTTTTTTTCATTGGAGGTCTGTTGAAGATGTTGAGTCTCATCTTCAAGAAATGAGAAGTCATCCCCGAGATTGAAAGTATCCCTGCGGTGAATATTTTCGTCGTAATCCGCGAGAATACTGCGCTCATCCTCCTCAATACTTCAGGAGAAGCACTCCACAAGCGCGGATACCGCCGCGAAGCCGGGGATGCTCCAATCAAGGAAACACTCGCTGCTGCGATCATCATGGTGAGTAACTGGCGCTATAAGTCGCCATTTCTCGATCCATTCTGTGGATCGGGGACGATTGCGATCGAGGCTGCACTCATGGCTCGTAATATTGCACCTGGACTCAAGCGATCTTTTGCCTTCGAAAGCTGGGATTGGTACGACAAGAAATACAAACTCGACGAAACTACTGCCGCGATGGCTCGTATCTACCCAAGCGGAGAATACCAGATCGAAGCCAGTGATATCGATCCTGACATGGTAGAAATAGCCATGGAAAATGCTCGTCGCGCCGGAATCCCGAACGATGTTACATTCCGAAATGCAGACGTGCGATCCTACGCCGATAGCAAGCGAACGGGCTGCCTCGTAACCAATCCTCCGTACGGTCTTCGTCTCAACGATCAAGATCTCGTACCTCTCTACGATACACTCACCAAGATCTTCAAAGCCAATAAAGAACTTGCTGGTGGGATCATCACAAGCTGGGATCTCTTCCTCGATCGCGCAAAACGCGAAGGATTTGAGAAACGAAAACTCTACAACGGATCAGAGCGTTGTGACTTTTGTTATAAGAAAGCTTAAATCTGGCTGAGTTTTCTTAAAAGCTCTTTGATAAAAAACATACAGGATATAGGATGGGTAAGAGTTTCTTAACCCATCTTTTTTATGAAACTTTCATTATCCTCGCTTCCTGGTCCATATCCGATCGCGGTATACGGACTCGGTGCGACGTTTCTTCTGAGTTTGATCAGTCGTCCATTTTGGCCTACTGTACTCTCGGCGCTCGTTTTGTTCGCGGTTGGAGCTATCTGACAATTTGCATGGAAAAGAGAGTTGAAATGGAGTGCATTTGTTACACAGGATACATTCATTTCAACGATGATCATCGCATTGCTTCTTGAGCCTGCAAGTAGCATCCCAGAGATATTTCCTATCGCACTCGTTGCGGCTCTCGCGATCGCACTACGTGTCTTGGTGCGATACAAGGTATCACCCCTGATCAATCCTGCCGCTGGGGCAATCGGAGCTGCAGTACTTATCTCGTACACCGGACTGATCGTAGCACCACTCGGCTCATGGTGGGGAGCAAACTATGCGCTCACTCTGGGAGACATCCGACTCACCGTCGGAACTGTGATCTCCATGATCCTCTGTGCACTCATCGTAGCTCGCAATCGAAAACAATGGTTCGCTGGAATATTTTTCGCTCTTGTTGCAGCATATATGCTCACACAAGGAAATTTTATGGACTATTTCCTCGATGGAACAGTGTTTTTCTTCTTCGGACTCATGGCATGTGAACCAAAAACTTCGCCGATCTCAAAAGCACATCAGATCACTATCGGGATAGTTCTAGCAGGTGCATTGATCGCAAGTTTCGTGTGGCATCTTCCTTCGGGATATATCTTCGCACTCATTCTTGCAAATATCGTACGCGCTGGGATTACTCATATCCCATTTCTCAAAAAACTCTTCACGTTTTAGCACAATAAAGGCTGCAAATGCAGCCTTTATTGTTGTTAGCGATCCATTTCTTCGTCGTCGAATCCATCGTCGAGATCAACCTCCACCGTATCATCCTGCGAGATCGGAGACTGGAGGAATTCTACCACATGGAAGAGATGTCCGAAAATCTTGGCATTCTCTTCTGGTTGTCCGTCATATTTAACCATCGCAAGGACTGGATAGACCTCTTCGGATCGTTCAAGTTTCTTGGCAGCAAGGATCATCGGATAGGTTACTGGATCAACACAGTCTGCGCTGTACGCGAAGTCTACTTGCTCCTGAAGCTCTGCTGACATACCATCCGCCTTTGTGACTGTAATCCCCCCGATCGAAAGTCCGAAGGTTTCAAAGTCGATATCATCCTGTTCATCGTAGTGCGAGAGGAAAAGCGGATCGCGCATAAAAGCATCGCGGTTTTCCTTGGTAAAGCTCGTTGATTCGATCGCAGCATCATACGGAAGAAACACATTCGGAAGGACGATATCCCCAACTTCATGTTCCGTAGAAACCACATTTGCAGAACTTAAAATCCATACCTGGCCTGCAGCAAACTCTCCGAAAGCGCGCTCAATAAGCGACTCAGGTGATGATTCAGTCCAGAGAAGGATACGCTCGAGTTTTTGATAAACTCCAGAGGCATTCATCTTCTCAACAAGACCGAAGTGTGCCATTGCGGCATCTCGGATACGAGCATCATGCGTTACGAAAACGTGGATCATAGAAGTGTTGGTGAATTTATGCGAGTGGGTAGTATATGCTAAAATCCAAATCTCAAAACCCCAAATGATACAATTAAACACCACCGAGATCGCACTCATCGTCCTGATATTTCTCATTGCGCTCTGCATGAGCTTTGCCCTAGGACGAATCCTGCGCAGTCGACATGCATCACACCTCAGGCAGGATGCAATCACTCGCTCGAAGTCAGTCATCCTCTGAGAAGTCTACGAAAAAATTCTCCCATTTCTGCCGAATTTCCCTTTTGCAGCTCGAGATATGGTATTCGTAGGAAAATGAGTAGATTACGTAGTCTTCGACGGACTCTCCACGGGCTCGCTCAAGAAAATCGTCTTCCTCGAACTCAAGTCGGGCGGATCGAGCCTCAACAAAAACGAACGCATGATCCGAGAAACCGTAGAATCCTGAAAGATCGAATACAAGATAGAACGCCTCGAAGGTTTTTAGATTTCTGATATGAGTAAACAAAATACGGTTATAACATTTTGAACGTTTGATCTCGTGCATCCGGGGCATGCGTTTTATCTTGCAGAAGCCAAGAAACATGGTGAAAAACTCATCACGATCATCGCAACCGATGCGAATGTTCTCAAGATCAAGGGTCGCCAAACATTTCATGCTCAGTCTAAGCGAAGAGACGATATTGCGGCACTTGGTATCTCTGATATCGTAGAAATTGGCGACGAACATGACCCGTATAAATGCCTGCGTACTTACGAACCCAGCACCATCTGTCTCGGCTACGATCAGCACGGATTTACTGAAGGGCTTACGAGATTTTTGGATACGAATTTCCCAAATACCAAGATCATACGCATCGATGGACACGCTACTGATATCCATAAATCTTCCAAGCTCCGAGCCCAGCTCGAAGCTGATCCATCCTCAATCTAAACCATGAAAAAGAAACTCGCAGCACTCGCACAAACTCGCCCAAGTCGGTCATGGGTAGTTATACTCGTTGTACTCGTACTCGTCGTGGCCGTCATGCTCACGCGAGAGATTCGCGGAGCGATCAATTCTGGAAATCTCGATCGTCACATGAAGCTGCGCAACCCGTTTGATCGCCCTCCAAATGATGACAAGCGAACACCACTTACCTCTCCCGATGCGATCGCTCCATGGATGACATTTCGCTATATAAGCTTTGCCTTTGGAATGCCAGAAACATATCTCAAGGACACCCTGGGAGTTGATCACAAAAACTTCCCAGATATTTCGGTCGGAAAATACGCAAAATCTTCCAAAATAGAAGTCGGTGCATTTGTGGAGTCTGTAAAAAGTGCAGTTCGAATATATCTACAAACCCATCCAAAATCACTTACTGGATCAGTGCTCACAGGAGCAGTATCCACTGGATGAATTTCAGTCGATCATCCAAAGAAATAGCATGCTTGATTTCTTCCTCTCATACATACTGATCTACGGACAACTCATGCTATTTGCGGTAGCGCTTTTGGCATCTTTTGGCTTTCCGTTCCCGATCACAGCACTCGCAGTAGCATCTGGTGCACTTTCGGCTCAGGGGTATTTTGGGCTGACTCAGATTATCGCGTGTTGTTTCGTGGGGTGTGTGATCGGAGATACAACCGGATACTGGATCGCGCGCAAATACGGAAAATCTATTTTTAGTCGGATCGGGATGCATAAAGTACTGATTTCTGATCGATTCACACAAACTGAAGCCAGTCTCGAAAAGCACTATCGTTCCATGATCTTTTATTCACGATTCATCGTGACTTTCATGGGTCCACCGATCAATATCATCGCTGGCCTTTGAAATATTTCATACCGTAGATTTCTCCCTTATGTGCTCTTAGGTCAGATTACATACTCGGCAATTTTTGTGTTACTGGGATACGCATTTAGTGAGCAATGGGAAAATATTTCTGATCTTTCCGGAGAAATATGAACGATTATCGCTCTGCTTGCACTGCTGATCGTATTGATTGTTGGACTCGTAAAATATTTGCGAAGAGCATAAAAAAATCCCCATTTTGGGGATTTTTATTATTTCATCATCGTGTCTGATTTCATCATTGCACCATTCATGAGGTATTTCTTGATGATGAGATTTTGTGCGGCAGTACCTCGGTAGTTCTTGATACCAGCCTTCGTAGCGAGTGCTGAACGATCCTTCATCCAGTTATACCCCTTTGACTTCGCAAGTGCACTGACACTCATATGTGTGTTTGTCATCGTCATCGTGTCCGACTTCATCATGACATCCTTTTGCATCGAATCCATCGACATGGCAAATGATGAAGTAGTACCAAAAGCGGTAGTCACAAGAACGAGACCCACTGTGAGAAGAGTTTTCATAAAACAAAGAAATGATTAAACGTGCTGTGCACTCAGATAGAATATATTTGTGGATTAAGGATGGATTAAGACCCAAACGTAAATGCATGAAATGACATCTGTGAAGTGAGCTCGAGCTGCACTGTGACGTCCTTTTCGAATCCATCAAAACTCGCAATATGATACATTTTATCGCCCGTTATATGCAGAAGTCCGTCGTGGAGTTCGGGTGAATGATTGGAGATATTGCCCGATTGCGCGACTTTGAGATTCCCCTCTTGTGCTCCGGAGATGACGAGATATGCGTCTTTTGCGGAGAGTTTCATCGTGAGTGTACTTCCCTTTTCTCCTTGGATGGACTCACCCTGGACGGTCCATTTTCCACCGAGGGTGACCTGGTTGGATGTGAGCTTGGATGCAGGAGTAAATAGCTGAGCTCCGTTTTTGTAGTTTGGATTGATGATGAACTTCGTGCGGAGTGATCCGAGATAGGTTTCGGGGGACTGGAGTCGACTCGAAGATTTCTCAGGATCTTGAACGGTCGTTTCGGATGAAATCCCGAGGAGGTACTGGATAAGTTTCTCACTCTCGGCGTAGCCTCCTTCTCCGAAGTGTGAGTGACGGAGCTTTCCTTCTCGGTCGATGAAATACTTCGCTGGCCAGTATTGATTCTCGTATGCATTCCATGTCGAATATCCATTGTCGAGCGCAACTGGGTAGAGGATTCCGGCATCTTTGACTGCCTTTTGCACGTTTTCTGGATTCTTTTCGAATGCGAATTCCGGTGCATGTACCCCGATGATTACGAGTCATTTGTCTGCGTATTTCTTGTTCCACTCTACGAGATACGGGAGCGTGCGCTGACAGTTGATACACGAATACGTCCAGAAATCCACGAGCACCACCTTTCCTTTGAGACCCGCGATCGTGAGCGGTGAACTACCTATCCAGCTCGTAAGTCCCGCGAGCTCGGGTGCATCTTGTTTTCCATCATACGCAAGCTCAAATGGAGGTGCTCCCTGAGTCATAGATACCTGGGTATTGTTTGAATTTTGAGCCGTCGAATCATGCATCGATGGCTTCGTAGGAAGCGATGATTTCAAGATTTTTTGTTCGAGTTTTGTGATATCAAAAAGCCCGGCAGAGAGTGAACCACTCTCGATCTGTTTGTCGAATCCCGTCACGATCGCGAGACCTACGAGCACAAACAACACTCCCAGACCACGTCGGAACCAACCCTTTGGATCGGCGGACCATTTGAGTTTTTTGATGAGTTGTTGTCCGAAGATCGAGATCAGGAGGAGGATAATCCCAAGTCCGAGTGCATATGCCGTGAGGTAGGCAACTCCTAGTCCGAAGCTCACCGGAAGTACCGTCGCAAGGATGAGTGAATATGTCGGAGAACAGCTTGAGAAGACCGGCCCGAGCGCGAGCCCTGTGAGCACAGCAGCAAATGCACCACTCTTCGCACTCGAAGCTTCGAGCTTCTCCTGGCTACGTCGCTCGAATCCTGTGATCTCAGCCACGTGCGTCCAAATCCCTGGGAAGATCGTCACTACACCAAGGCCCATCACCAAAATCCCAGAAAAATACGGGAAAAATGACGGCGAAACACCGATGAACACCGTGCTTACCTTGATAAGCAGAGTGAAAACTACGATCGAAATCATGAGCGAAGCAGCGATGAGATACGGACGCCACACACCGCCCTTGAGTGAACCACCGACGATGATGGGCAGCAGTGGAAGCACACACGGTGCAAGGACGGTCAGCACTCCCGAAAGAAACGAGATCAAGAAGAGTGTCATATGCATAAGTTATGAAATATGCCCACATACTATTCCCTCAAATTAAGATCAGATTAAGGATATTTGTAGAAATTCTTAGGAAAAATTCTCGATCTCTCTACAAGCACGTATACTATCACAAAAACATTTTACCGACCCGATCGACATGCATTCTCTGGAAGAAATCCTCAAATCCACATTCAAACTCGAAGCCTTCCGAGATGGACAAAAAGAAGTGATCGAAAGCATTGTTGCAGGCGAAGATACGGTTGTATTCATGCCAACGGGTGGCGGAAAATCCCTCACGTATCAGCTTCCCGGGATTGCTCGACCTGGAGTAGCGATCATCATTTCCCCGCTCATCTCGCTGATGAAGGATCAGATCGATAAGCTCGATGCGCTCGGACTTCGTGCAGAGTGTATCAATTCCACCATTGATACCGCTACTCAACAAGACATCCTCAGCGATCTCGCAAGCCCAGATCCCGAAGGAAAATGACCGATCAAATTCCTCTACATCGCTCCCGAGCGCCTCAATTCTCAGGCATTTCTTCGTGCGATAGCCAATATCCAGATCTCGCTCGTCGCGATCGATGAGGCGCACTGTGTGAGCCAGTGGGGGCATGATTTCCGACCGAGCTATATGCGGATCCGGGATTTCCTCGCGAATCTTCGCACGAAACAGGCCTTCCCCATCGTCGCACTCACCGCGACCGCGACCAAGAAAGTCCGCGACGACATCGTCGAACGACTCGGTCTCACGAAATACGCGATGTTCACCAAGGGTTTCGACCGCAAGAACATCATCATCCTCGTACGAGAAATCAGCTCCAAGAACGACAAGCTCGCAAAGACCCTCGACATCATCGAGAAGGTTGCGGGTTCGGGGATTATTTATTGTTCCAGCCGTAAAGTTGTGAGCGAGGTGTATGATTTCTTGAAGCAAAACGACGTCGACGTCGGGATGTACACCGGCGCGATGGAGAGCGGAAATCGCGAAGATACCCAAAATGCCTTCATGAACGACGATCACAAGGTTATTGTTGCGACCAATGCCTTCGGGATGGGGATCGACAAGAAGGACATCCGGTTTGTCATCCACTACAATCTCCCCGGTTCGATCGAGAACTACTACCAAGAAGTCGGTCGCGGAGGACGTGACGGGAAGCGATCTTTTGGGATCGTACTCGCGAGCTACGGCGACACCAAGATTCAGGAGTTCTTCATCGAGAACAGCAATCCACCCAAAGAAAGCATCCTCAAACTCTATGATTCGCTCTATAGTGAATTCCAAGACGGTGAATGACGCGGTTCTCCCGTGCTCAAAACCCAGAGTGTCATGGCCCAAGAAGCCGGCATCGAGAATGCTATGCAGGTCGGAAGTATCCTCAATATCTTCGAGAAATACGGAGTAATCCAGAAGGGATTCGAGTGAGAAATCGACGAAGGATTCCGAGGTCGCGGACTCACGCTCGCTCTTGGGAAAATGCCCGCAGACAAGCTTCCCATCGACTGGAAAAAACAACAACTCCTCGAAACCGAAGCCAAATACAAACTCGAACAGATCAAAAAACTTCTCTTCTATCCAAGCTGTCGCAAACGATTCATTCTTGAATACTTCGGAGATACCGAAGACCTCGCAACACTCAGCGAGAACTGCGGAGCATGTGACTACTGCATCGAGAAGGACAAATACATGAGCGGGGCCGAATCCCAGCTCGTCAATCTCTCCGTCTTCGAAATCGTACTCGACGTCGTCTCTGATCTCGACGCAAAGTTCGGCTCGAACATGATCGCCCTCTTCCTCCAAGGAAGCCAAGACCAAAAACTCGTCTCTCGTGGACTCGACGATGATGAAAATTTTGGCGTGCTCAGCGAATACTCGAACGAGCTCATCCTCGCTGTGATCGAAGCCCTCATCGTCCAAGGATTCCTCGACAAAACTTCCGGGATGTATCCACTGCTCACAACCACACCACGCGGGAGATTCTCCATCCAACGCGAACAGCTCCTCAAAAACCAAGAAGCTGATCTCCAGTCCTACGTTGCCATGAAGGCCAAAGGCAATGTATTCAAGAAATCCAAGACGAGCTCCAAGTCCGCTTCCAAAGCCGGAGGAATTTCCAAGAAATCGTCGGGTGGAGATACTTATCAGGCTACTCTCGCACTCCTCAAGATCGGCAAGGATATCAAAACCATCGCGAACGAACGCGGCGTGCATTCGCTCACCATCGAGACCCACGTCGAAAAGCTCTTCGAAGAGTGACATCTCACCCCTGCTGAGCTTACTGCGCTCGTCGACCCTACTCACCTCACGATCGTCGCAGACATCATGGCGAAATATTTCCCTGCCTGATCCGACAAGCTTCGTCCGATCAAAGATGCCCTCGAATCAAACGGTCACTCCAAAGTCACCTACTTCGAGATCAAAGCCCAACTCCTCCTCCAGAGCAAGACTGCAAAATAGCTCGACAATTAAAAGGGATTCCATAGGATTCATTCATTCCAACCTCCTATGGAATTTATATCCATAATGGTTTATTGCCCATGAAATCACTCCGCCTCATCCTTTCCTCTCTCTTCATTCTCACGCTCACTGCCAGCTTTGCTTACGCAGCTGTGAAGATTGCTCCATTGAGTAACTCAAAAGTGATCACCTACCTCACCAAGATCCTCGCAAATCCAACCGATGCAACCGATGGAACCGTCAAGAAAGCCGTTGCACTCTCTCAGTCGTGTAAAGCAGGAGAGGTTATCCAGGGATTTGGTGCAAACAACGAGATTATTTGTGTGCCTCAGGTGAAGAATAATTCAACGGTCGTTCCACCAGCGCTAGTAACTCCGACCCCGACTCCAACTCCAGCAGCCACTGCGAAAAGTGAGTATCAGAAAGGATATGGATGTTACTCGCTTCACTCGGAGACTCAGAATTCAGATACGTACATCATGTTCTGTAATAATAGCAAAGGGAAGATCTGTATCTACAAAGCAGTAAATGGATACGGAAAATGGAACTGTGATACACCAAAGGGCTATGGCATCACTGATTCTGAGGATGCTTACTGTAGTGCAAGCATCCGAGAAACTCTCAACATGACTCAAACTATCTACAATGCACACTGCACTTCTATGAAAGGTAAACTCTGTACTTATTCAGGTTTTACGGATTCTGATGGTAAATTCACATTTGGAGAATGGAAGTGTACGGATGTAAAGGAAAGTGAAAAGATGGCGGAGTTTAGATAAGCACAATCAATAAATCCCCGCTCACGCGGGGATTTATTGATTTATCTACTTCCCTTCCTGCATACTCTCCACTATTTCTTTCATTTTGTTCTCATCGAGCAGTGCACGATTGATGATCTTCTGAAGTGTGGTAGTTCCGTCTACGATCCAGTATCGATATCCTTTGAATTCTAGTTGAGTGTAGCGTTTATTCTTGAATTTCACTTCCTTCCCATGTTGCTCGATTGCAGACATAAATGTTTTGCATTCAGTACTCCGGATATCGAGCACGATATACCAACGAGGTGAAAACGAAGCAAAAGTTTTCGCCCATATCCATTTTTTACAAGCAATAGCCTCTTCGAATTTTAATGCAGTTGATGTGTCCATGAGAAGAAGATTTTTATGAATGAATAATCCCCGCTCACGCGGGGATTATTTGATAGTTCATTGGTTGGGAATGAGGGATTCGAACCCCCGGTGCCGGATTCAGAGTCCGGAGCCTTACCACTTGGCGAATTCCCAATGTATTACGAAGCTCGCGGATGATATAAAAAACTTGCCAAAAGGCAAGTTTTTTAATGATGTCCGAGAAGTTTTCCAAGTTGTACGAGCGGATCATCTTCTGGAAGATCACGTCCACCATTTGGGAAGCTCGTACAGAGGTAGCGATAAACAAACTCTCCGAGCTTATAGACTGCCTCAGTTTCGTCTATTTCTCCATATTCACCAGATACCCCCATGAGAGCACCCCCAATTTCCTCTGCCTCCTCTCGAATTTCTGAATGAAGGTTAATAAGTTCTTCTATGAGAGCCTGAATTTCATACGCTTTATGATCGATTTCTTCTGGGAATGTAATACCAATTGCGTCTTTCAAGGCAACCTGATCCCCTGCTTGATCAATGATACTCTTTACCTGCTCACTTACTGGCCGAGACACTTGTTCAGCGATCCAGGCATCGAGCTTTGCTAGAAATTCGACTTCAGTAATAGATTTATCCATATTCCCACTTCTCTTTTGTTCAGAGAGAAATGTTTTTGCCTCATCGCGTCGAAAGCTCTCTGGTGTGATAAGACTATTATTTCGCTCTGTTTTTGTTTCCAGCTTCGACTGAGTTTCTGTTGATTCCCAGTACGTACGAAACTCTACAAAGAGTCATTCGAGTGTTTTTAGTTGTACTGGTGGAACAAGTGCAGTAAAAGCGGATGCTACGACTGACTGTGCTCTTCAAGTCTGTCAGGCTTCAAAAAAAGATGCTTGTACTGGAAGTCATGTAGTATTATGTACTACAAAACCACCCGAGACATTGGGGCTCATAGGAGGGGATGTAAGGTTTTCATGCATGGATAGTATCACGGATTCGATCGTTTCGTCAAATTTGAACATCACCTTGAGAAAAAGTCATCCATCCACTATACTTCACAGCATGTTTTACAATATTTTTTACGGCCTGCTTTTGTTTGCCGGAGGAATCATAGTCCTCAAATACCGAAAGAATATACACGACTGGACGGGCGGATGGTGATGGGCCGAGCATTATCTCGGGCGAGGAGGAACTGTTGTTGTACTCTGCTTGATCGGCTGTGGTATGATGGGATTCGGAGTCGCCATGATGTTCGGAAAGGTAGACCTCAGCGGTCGACCGCCAAATACCACTACTCAGACACAAACCAACAATTCATCTACTTCTGTTTCTCAATAATGAAAAAATTTCTCTCCCTCCTTCTTTTACTCGCATTTGCACTTCCGACTCAGTCGTTCGTTTATGCGCTTCCTCAGCCTGAAAAGTCTGACATTGTTACTACGCTTTCAAAGCGACCACAAGATAAGGTTGTAAGTACCGAAGAGCTCTTTATTACTCTCATCGACATCGCAGGTCAGGGCGAAGGGATTCCTTCGACGTACCGATTTATCGAAGTAAAGAACGATAAGATAGCGAAGGATACACGCCTCTATCGAGCATACCAAAAGGCAATCTATCTCGATCTTATTCCCAACGATGGGACAACAATCGATCTCTCTGGAGTTGCTACACAGCGCAAGCTCGTAGAACTCATCCAGCAGATGTACGGAAAGCGTATCAACGGTGAGATTCTTGTAAACGGTCATAAATTTGAGATCATTGAGAAGAAACTCATGCGAAACAAGGATCTTGTTTCGTACGCAGAAGGATATCTCAGTGCAAACGGCGAAGATGACACTAAAACCACATATTCGATCGAACAGGCACAGAATTTCGGAATTCTTAACGACGTCTACAAGCGACTCCTTACAGAACATGCAGATCGTGCGGATTTTGATCCAAAGAAGCTCATCGAAGGAGCGCTCATCGGTATGACAGAATCTACTGGTGACAAATATACGACGTATTTCCCTCCAGCAGATGCAAAGGGATTCACAGATGATCTCAACGGTGAATTCGAAGGAATTGGAGCATATGTAGAAATGCCTCAGCCAGGAATGATGCTCGTCACTTCCCCACTCGTTGGCTCTCCAGCAGAATCTGCAGGAATCCAAGGTGGCGATCAGATCAAGAAAATTGATGACTTTGAAGTAACAAAAGACGTGACTCTTCAGCAAGCAACTGCAAAGATCAAGGGGCCAGCCGGTACAAAGGTAAAGATCACCCTTATTCGATCCGGAAGCGAGCTTGTATTTGAGATTGCACGCAAGAAGATCCATGTTGACCTCGTAAATTACAAGAAGCTCAGTCCAGACACTTCGTACATCCAGATTACATCATTTGGTGCTGGAGTATCTGATGCATTCTCAGGGGCGGTATCTAAAGTAGTTGCTGATTCAGCTTCTAAGCTCATCATCGACCTCCGCAACAACCCAGGTGGTGATGTGGATGAAGTTTCTTCAATCCTCGATTTCTTCGTGCCACTCGGGAAATCTAAAGTAAACGTAGTTGGCGTAGACTTCTCACAGCCATACCTTTCGATCGGAAAGACTGATGCACTCGCAAAGGTGAAGATTATCATTCTCATCAATGGATGATCCGCTTCTGCGTCTGAAATCATGGCCGGAACTATCAAGGACTATCTCGGTGATCAGACTCGACTCGTCGGAGAAAAGTCATTCGGAAAAGGATCGGTTCAGACTTACATCCCATATCTCGATGGATCAAGCGTGAAGTATACCATTGCAAAATGGTATACTGGGAAGACTTCTATCGGGATCAATCACGTTGGGATCAAGCCTGATGTAGAGATAAAGCTCGATCAGGATGCATTCAGAAAGGGGTCTGACAATCAGCTCGATGCTGCTCGTAACCTGAACTTCTAATCGCATTGACTCGCTCTCTATATTCCAGTATACTATCCCCGTTTAATACTTTCAATTCTATGAAGAAAATTATCAGCGTCCTCTCTATTGGACTTGCCGGACTTACACTCTCAGCTGGATATGTTTCCGCTGAAAACGCCGTAGTAACTACCGCAGCTCCAACCGTATCCGCTATCCCAGTTGCAGATATCGAGTCTGATATTCTCTCTATCCAGAAAGATATCGTAAGTATCGTTCGCGAAGGAGTGAACTACTACTCAAAGGGTGACATCAAGGAAACAGGAGATATGAAGTTTAACTTTGCGTATTCTAGCACTGGAACCAGCGCAAAAGTTGGAGTAAATGTAGAGAAGTACGCCAATATCCTCAGTGTGATGACTGGAAATCAGGAAATGCACTTTGTATTCACAGCAAACCTCGAAGCTAAGGATGAAAATCATACAAAGTACGATGCTACAACTGACAAAGTAACGACTACTACGGAAAATATCGTAGCAACCGTAAAGGCAGACGTTGGGTTTAAGATCATCGGAGAAGACCTCTTCGTTACACTCACTTCTCTCAGCAAAGACCGAACCGGGACTGATGATTTTACAAAGTCATTCGACAAGGTATTCAAGGAGCTCCCTCTCCAGCCAGGCCAGACGCTCCGAGTAAATATCGGAAAGCACAATACCCTCAATCAGGCCGAAGTACTGAAGAAGGTAAATGCAGTTCTCGATGTTCTCGATGCTAATACCCTTTTCACTCCAAAGTCAAAGAAAGGTGAGTCATACGCCCTAGGCATCAAGCGAGCAACTGCCCAGAAGATCAACATGGCCATCGGTGAAAATAAGAATGCCGGTCTCGCAACCCTAAATAATGGGAAGAACTCCATCATGTATACGAAAGTTGGCACAACGACGACACTTTCTATTGATGACCGACGTGGATACGAGAAGAATCGCGTTGCCCTCGTTCGCACTGCAGGAAACTATGAATTCCAATTCGATAATAAAGGATCTGGATACAGCAAAGATTCTTCAGCAACTATCAGAGTATCAAAGGACAAGGCAAGTGCACGAATCAAGAATAAAAATTCGACTTTCGACCTTGATTGGAATAACAACACACTCGCTGTAACAAGCAAGTGGAAGGAATACTCATGGGATGATTCAGGCAAGGATACTTGGAATACAATCACCGTGAACGGAGCACTCTCACTCTCAGGTGCAGATCTCAAGGCAACTTACAACGGTAGAGAAGTAGGTCACGCAAAGATTACCTCAGCAAAGGATAGTTACACATACGACTTCGCCGCTGATGTTAACTATTTCGGAAACTACAAATTCGATCTTATCGGAAATGAGCTCGTTGAATTTGGAACTTTCCCAGTTACAAAACCAACGAATTACATCGAGATGAAATAGTGATCTCTCATCACATAAAACCCTTCTGCACTCATCAGCGTAGAAGGGTTTTATGTGGTGCCACTGAGTAACATCTTACTTTGGATTCTATCAAGGAATAGATAGATGTTTCGTTCATTACACTTTTTACACTATTTATATATCATAAAAATATTGTAACTTTTGCTTGTGTTTAAGATTATTGCATGGGTTCGTGAGACTATTTTTCACCAACAGAAACTCACAAAATCTATAGCAGATAGGTATTTTAAAGAAAAAAGGGGGACAAAAATCAGATACCCTCTCCTCGCCTGCATGTTTTTAATTACTCTTTCGATTATTATCGGGAATCCCTTCTCAATAATTGATAGCCTCCCAATCACTCCAGCTTATCCGAGTCGATGTATTTCAGATATACTTATAGAATTTAATGAGTCTAGTGCCGCCGATAGTACGTACACCTACAACCAACACGATGATTGCGTCCTTACAGGAACATACCCTTCTTACGATGTGGCTGACGTTTATAACAGCCTCGGCCCAAGACATCAAGAAATTCGAACTCTACAAGCCGATATGTCTGAGAAGATGCATACATACTCCCGTCTTGAATCCTTGATCAACGGGCAAAAAGCAGAGAAAAAATCCTGAGAAAACGATCTTTCAAATACCACAAAAACCCTCCAAAATTCAATCCAAACAAATCAGGAAAATCTAGCGAAACTTAATCAGCTAATCGAAAACTACCAAAAAAAGATTCGAGCAAAACAGGATGAATCCCGTTCGCAATCACAAAAACTCAAACAACTCTATGACAAAGCAGTTTCTGACTACATTAATATATACTTTTGGTACCGCGTAGGGATTATGCTTCTATCCCTTCTCTTCTGATTAGTTATTTTTTTCGTATTTTATAGATTTTATACTCGTAATTAAAAAAGACTACAGTACCAGAAAATAAAAGAGATCACAGCAAAGGATCTCTTTTATTAAGCATGCAAATATCTATTTTAACCTATCCTCACTCTTCCAAAAATCCATCGTCTTTTCTTGTTCGATCCACTTTTTGGACCACTTCGCATATGGGATGAAGACGGGTTTACGAAGTGTGTTGTATCTCGTAGAGCCTCATTTAGTAAAGATTGCATCCCAGAGAATTCTCTTGCGGGAAGCGGTATACGGATCTGACACCCAAACTCACTTCGTGTCAAAGCTATATGCAACTGCAATGTGAGGATATTCTTTCTTCCCTGCTTTAAGCAGATAGCTTACGAGGACTGGATGGCCTTTTGAGAGTTCAGCATGGAGAAAATTTACCTGCGAACTCCGAATAACTGAAAAATGCAGGAGTTTTTCAAATGTCGTTTGATCTGATGGATACGCGAGTCTCGATCCATCGAACCCTACTTTCTTCATAGATTTAGAGAGTCTGATATTTGCCTGACTCGTGGCTCGAACCACGATCTCGATCGAGGTGAAATAGCATGTATTTCTCCCCTGTTGAAGTACTGGAAACTTGTACTCGGGTGCATACTTTGGCTGAAGCGAAGTATCAAAAGGATTCTTTGGGGTCGCAAAAACTGCAGTGCAAACAGAAAAAAATACCACTCCGAAAAGTGGCATACAAATATATCGAATGATATTTTTAGTACGGGGATTCTTGGTTGTATTTTGCATAGAAATCCGTGCGGAATTGTTCGTAACTTCCATCGATAATCGCAGCGCGAGCAAGCTGCGAAAGCTTGATGAGGAACTCGAGATTGTGGAGCGAGAGGAGTTGACCACCGAGGCTTTCATCGGCCTTGAGGAGATGTCTGAGGTATCCGAGAGAATAGGTTCGTGATACGTGCGTCGAGAGTTCAGGAGTGGTGGGGATTCCGCGCTTTTCTTGGATGAATCGTGAGAGATTCACTTTGAGATTTCCGTATGAAGAGTACGCAACTGCATGTCGCCCGAGGCGAGTCGGGAGCACACAGTCGAACATATCGATCCCACGATAGATTCCTTCAACGATATCTTCAGGAGTTCCGAGCCCCATGAGGTAGTGAGGCTTTGCTTCTGGAAGTTCTGGAGCAATCACATCGAGGATGCGAAGCATATCCTCCTTACTCTCACCAACTGAAAGTCCACCGATCGCCATACCAAGGGTGGGGAGTTCGCGGATGAATTTCACGGATTCGACACGAAGATCGTCGTAGATCACCCCCTGTGCGATTGGGAAAAGTGCCTGTGGAAGGAGTCATTCTGCAGCGCGTGTCTTCTGGATCTTGGTATGTGCATCTACACATCGAAGTGCCCATCGGTGCGTGAGATCCATTGCCTTCTTCGCATATGCACGATCGGACGTTCCTGGTGCACATTCATCGAAAGCCATGATGATGTCCGCACCAAGATTTGCTTCGATCTGCATCACCCCCTCTGGAGTGAAGAGGTGTTTCGATCCATCGAGGTGAGATCGGAACTGAACGCCTTCTTCGGTGATCTTTACGAGATTTTGTTTCTCGCGAGAACCAGTTCCCTTTCCTGCCTGACCGAGCGAGAACACCTGAAATCCCCCACTATCCGTGAGCATCGGGAGCGTTGCATTCATGAACTTGTGTACACCACCAAAATCCCGGACCGTTTCGTGTCCAGGACGCATCGCGAGGTGGTAAGTATTGGCGAGGAAAATCTGTGTGCCAATAGCATGGAGTTGCTCATTGGTGATCCCCTTTACGGTTGCTTGTGTACCAACTGGCATGAAGATCGGAGTCTGAATATCTCCGTGTGGAGTCTTCAAAACACCCGCACGGGCCATGCCATCCTGTGCTACTAACTTAAAATCAAAACCCTCTATCATCGGAAGAAAATACGAACTATATCCTGATAAGCCACAAAGATACTCAAGAGGATGAGAAGCGCAAACCCGATCGCATGAACAATAGATTCAAGATTATCCCCTCGAAGCTTCCCTCATGAGATCTTTCGAACGATCGTTTCGATCGTGAGGAATGCAAATCTTCCTCCGTCGAGCGCTGGAAATGGAAGGAGATTGAAGACTCCAAGGTTGATCGAGATGAGTGCTGCAATGAGGAGTACTACACTCACAGATGCGTGTGACCTCGCAAGATCGACAAAAAGATTTCCGATACCGATCGGACCAGAGAGGGATTCCTGAGCCTCTTTGCGCTCTCCAGGATTGACAGGCGCAACGAGCTTACGAACGAGTGAACCGAAGAGCTCGAGAGTAAGAACGGATTGATTGTATACTTCCTGTGCCCCGACAACCATCGCCTGTCCGAGTGGATATTTGTACTCGAAGTTCGTATTGAGGTCGATGGTCTTGTATCCTACGTACGATCCGATTTTCCCGTCTTTTGGAGTAATATTAATGGTAGTTTCTTTACTGCCACGCAAGATACGAATCTGTGACAACTCTGCTGGATGTGATTTGAAATACGCGATGAATTCTTCTGGAGATTGGATTTTCACACTTCCAATACTCAGCACCTCATCATCTGCAATGATCCCTGCCTTATCTGCCGGAGAATCCTTGATTGGAGTGAGGGCAACTCACTTGGTCGTGAGCAGTCCGATCTCTTTTGCATGATCGAAGCTTGGTATCAAAAGCGTCTGGGTCGTCGTTGCAAACTTCGAGTTAATCGCGAGCGGAGCAACTCCAACTGCGAAAAGCGTCGTACAAATCACCCAAGCAAAGATGAAATTCATGATCACTCCAGCAAGCAATACCATCGTCTTTGCAAGGTAGCTTTTTGAAGCAAACGAGTTCATCTCTTTTGCACGCGGATCGAGGGAATTTTCTCACTTGAGCTTCACAAATCCACCGATCGGGAGCCAGTTGAGCGTATATGTCGTACCTGATTTATCTTGGAAAAGCGTAGCTGCACGAGGCGGGATACCGATTCCGAATTCTTCTACCTTAATCTTGGAAGCCTTCGCAGCAAGAAAGTGACCGAGTTCATGGAAGAACACGATCACTGTAAAGACGGCGAGAGCTAGGATGATTCCTATAGCTATGTACATGTATTATGCTTCACGAGTAAAGAGTCGAGAGAAGAATCCACGCACTCGGGATTTCCCTGCTTTTGAGAGTTGTTCTTTGATGTGGTCGAAGAGGTGGTTTATGAGATCATCGAGATTTTTGTAGTCGTCACGTTCAGATCTATAGAGCACTCCATCTGCATCCATCGTCACCGATCCTGAGAAATTTCCTTTTTTGTTTCCTGATACATTGACTGCGAGTTTGCAGACCGTTCATTCTTTATATCTTCGAAGGTATGAGTCGAGCTTTCCAGTTACGTTCTCATCTACGAGTCTTTCGATAATACTTCGGTCGTGTTCTACATTCTTTACAAGAATTTTTTTGGTGAGGTTCATAAGGCATCGTGGTTAAGAATACCGCGATCAGTATACCCTCTCTAGTGTGAAGATCAACCAGATTCATCAGATCGTAAGTCGATAGTGCTGGTATGCCGAAGTACACGCTCTAGATCGGCCTTATGGATCGCTTCATCTTCTTGAGAAGTATTTCATTTCTTCTCAAGATGCTCGCGGACCATGTCTGTAAGTGTATCGAGCAGGAGTTCAAATGGCTTTCGATCATCGATTTCTTCATGGGGATCATCGTGCTCATGGTGGAGTTCGTCAATCACGGCTTGGATATATTCAACGATCCCCTGCGGATTAACCGCATCCGAAAGCCCAAAGTTTTCATGTTCTGCTTCCAGGTGTACATGGATATCCCCCTTTCCTAGTAGTCCATCAAATATACTATTTTCTCGTATCTCGATCCCATGTATAGAGTGATAGTCGATGTACTGAATATTTCATGTAAAATATTTCCAATCCACATCGATCACGCCCCGGTTGGTAATAATCCACACATCGTTATACCAATCAAACACCACATAGACCAACGCGAGGTATATACTCACGAGATAGAGTTCAAAATATGCTGTCGAAATAATATCTGCAATCGTGAAAGTATTCTGCAGATAAAAGAACAGGGGCAAAATAACCCCAAAGAAACACCAAAGGAGAATATTGTCGATCACCAAGATCGGATGGCGATGACATACAAAAAGAAGCTCGTCACCTTCTTTGACGTATTTCGAGAAGTACAGATCGTCGAACTGATTCATATAGTGCAGTATAGAGGCAACAGAGGGATGTCAATTTTGCATCAATTTGACGAAGCATTCTTAGGTGGTATACTCGGCTCAATCTATCAAATCCATGCTCATCAATTTCAAAGCAATTTACGAATTCCTCTTTAAGTCATTCGTGGTCGCACGCGATATCGAAATGGTCGATCGCCTCACAAAAGAGGGGTACGATGCATTTCTCCTCATCAAGCGATCTTGGATCTTTGGACTACTTTCAAGCATGTGGATCCTTCCGATTGGAGGTATTGCAGCGGCAAATATCACGCTCATGCTCAAGCACTTTGACTATAGTAATTTCGGTATTGCGCTTGCGGTAGCACTGGGGTTTACGATCCTCGCAACGGTGTACTCGAGCTTTTGGTATTTGTACGACTATCATAATGTGTACAGTGAGCAGAATCGAATCCTTGCTCCTCGACAACTTCGTGAAAATCTCACCATTGGAGACAAATGATTCGTTCGCTGTTTCAACCAGCTCCAGTTCAATTTCTTCTTTTTCCTGATTATTATCGGGATATATATCGGTCATATTTTTATCGTTTCTCAGCTTTCGACGGGGATTTGGGCATTCTTGGATATCATTTGCTGTATTGTTCAACTGTTCTTGATCCGACATTTCATCCTCTTGCTCATCGATCTTGAGATGGACTTCAATCTCGTGGCTGGAGGAAAGATATTCTTTGTAAATCAGAGTGGGATCTTCGCAGATATCAACACCCTCGATGCTGAGAAAATCAAAACCATCCGATCTACCGTTCCCAATGTTTTTGCATCGTTCTTCCACTATGGAACGATCGATATTCTCACAGAAGGTGATGAGATCATGGGACACATGCAGATCGACTACGTAGATGATCCAGAGGAAACGGTTGAGAACATCACCGCGCTCATGACTGGAAAACATGAAATGTACGACCGAGTTCATAACTACTATCTCGAAAAAATCCTCGGTCCAGCGAATATGCTCGAACCAGAGGCCCGCAAGGCAGCTATTCAAGAATATCTCAAAAACTACGAGAAGCAGATCAAAGCTGACTACCTAAATACCCAAGACGAAGAAACAAAACGTGAAATCGAAGCCATCTACAAAGAATACTACGCGAAGTAATCACAAAAAATCCCCTGGTTGAACCAGGGGATTTTTGTTTGAGATTATTTTCGGAGTTCGAGCTTCGCGATGAGCGTCTCGTAGCGAGCAGTGTCCTTCTTCTTGAGGTAGTTGAGGAGCTTTCGGCGCTTTGCTACCATGAGCATGATACCACGGCGAGAGTGATTGTCCTTCTTGTGTGTATCAAGGTGAAGCTTGAGGTTTTCGATGCTGTCTGTAAGGATAGCAACCTGAACTTCTGGAGAACCAGTGTCTCCCTTGTGCTGAGCGAATTCACTCATGAGCACCTTCTTATCTTTTCTTTGCATGTGCAAGTATTTTCAAAATAAACTGAACCGGAAAATACACCAGTACGTTCGGTAGTATATAGAGAAAGATTGTTTTGCAAGTAGAAAGACTATTCCTGCTCTCGTGCGAAGTTCGACTGAATACGGCGGAAGATTTCTTTTTGGACGCTTTCGAAGTTGCCGGACTTTTTGACGAGCATGAGAAACTCGTCTCGCTGGATAGCAAGTACTCGGACTTTATTCACTGCAGTGACCGTTGCAGTGCGCACATCATTGGTTATGAGTGCGATTTCTCCGAAGAGACCTGAGTCAGTGAGTCGTGTGATTTCTTTTCCATCGATCGAAATAACAACCTCTCCTGACTCGAGAAGATACGCTCGATTGTCGGATTCATCGCCTTCAACGATGATCGTATCACCCGATCGGAATTCCATCGGTTCACTCATGAGGAGAAAATAATTCACTTCTTCTTCGGAAAGACCATCGAAAATATAAAGGTCTGGGGCTTGGAACATATACGGGGAATAAGAGTAGAAATATCATACACTGTTTCGAGTTTGAAGGCAAAATCTTGATCAATACGCCTTTGTCGATAGAATCACGGCGTAAAAATGCAATTCCAAGACCTCGAAATTCGCTACGGGAATCGAAAGATTCTCTCTGATCTCAATCTCTCGATAGAACCGGGGGATTTTGTATTCGTAATTGGTCCATCTGGAAGCGGAAAAACGAGCTTTATACGAACACTCGTTGGAGAGCTTGCACCCAAGAAAGGCAAGATTATCACCGACGATGGGAAAGACCTCTACGCCATGAGCGCGAAGGATCTCTCACTCTTTAGGCGTAAGATCGGTGTTGTTTTCCAGGATTTCAAACTGCTCGAGAGCCGAACCGTTCGTGAAAATGTCGCATTTGCGATGGAAGTTTCTGGTTATCCAGACAAGCTCATCGAGCGACGCATCCCGGAAGTACTCACAGATGTAAATATGCTCTCGAAGCGAGACTCTTTCATCCCGAATCTCTCAGGCGGAGAAGCTCAGCGCATTGGTATAGCACGCGCACTCATCCACAATCCTGACATTATCATCGGAGACGAGCCAACCGGAAATCTCGATCCAGAAAATGCAAAAGAGATCATGCATATCTTCGAACGACTCAATCGCGAGGGAAAGACGATCATCATCTCTACGCACGACTCAAGCCTGGTAGATCAGATGAAAAAACGAGTTATTGCATTTGAATGAGGACGATGTGTGCGTGATGAGCGAGCAGGAAACTATTCAAAGTAACATGGATATCCATAACGAGGGACTTTTAGAGAAATTCATAAAACGTGGAGCTTGGCTCTACTTTTTTTCGTTCTTGATTGGACCGATTGGATATGCGATCAAGATCACGGTTTCGTATGACTTGAGTGTGTCAGACGTTGGGATGCTCTATGGAATACTGAGTTTCGTCTATCTCGTTGCAAGTTTCAACGACTTTGGGATGATCGAGAGTCTGAATTATTTCATCCCGAAACTCCTCGCAAAAAACGAAACCGCCAAGGCAAAGTCTTTTGTGACCTATGGAGCAATCGCGATGCTCGTGAGTAGCTTTGCAGTAGGAAGCATCCTTTTGCTGGGTGCGCACTGGCTTGCAGATAATTATTTCAAAATTCCAGAAGCGGGCGGATTGATCCAGCTCTTTGTGATCTATCTGATGTTTTCGAATGTCCTCCACTTCAATGTGACGATATTCTCGATCTATCAAAATACGAAGCAGCAGAAATTCTCGGAGTTTATCCGTATGGCACTGACACTGTGTTTTGCGGTATCGCTCCATATGCGAGGACTTGGTACACTCGAGACGTATTCTTGGGCTTGGAATTATGGGATGATGCTCGCAGTTGCCATCTCGAGTTATGGGGCGTGGAGATACTACCTCATGCCACTCATCCAAGATCCTGCTAAGATTACATTCGAGAAAGCATATTTCAAAGAGCTCTTCTCATACGGACTTTGGTCGTTGCTTACGATGAATATTGGGATTATTCTCTCGCAGATTGATATGCAACTTTTGATCCTTATGAAAGGAACGGAAGATGCAGGTTTGTACTCAAATTATCTCAGTCTCATCGGAATACCATTCGTGTTTACTTCGCCGATTATTGCCTTTATTTTCCCGGTAGTTTCGTCGTATGTTGGACGCGGTGAACATGACAAACTCACGAGTATTCGTATGATGTTTACTCGACTCTTTAGTGTGATCGGAGTGATTGGAACATTGGTATTTTTCCTGTATGGAAGCGACCTTGGGGTATTCTTCTTCGGAGAGAAATTCAGGGCATCTGGAGATATTCTTCTCTATTCTGCACCGTTTTTGATATTCAATCTGCTTCTGCAGATTAACTTCCAAATCTTAGGAGGAACAGGGCGCGTACGAAAGCGTCTCTCGATTATGCTCGTGGGGCTTGCGGTGAATTTTGCTCTGAATCTTGTACTCATTCCATCATTTGGACCACAGGGTTCAGCGCTTGCAGTCGGACTATCATGGATTCCGATCTGGATACTCAGCTCACGCGCTACACAAGAATATGCAGGAACTTTTGACTGGAAATTCTTCACTAAGAACATCCTCGCAGCAAGCGCAATCGCAGCAGTAATCTATGAATTTTTTCCACGAACTACCGCAGGCGGAAATCTCATATTTGCAGTAAGTCTTGGCGCTGCTTCTCTTTGTTTCTTGTGAGCTTTTCTTGCTATAAACAAAGAAGAAATTATACGTATAGTAAAATCTAGAAAAACCACATCCCCCACACCATAATTCTGTTCTATGAAATACACTCTCAGACACATTTTGGCACTTGGTCTCTTCCTTGTACTCGCAGCATTTGCGATCCACGCGTACTACGCAGGTGGCTCTCATATCGAAGCTGCAAAGTGAAGCCTCGTATACTTCGCAGTCCTCTTGTGTGGATTTCTCACCTACGAATGAGTGATGGTCGCACTCGAGAAAAAAGAACGCTCTATCGGAGTATTTGGGATAGCTGGAGCACTGCTCGGCACAGTGTTGATCACCTCTATATTTACATACACGAAGAATGGCCTCGGAGGTGGTGCTGGCTTGGTATTGTTTTTTCAGATCATACGATACGCACTCTTCCCTCTTTTGGTCACTTTCATTGCTGCGAGTTTCGGACTTTTCGCACTCAAGAAATTCGCCATCACGCAGAAAATCTCAAGCGATCACACTATCCTACTTTCCCTCGGATTGGGACTGAGTACCTTTATGACGGTCAACGCAACCCTGGGTTTTGTTGGCGTATTTAACATCTGGAGTACGCTCGGTGTTCTCGTCATCCTTGGTGGGATTGCCTACCGTGAAATCATCGAAATCGCAGTTGGATTATGGAATTATGAATTTAAAATTTTGGGCGAAGGCAAGACCGGAATCTCAGTGCCTGCAGTACTTTGTGCATTGCTCCTGCTTGTGCTATTCGTGCTGATCTCGGTAAATCTTACCAATGTAGTACGACCATATCCGATCGGATGGGACGATCTCGGGGTGTACATGAACTACCCTCGCATCATGGCACAGACTGAGAATACTGGTTGACTTGGAATGGCGCTCTGGCAGTCATTCACGGCAATCGGACAGATGATCAATTCTGCTCCACAGGCATTTTTCTTCAATCAGATTGGATCTCTTCTTGCGATCTGTGCGCTTTTCTTTGGTATTCGCACGCTCATCCCAAAAACTCCACGATATCTTTCGCTTCCTCTGCTTGCAAGTACGATTTTCATGTCGATGCCGATGGTGATATTCCAACAAGCAAAAGACATGAAGCTCGATCCCGGACTCTTTGGGATATCAGTGATCGCACTCGTGACACTCTTGATCGCACTCAAGGAAGACGAAGATCAGTCGCTGCGTAATAAGCTTATCTTTATTACTGGACTTCTCATCTCGGTTGCATTTGCGATCAAGTTTACATCGCTCATGCTCATTATTGGTGCATTTGCTGCGTTGTTTTATGTGGGCATGGGGCTCTCAGGTTTTGTAGGATTCACGGGTATTTTCGTTGCACTCTTTACACAACTTCGTTTGTGGGATTTTCTCAATGTAAACTATCCAAAAGACCATCCTCGCGAGTTGATGATCTTCTCAGGAATATTGCTCGTACTCAGCCTTGGATCATTCGTATACGGATATATTCGCCATAAACACACCAACCTCACATCACGCATCCTGAAGCCACTTGGACTCCTCTGTCTTGGACTGATAATCCCATTGCTCCCATGGCTTGCAAAAAACATCTCCGAAGTTGGCATGAGTCAGCTCACGATCAACGGACTACTCAATGGAAAAAGCAATACTATCACCTCTGACTATCACGAGATTTATACACCCGCAGAACTCCAACAGCGCAAAGACTCCATCCAGGCAAACGCGATCTCTAACGAAGGAAAGAGTCAGAACGAAGACCTCGGAAGATACTTTGGATACGAGGATGGGATCAATAATTATCTCAAACTTCCACTCAATCTCACTACACAAGCAAACCAGGCGGGCGAGTTTACTGACATCACATATCTCTACCTCGCACTCGTTCCAGGTGCAGTGCTGTTATTTGGATTTGGAAATATAGTCTGGCTTGGACTCTATGCAGTGCTCATGGCAGGACTCTTTGGATACTTCTTCGTTCCATCGCTCAATGCACTTCTCACAAGTTTTTTCAATACTCAGAACCTTCCATTTGGATACCTATTCATCATAGCCGTCGGAATTGCACCGTTCTTGCTCGTACATTTCTGATCACGAAAGAACGAGGATGAGAAAACATTTAGAACCTTGTTTGGATTCACAACACTCTATACGCTGCTCTTTATCGTAGCAGCGTTTGGAATTGTTTGGTACGGAATTCTTATGTATTTCTGCTTCCTTGCAATCGTGGTATTCTGCTTTGAGCGATACATTCGTATCGAACAAGATCCAGAAAGAAGAATCATCGCTATAAGCACGACTACCGCACTGCTTCTGGTAATTATTCCATTCTTCCTACTCTCATGCATGACACATGCATGGAATAACATTGCAACGGATTCTATCCAGTTTAAGTCAGGTGAATTCACTCAGGATGAGGCAGTTTTCCTCGGTCATCCTGAGTACCTCCCTACTCTTGCACGCATCAATCTCAAAGATGAAACCATTCTCGTACAAGAAGTCCTCTCGCACATAAAGAATGAACAACTCAAGAAATATTTCGAAAATGGAAAACGCACCAGCGTAGACACACTTGCCCAGGAACTTATGACGATCGAAGCAGGAGTTGCTGAAAATGGAAATTCACCCGATCTCCTCGCGGTCGCTCTCGAGGCAAAAAAACTTCGACAAGAACTCTACAACGGAGTCCTCGTTCCTACGAAAGACAACCGCAATCAAGGAGTTATTTATCGTATTGGAACATTTCTCACCTATTATATCAGCGAGAATCGTAAGCGATACTTTGAGGATAGCCTGATCACAGAATTCGATCGCTATATCGTAGACTCAGATCCAGACAAGACGATAGATCGCATGAAAAAGCTTGGGATGAAATATCTCCTCGTCGATCTCAATGCTGCAACGATCGACCGAGATCCCAGGCATGATCTTACACGTCGATACGAAGGACTTCTTAATGCTATTAAATCAGATAAACTTAAGCTCATTGCAACAGACTCTTACTGTCTACGCGTTGCCCTTGAGAATCCAAAGAATCAAGTATACATGAATCTTGCAGGTGTAAACTATCGCTCATACGTAAAAACAGAAACAGGAGAGGATGGGTATATCTCTGCCGAGAAAAAACTCGGACTCTGTCAGTCTGTAATCGCACACCTCATCTTCACAAAACAAGTATCCGATACCAAGTACGCATTCCTCAAAAATATCTCCGATCAGGTACTCGCCCGAGCACCCAAGAGCGAAGCTGAAATCCAAAAACTTATCAGCGGAGTGATTGGTCGTGGATGGATGGCATCGTTTGAGATTAAGGATTAAAAAACTCTCTCAAATAATGAGAGAGTACGAGTCACCCTGTAGAACACCTCGGAAACGAGTATTCTACAGGGTTTTTAATATTTAGAGATTTATTTGATAGTTCTCAGTAGTAATACGTGAAGTATTTTAACTGCTCTGAGGAGATAAACATGAACTGATTTGCTTGGTAATTCGCATTCTCAGCACATGCATATCCGCGTGTTGAGGAATTTGAATTACCAGCAGTTACATCTATGCATGGACTCAAACGAATACCAAGATGCTTGATGATAAAGCACTGACACTATAATTTCCTATGCATTACTCATAACTACAATTCTTTTTTTCTAGAAAACTACATACCTCCTTTCTGTTTTCTAGAGAGCTATTAGACCAACTATTATTGATTGCCTCATACTGATTCAGCAAGGAATCAAATGCTACTATTTCATCAGCCGATAAACAATGAGTTGCAAGCACATTGATTCGTTTACTTCACTCATTTGTTTCGTATGTTCTGATTTGATTAAATACATTCCCTATGAAAGAAAATTTATGTCTTTCAAGAGTCTTTTTTCCGGTCTCAGGATCAATGGATATCATATTCTCCATGCTAAAATCTGTAGTATAGATTGTGTATGGAAGACCTGCTTCAAGTCCAGAAGTATACAGCCCTGGTTTCGTTAAAAGTCCACAACGATTCATTACGAGAGGAAGGGTAGGATTGGATAAAAATTGAGCTAGAAGTTGCTCAGTTTTAGGTCGCACAGTTTCTGATTGAAAATAACCATCCCCTCCTTCCCATCCGTGCAAGTCTTTTAATTTTGGGATGACCTCTTTCGGATCTCCTTCACCAAAAACATAGTTTACTGTACGTCCATCTTTAAGAGTAACATCACGGGATTTCCACTCAATATTCGGAGTTTTAAACACTGGCTTCGGGGCTTCCAAAGAAGCACCTGTTTGAAATGGGTTTGCACCCCAAGCATTACCTGAGTTTGAAGTGGATGGAACTTGCTCAGCATTCGAGAGAGACAACTTACCATCTTCTCGCTGAAGAGAAGATGGAAGTGATACATCCATGAGGAGGTATCCAAGCGCCCCTATGAGAGTAATACTGCTAATACCGAAGATGATCTGCTTTAAGGGTTGCATGTTTACATCCTAAGGAAAAAATGCTGAAAATGGGTCATAAATTATAGCAATGATGATTCGTTGCTATAGAATTTATATGAAAATATTTGTTTGTGATGTACGTATTATGAAATTACCAATTTTTTGATTTATTTCGTCTCAAAAACTCTCAAACTTCCTTTCTATTTGATTCATCACAATTGCAAGCACTATTACCGATAGCATTAAATTGATTTACAAGGATATCAAATGCAGGTATATCATCCGGAACAAGACATTGCTTTGCAAGTAAATCCACTTTTGAGCCAGTAATTGTATAATTTCTAATTTGAGCAAACATATCAGCCAATGGATCAATCTTTGTCCAATCAATTACTTTATGCCCATTTATAAGATTAACAGTTAGTATGTTTTCTACACTGAAATCTGCAGTATACAAAGAGCTAGGGAAATTTCTCACAATTTGAGACAGGCTATTGGGATCTGGACGAATGAATGGACCGCATTTATTGATAACAGTAACGAGCGTAGGATTCGTTAAAAATTGAGTCAATAGTTGTTCAGTTCTAGGACGTATGACTTCGCTCTGAAAATATTCCTGTGAATCCTGATAATCAGACTTCTTTGGCGCAACCTCCTTTGGGTCTCCTTCACCAAAAACATAGCGAAGCGTTCAGCCATCTTTAAGGGTGACCTCACGGGTTCTCCACTCAGTATTTGGTTTTTGAAATACAGACTTCAGTGGGGTTGGCTTTGGGATATTTGATGGAGTGCTGGGCTGAAATGGATTTTTCCCCGACTCACTTCCAGTGCTCGAAGATGATGAAATACTTTGTTGTGGATGTGAGAAAGGTAATCTTTGATCCACCCTAAAAGAAGAAGGAAGTAGTGCATCCATGAAAGAATATCCAAGTATTCCCACAAAGACAGCACTTACAACACCGAAAATAAATTGTTTTGAGAGTTGCATGTTTTATCCTAAAGAGAAAAGACACTTGCGAATGAGTACACAAAGCTTGTATTTGTTTAATACAGGAACGAATCTTCGCTCTCAGATGATTCTTTTAGGTGTATTCGTTTCGAGTGTACGGCAGAAAGTAGAGTGACTATAGTAAGTCATGCTTGCACTCCAAGTAGAAATTAAAAATTGTACGTCAAAATTCACTATTCGTTAATAAATAAGTGCAATGAGATTTCTCATGCAAAGCAAAAAATCTCTGGCTAGCCAGAGATTTTTTGCTTAAAGAGTTCTACGAAGAACAAGAGACTCGTTGCGACTTTTTTCGCATTCTTTTGTGGCTTTGCAATGAGTCGCCATAGCCATTCGAGTGAGAATTTTCGGATGATTTGTGGAGCTCGTTTTTCACGACCACCCCAGAAATCCAGAAGCCCTCCGATCGCAAAAGCGATTACTCTCCCCTGCTTACTGAGCATCTTTTGATGTTCCATGATCCAGAGTTCTTGGCGCGGAGCTCACATGCCAACGAGGAGAATATTCGTCTTGTCGGCAGAGAGGAGCTTCATATCAAACGGCGTGTACCCATCTTGGAAAACTGTCTCGATTTTGAATGCCTTTTTCGCGTATTTTGCAGCTTTTTCTACAACTTCTGGAAATGTCCCATAAAGCACTAATCGGTAATCTTTTTTGGATTCGAGATGCGTGAGAAACTGCGGGAGAAAGTCAGTTCCATTGAGATTTCCTACGGAGAGACTCGCGTAGTACCGGTACGCAAAAAGCACAGTCAGCGCAGAAATCTCTGGGTGCTTGTAACGATAGTAGAGCAGCCGAAGTGCGATCCCATCGGGCAAAAGGAAATCACTTTTCATAAGTGCATTCTTGTAATCCTCAGACTCTCGACCCTCATACCAGCCCGTCATCTTGAGTGCTGCAAAATATGCAAAACTCACAAAGATGAATTTCTTTTTCTTCGTTGCAGCCTCGATCGCCTTGCGAGCTTGACTCGCTGTTCCAAAGAAAAGCTGATCATAGAGTGAATTAAGTGCGTTCATGATGAATGGCGTGGGGGATGGTGCAAATAGGAGCTTCAGGCTTGTTGAGATAAGTTGCAACTGCCTGCTTCATGAAATCCGATGGAACTATATGAAGATCAAAATCCCGAAGCACTCCTGCGATCTGACGGAGCTTCTTGAACTTGAGCCAGATATAGAGTGGAAATATCCGATCAATCAAAGGTGCATGCCTGTAGAATTCTGTAAATGTTTGTGGGCGATCGAGTTCACTTTCATGCTCAAATGCAGTTGCATACAGACCAAAGTATCCAAGATCGTGATATGTTTTGAGTCGTAGTGCATCTGATGTATTCACGGCCGAGAGTCCGTATGGTCCGATCGCACGGGCAACTGAGTGACACCAGATAACTTCCGGTTGAAAGAGTTCGATACGTGACTTCAAACGATATCGTACGCTCGGGTCATAGAGCGATGTGAGAAGTCCAATGATTCGTCTCAATTTAGATGGTTTTCACTCGATCGCTCAGAACATTTCAACACTGCAACCCGCATCACGCAAGAGCTGTGCAATCGTCATCACATGAGTCTCGATCCCACCGATTGGAGCGATATAGTCGGTCACCAGGAGCACTCGCTTGCGCCCAGCAAATATACTGAGTACTTCAGACACCCAGTGATCCTCGCTGTATTTTGCTGCGATATCTCGCACAGTGAGTGACTGACGTTTCCAGTTTGCGACAGAGAAATTCTCGACAATATCCTGGATCATTTCTGCGAATACTTTGCTGTCTCGAATATCATCTCCACTGTCTTCGATCACATGATCCGAGAGAAGGAACTGTGCGAGACCTCATTTCTTGTAGCCAATCACGGGTACACCATAGCTGATCGCCTCCAACGCTGAGAGTCCAAAGGTTTCGAGAAATCTCGACGGCATGAGCATATAATGCGCACCCGAAAGTGCCTTTTGAACTTCAGCCGAGCTTCGATGTCCAAAATACACGACCCGTTCACCCCCCTGTGGAAGCTTCCTACTCGAAGCGTCAAGAAATCCTTCGAATCCTGACAGACTTGCCAACATAGCTTCCCACATATCTCCATCGCCGTAGATGCTAAGCGTTGCCTTAGCGCTCTGTGTTTCCAAGATATACCGAGCTGCTTCGATTACACGATCAAATCCCTTTTCGCTGACGAGTCGGCCAACAAAGAGGAATCGTACCTGTCCATATCTATCGCGCAAGTCTGTTTTTTCGAGCATCATGGGCAGCTAGGATGAGTCCGATTATCATGAAGAACAGAAGCGAGATGTATGTTGATTCGTAACTATGCAAGAAAAGGTTCATCACGCTCACGGATACAAGCGATGCAAACACAAAACTATTTGCCACTGCGAGCTGCATAAGGATGAGTCCAATGATCGCAATAAATACCGCGAATCCGATCACACCACCTTCTACCATTTGTTGGATATACCAACTTTCTGGGATGTAGTAATCTTCGAGTTTTTTGTTGTCGCCTTCGAAGAGCGATTCGTCTGTTTCTGGATGGATGACGTATCGGTATCCTGGTCCAGAGGTTGCAAGTCCTGATCCGAGTGGCTTATCCTTAGCACGTTCAAGTCCGATAATCGCTCGATCGAAGTGCCCCTTCGTAGAATCTTCTCGGAGGATAATTCGCTCGATCGTACTTTCGAATTTGAGAGCAAAAAGTCCGAGAAAGAGGAAGAGGAGTGGAAGGGCGATGAGCAGCTGCTTTGAGTATTTTTTGATAATCACACGGATTGAGAGCGCAATGAACGCAAACACACCCACGAAGAGTCCGATGATAGCACTACGAGAGTATGTATAGAAAATCACCATCAAAAGTACGATTACCCAAAGGGAAAGCAGATAGTGGTATTTTTTGTTCTCGCGGAAGAAATGAATGAGCACTCCGAGGTAAACGAGGATGAAAAACGCAGCCGGATTTGGTCCATCAAAAATCCCCTGAAATCTTCGAACATTTGCTCCATCGATCCCGTGATAGATAGGAATACTTCCACCGAACATCCAGTTCGAGAGATTCGCCGAGAAACCAAAGTGGAGCAAGATGGTTTCACCAAATACAAAACGAACCAAGATGCCAAGCACGAGTGCCGCGGAAGCTGAGATCAAGAAGAGTCTCATGTAGTATGAGATCGGCTTTTCAAGAAGTGGAAACCCCTTACGAGCTAAGAAAAATGCAACCAGGAACTCAAAGTCATATCGTCCTCCGTAAAAAAAATTGGAGAAATGAAGTTGATTTAAAACAGTGACGAGTACCAACCATGCAACATAAATAGCACAAAGTACGTCAATTCGATCGAATTTTATCTCGATACGTTTCGTGATATAACTATAGCCAAGGAGGCCAGCGAGCGCTATGAGTCCAACTTCTTTATAGAGACCAGCACCCGGGATTCCGATCTTGTATTCAAGAAATACCGAGAGAAGAACGTGAAACGGAAGAATCACGAACAACGCACGAACAATATAATCGTAGATACGAGACATATACTAAGGGAAAAGAGACTTGCGTATCATATGAAAATCACTAGAATTCGCAATCACCTTTCAATCAACATATGAACATTGATCTCTCAAAAGTTGCCCCACTCGCTGGACTCATTCGCAAGCCCCATGTAAATTCTACATGTATTGGCTGCAGCGCATGTACTGCTATCAGCGGAGATATTTTTGTACTTGATGACAACGGACTCTCATGTGTCCAGACACGATCTGACTACGAGAACCAGGATGTTGATGATGCAATCGCAGCCTGCCCAGTAAACGCGATCTCATGGCAGCAAGCAAATGCTACAGACAGCAGCTACGCAAATGGGGTTGTAGAACACCAAGACGTATAACCCTATCATCAAAAAACCTCCGAAGCCAAAAAGGGCAACGGAGGTTTTTTCTAAATATGCAATGATCGTCTGCGTCCAAATATACTTGTATTACTCGTTGCAACATCTTCGTAGCGAACGGACTTCGAGATATTGAGGAGAATGCCGATACCAATAAGGAGAGACATGAGCGAAGATCCACCATAACTCACGAATGGCATCGTAACTCCAGTAAGCGGGAGGATATTGAGGTTTACCCCAACATTGAGACCCATCTGAGCGAAAATCCAGATCGTAACTCCAGTTGCTACGTATTTTCAAAAAGGATCTTCTACACGCCGTGCGATACGAAATCCCCTATATACGATAAATCCATACGCGGACATCAGGATAAATACTCCAACAAATCCTAATTCTTCTGCGATCACAGAGAAGATGAAGTCCCCTTCTACTTCTGGGAGGTAACCAAACTTCTGAACTGACTTTCCGAATCCGAGTCCAAAGAAGCCACCACTTCCTATGGCGATCAGTCCTTGTTTTGTCTGGAAATTGATGGACTGATTCTGGATAGAGGTCTTGTTATCTGAGAGGAAGTTATCGATTCGTTGTGACACATAGGAGAATTTACTTCCCGTTGCAGCCTTTCCAAGCCCATAGATCATGAGCGCGAAGCAGAAGAATATCAATCCTGAGATTGCCAAGTGTTTGATATTTCCTCATCCAACGAAGAACATGCCAACTGCGATCGGTGCTATAAGCAGGATCGATCCAAAGTCTGGCTGCAGAGCAAGAAGGACTACGACACTCGCCAAGATAATCATGAACGGAATGAATCCTCATGCAAGTGTCACTACTTCGGAGCGTTTCTTTTTAAGAAATGAAGCAAAATAGAGGATGAGCGCTAGCTTCATGAACTCAACCGGTTGCAGGGAGAATGGGAGAAATGGAACATTGATCCATCATCGAGCACCATTGTATACTGCCCCGACAAAGAGTACTGCAATCAAAAGTGAGATCGCTCCAAAAAATATCTGCTTTGCGTATCTTTCGAAGAATTCGTATGGTGTCTTTGCAATAAACGCAAACAAGAAAAATCCGATAATAACGTGTGAGATATTACGGATAAGGTAGAAATAGTTGTTTGGTTCGTCGAGTTTTCCGGCAGCAGCCATGACGGATGTTACCTTGAAGGACGGATAAACGCTCACCGAGCTGATCATCACCATCCCGAAGATAACAAGCCCCAAGACTACAAAGAAAATCCCATAATCGATAGATTTAACCTTCATATTAGAGTATTGGGAGATACGGGATATTGAGTACGATTGTAGGGAAATTACGAATGAGCATTCATTGAATGATCTCAAGAACTACGAGCATAACAAATGCACTAAAATCAATGTTTCCAAAAGTAACTGGAAGATACCTACGTATCCATGTATACACAGGCGAAAGTATCGCATGAAAAAACGGGATAATCACCTGTATGCCGAAAAGCGGAAGCCACGACAAGACGATATCGATAATGAGTATCCACTTGAAAAGCTCAAGGAATACAAAGAACGGGAGAATAATAGTGTCCATGCCTGCATCATATCCAAAACACGGTTCAATCAAAAAAAACTACCCCGGTTCGGGGTAGTTTTTTTAATCCACTGGATTACGCGCGCTTTCGGCGAGCTACGTAGATAATTCCAAGTGAGAGAACTGCAGCAAGCACGAGGAGGAGATTCTGCTGAGCTCCAGTTGCTGTAGTAGTAGCAGTCGCAGGAACTGTAGCTCCTGAGAGAGTTGATCCTGTTGCACCAGATGCAGTTGGAGCTGCATTGAGTGCTACTGGAGTTGTACCAGATGCAACTGAAAGGTTTGCGCTTGTAGCGAATTCCTTGATTGCGTTAACACCCTCAGCGATTGTGAGTCCTGTAGAATCCTTTGCAGAGATGATAGTCACAGAGTAGCTAGAAGATGGGTCGAGTGCTCCAGCGAGTGAAACAGTAGCCTTCTTTGCATCCTTTGTATCAACTACAACACTTGCAACTGCAACAGCTGAGTTATCAAGAGTCTTTGAAATCTTGAGAGTAACTGGAGTAGTTGTAGAAAGCGGTGCACTAAACTCAAGAGTGAGTGACTTTGTGCTTGAAGCAACAACTGATGCAAGCTTAAAGCTAGATGCCGTAGCTCCTGTAGTAGCAACTGAAGTTGCTACTGGTGCAGTTACAGCAGTTTCTGCAGAAACTTTTACTGAAAGTTCAGGTGAGTTTGTAGCAGACTCGTTGTTATCCTTATCGAGAGCTACGACTGCAAAGTAGTAAGTACTTCCTGTAGCAAGATCCTTGATCGTTGTCCCTGTAGCAGTAACTGGGTCCGTTTCGATTTCGTATACAGCAGTCTTCCCTGCCTTGAATGCCTCAGCAACAGAATTCTTAGAGTACTTAACTACATACGATGTAGCAGCTGGAACCTTTGCCCATGAGAGTGTTGCAGAAGTGGCTGTGCTCGATACGAGAACAGGAGCTCCTGGAACATTGAGTTCTTCGTGAAGTACTGATGTAGTAGCAGTAGCTGTAGAACCAGAGGCAACAGTACCTGTAGCAGCTGAAGTGACAACTGGCAAAAATGCCATAGCAATAATCGCACTGAGAGTTGTTATTTTGTGAATTCCCATAGAAGTAAGATAAAAATTAAGCTTCCCAAGCAATACGTTGGAAATGCATACAAAAAAAAGTATAGTCGGTGAGAGAATGTTTTGCAAATAATTCACCTAAAAATTATGACCTGAATGCACAATACAATGCAGTCACAGTGATTTACACTCATAGAATTATTGGTAGTTATTGTTCTGATATCGATTTTATCGCTCCTATGAAGCAGTATTGACTTCAATAAAATCACAGACAATGAGCGCAGCAAGCAGTTTGCAAACACGATTTCAGAGACCATTCGCAGCGAAGCAGTTCGTGCACTTGCTGGGAAAAGTATTGCACAGGGCACGATCCTCTCTTATCCAACAGCCACACGCATTACAATTAAAACCGATCATATCGAAGTTGGATATTACTCTGGAAGCACACTTCTTCTCAATGGAATGATACTTTCCGCACCGTTCCAATGAGATTCTGGTTATGCAATCAAGGCAATTCGAGTAAACGATGGGACAACAACCCATTTACTTACAGATGGTGATACCCTTACTATTGAACTTGCAACCAGCAAAGACACCACCATGAGCTACACCTGATCCATCTCCGGCAATGCAATCACCACGGAGATAGACCTCGCATATCACAGCGCAGTTCAGACACTCCAGTACGATAGGCGCTCTAATGTTGTAAAAACGAAGTAATCACTCTATAACCGAGACATCATGCAATCGATGGATACCTCTCCTTCATACTATCCTATCAATCCTTGACACCTTAGTCCGGAATCATTCACGCAAGTTCTGGATTATGCAATACGGCTCATGGAGCACGTACATCTTACTGTACACCCAGACGACACCCCCTTAAGTCAGAGGGTAAAAAACAAGGATGCATTGCGAGCAAAGATTGTTACAGAAATTTGTAATTTTATCGCAAAGGAGTCCGCTGGCGTAGATATTGATCATGTACCCATTCGGATTCAGTCTATTCTTGAAACACAAACAGGGAGGGATATCTATACGCTTGTAGAAAACTATAGTGCGAAGCATCCGTTTAACCATCCAGAGATTCACGATCATTTGCTTGAGATTATTCTCCGCATGAATAACGAAGCAGGTGGCGCATCTTCTCATGTAAATATTTCTGGGAAAATTCGAAAATTCAACGCAGAGTTTAGTAAGCAATTTGGGTATGAGGATGATGAGCTTGTAGATCGAAATATTGAGTCCCTCTTGGATTTAAGCGCACCCTGAGAAGAGTTGATGATCAAAAAAGCACGCGAGCAACTCTCAGACGGTCAAAACTATACCGGAGAACATAATTTTATTCGAAAGGATGGTTCGACTTTTTGGTGAAAAATATGGATCCTGCGCATTGATCCACAGGATCCTCAAAAATGAGCCGTTATTGCCATCAAAAATGTAAGCCGGCGCAGAATTCTCGAACAACGCATTGAAGAACAGCGAGCAAGTAAACACTCGACAGATGCACTTGATGAAAGAACGGGCCTTCTGAACTCAAACTTTTTGCGATCGTATATCCCAAAAGCATTCAAAGAGGCTGATAACACAAACAGCAAGCTCGCACTCATATCTATCGACATCAATAACTTTCACAGTATTAATCTTGAATTCGGTCATGATACAGGAGATACTCTATTGCGCACCATAGGACAAAGACTTCAAGAAACTCTTCGTGCAAGTGACATTGTATCGTTTCCTAGCCAGAAACTCATACATGCCAACGGAAACCAGTTCTTGATCGTTGGATCTGTAGAGTACATGGAGGATGTGAGCATTCTCGCAAACAAAATCCTCAATAGCTTCTCATCCGCATTTGAGTTAAATGGGATAAATAAGACACTTACCCCAAGTATCGGAGTAAGTGTTTATCCAGACAACTGAACAGATCATAATTCACTTTTGCGCAATGCAGAGATTGCAATGTATGCCTCAAAGAAGAGTGGAGGTGGTTCATTTGAGCTCTATAAACAACAGATGAGTGATGAATTTCTTGAGGAAATTCAACTCGAAGCAGGCATCTTACGAGCATTCGAGAATCAAGAATTCGTGCTCTACTATCAACCGCAAATCAATATTGGAACAAACGAGGTGATTTGAGTGGAGGGCCTCATTCGTTGGAAACACCCAGAAAAATGACTCATACCCCCTGGAAATTTCCTACCGTTTATAGAAAAGAACGATCAACTTACGAACCGCTTAGGAAAATGGGTATTTAGAGCTGCATGCAAACAGGCGGTCGAATGGAAAAATAAAGGAATTAAAACCAAGATCGGCGTAAATTTCTCAGTTCGTCAGTTCAACAACAAAGATCTCATATCCGAGATTGAGACCATACTCATCGAGACTTGAGCTGATCCTACCTATATCGAAGCAGAAATCGTAGAATGAGTTCTGGAGAACCCAAAGAAGGCAAGTGAAATTCTTACAAAATTTAAGGAAATTGGACTTCATGTATCCCTAGATGACTTTTGAACAGGTCATTCATCATTGGGGCGCCTGAGCGAATTCCCTTGTGATACATTGAAGCTCGATAAAACATTCGTTGATAAAATTGAAACCGAAAAAGGTCTCAAAATGATTCAAGGAATCATTGCTCTTGCGAATAATATAGAAAAGCAGGTAGTCGTCGAATGAGTAGAGACCGAACTACAAAAGGCTCTGCTGCGAGGCGCTGGTTGCAAGCATATACAAGGGTATCTTTGCTCCAAGCCACTCCCTATTAAGGAACTGGAGGCAAAATATTTCCCAATCATTTAGATGAGAAGAGTAACCTAAAACTACTCTCGAAAATGCCCGTGATCATAAAAAATACCCCGAATGGTCTTCGCGGTATTTTTAGTAGTTGAGGCAGAAAAATGCACACTAAAAAAGTTCCTAATAATAGGAACTTTTGTCTCTGAGAGAAATCTCGAGATTTTCCATTCAATCTTGGCGTTTACCGACTCTCCCACCGTTAAGACGGCAGTACCATAGGCAC
>JBMOJK010000011.1:0-37210 GCA_049315825.1 Patescibacteria group bacterium
GACCGAACCGGTATTTGATCGAATAAGTTCAACCGTCGAACCCGAAGCCACGAACACACTATAACTCGATCCTGATGCGGTTTGCGAGATGAGTCGCGTGCCATCAGGCAGGCTTCCTGTAAGCCCATACGTAGCAGCAGACACCGCCTGGGCCGTCGAAATACTCTGCACCGATGAATCACTCATCCGAGACTTCAGTGCCTCGTGCATAACCGAGTAAAAACTCGAAAAAATCACAAGCACCGCACTCGAAAGAAACAGCACAATAAGCAGTGCTGAACCTCGGGATTGAGTGATTTTGTCTCGCATGGGTAAATTGTATGCAAAAATGGTCGAGTTCAATACAATAAGTGTATAACTGCGTATTCTGTTGAGATTATCCCTATTCTCAATGCTAACTTCCGTTGTAAGGATGGAAGATTGTTTCTGATATGCAGCGAGGACTGTGTGAGCAAGGGCTCAAAGATGATTTCTTGCAAGAACAAGAATCCACTTGCATCGAACCACGCAGGTCTGCGAGTTCCACAGCAAATAGAAGAAATAATCTTCCATCCTTACACTCGCAGATCTATCTAACTTTCCCATTTCTTGAAACACTCACTCGATCCCATCCTCGCCAATCTCCCCTCTCGTCCGGGTGTATATATCATGAAAAATACATCCGGGACGATTTTGTATGTCGGAAAATCGGTGAACCTCAAGAGTCGAGTGCATTCGTATTTCAATGGACACGGTTCGCTCAATGCCGCGAAATCACAGATGGTCACACAGGTCGCAGATATCGAATGGCTCGAGACCGGAAGTGATGTCGAGGCACTTGTACTCGAGACCAATCTCATCAAAAAGCACCGCCCCAAATACAACGTACTCATGAAGGACGACAAGAATCTCTCCTACATCGTCTTCACCGATGGACCGGTGAGCGAAGTCTACAAATCTCGACAAAAATCCGTCAAAGGGACGTATTTTGGACCCTACACGAGCGGAGCAAGCATCAATCTCACCCTCAAGAATCTCAGACGGATTTTCAAAGTACGATCGTGCCGTATGAAGTTCGAATCCCAAGATGGCGAGACGGTCATCACTGCAAAGGCAGGGCGAACTCCACCGTGCATGGACTACTACATCGGACTCTGCCCTGCTCCGTGCTTGCTCGAAGAAACAACACTCACCGCCCACAAAGACAACGTCGAAGCGATGAAGAAATTCCTCCGTGGTCAGATGAGCGAAGTGGTCGAATGACTCCGCGAGAAGATGATCGCCAAAGCAAAATCCCTCGAGTTCGAGGAAGCTCAAAAGATCAAAGAACAGATCGAGTCCATCGGCGTACTCGGTGAACGCCAAGTAGCCCGCGACGCGATCAAAGGGAATGCTGACGTGATCGCCTATCTCGAGAAATACGACAAGCGATTTATCGGGGTGACTTCTGTGCGCGATGGCGAGATCCAGGGAGTGGTTCAGTCCAAGATCGAAGCCCCATTCGAAGAGGATACCATCGAGATCATCGAGCAATTCCTCGCCGAGCGATACAGCGAAAAAATCGATATCGACCGACTTATTACTGAGATCAACTTCACATCCACTGCGATCGAGGCATTTTTACAGAGCCACAAAGTCACCATCGACCCCGGAGAGATCGGGGCAAAGGCGGACCTCCTCAAGTTTGCGAAAACCAATCTCATGAACTTCGCCTACCGAGCCGAGATGGAAACCCTCACCAAGAAAACCCTCACCAAATCAACCATGGTGAACATCCTTGAGGAACTCGGATACGAACCACCAAAATCCGGTCCGATCACCTTCGAGTGCTACGACAATTCACACACCAATGGACAGTTCACGGTTGCTTCTCGCTCTGTCATCGTGAATGGTAAAAGCGAAAATACCCTCTACCGCAAATACAAGCTCAAGACGCTCGAAGAAGACAAAATCGACGACTTCGAAAGCATGCGCGAGATTATGGAACGCCGTACGATCGAGGGATTTACGCAGGATAATTTCCCGACTATGATCGTCATCGACGGAGGGAAATGACAGCTCTCCAGCGCGCTCGAATGAGTCCACCGTGGGATCGAGAAATACGTCCTCGCACAAGAATCGCTCACCACCCAAGAATCCCGCGAAAACCTCGCAAAAGAACTCTTCGAAAGGCTTCCGTTTTATAGCTCACTCGCCAAGCGAGAAGAGGAGATTTTCATCCCGGATTCTTCAGAATCCACGAGATTCGAACACGGAAGCCCCGAGCTCATGCTCCTACAGAAGATTCGCGACGAAGCTCATCGTTTCGCGATCAATTTCAACCGATCAGCCCGGTCGAAGGCGATGAAGAAAAACATCCTCGAAGAACTCCCCGGCTTTGGTCCTATCACCCGCAAAAAACTCCTCAAGCTCGCGGGAAGCATCGATGGGATTAAGGAACTCACTGAGGCAGATATCTTGACTGCATGCAATACCACCCAACTACAAACACTCAGGGATCATGGACTGATTGGGTAAACAAGATTGTGTATTACGAAAGATAGCAGCCCTAAAATGCTTAATGCAAAATTAAACATTTTGACAAGCAGATACTTCTGTCCATAATCAGCCTGCTCAATCCGAGCGATGAAAAAGGAGAATTTTCATGTCTACACACGTAGATCGCCACATACTTCACACTGCCTGCTTCGAGCTCTTCAATGAACTCGAAGTGAATGAGTTAGAACTCAACCCACTCTTGCTCGAAGCTTGTCAACAGTTAGAAAAACGTGAGCTGTCCGGCATGGAATTTGATCGTTTGACCACAGGATTTATTCAAGTCATACACAGTATTCGTATGTCAAAGATAAATCCTCGTGAGAAAGAAATAACAAGTCTGCTGATTAAACTCACGCACTGCATCAACCTTTTCAAGTCATACACGATCAGTCCGTGCGAAACCCTGAAGTCAAGGATTTCGCATATGCAGGACATGTATCAAAATTTGCGTCGTTACATCCGCACAGCGCAGCAACAGATGCTGCAGCAGACTACGGCAGTCCATGCTTAGCTGCATATCATTCGGCGAATCTTCATTCGCCGAATTTTTTATACCCGAAAAACTTCCCTTCTCATTCGCTCTATTCTCGATATACTCAGGCATATGTCGATCTCACAGGAAATAGATGCCAAGATCAATATCGTAGAACTGGCAGGACGATATCTTCAGATGAAAAAAGCAGGTGCAAACTACAAAGCGCTCTGCCCTTTTCACAATGAAAAAACCGCATCTTTCATGATCTCTCCCGCGAAGAATATCGCGTACTGTTTCTCCTGCCACAAGGGTGGAGGACCGGTGAAATTCTTCAGCGAGATCGAGAAACTCGACTACCGTGAAGCCATGCAGATCATGGCCAAAGAAGCCTGAATAGAACTCAAAACCGACTACTACAAAGAACGCGGCGAAAACCGCACCGACATCTACGAACTCTACAAGATCGTCGCCAACTGGTACCAAGAAGACCTCTACAAAGCCGAGAATGCCGACAAGCTCGACTACATCAAGCGCCGCGGACTTTCACAGGAAACTCTTACTAAGTTCGGGATCGGATATTCATGAGATTCTCGTGGGCTATTTTATCGTCTCAAGGACAAAGGATTTACCGAGAAAGACATCATAGATTCGGGTGTATTCGTCTCATCTTCGAGGGATAAATTCTTCGGACGCATCGTATTTCCGATCGCGAACTACACTGGAAACATCGTCGCATTCACGGGACGTATCATCGATCAAGGAGAACCCAAATATCTCAACTCCCCTGCTTCACGCATCTTCAACAAGAGTGAAATCCTCTACGGACTCAACCACGCCAAAAGCGACATCGGAAAAAAGGGATTCGTCATCATCGTTGAAGGTCAGATGGATACGATCGCACTCCATCAGGCTGGATACACCAATACGGTCGGGATCAGCGGAACCGCGCTCACCAAAGAGCACGTGAGTTTTCTCAAGCGCCTTACGAAGCATATCTATCTCTGTCTCGACTCAGATAATGCAGGTGTCAATGCAACATTCTCCAGCCTCGAAAATCTCCTCAACGAAGAAGTAGAAATCCGCATCATCCGTATCGAATCTGGAAAAGATCCTGATGAATTCGTCAAAAGTGGTGGAGATTTCCAAGCCTGTATCGATCATGCGATCACTCCCGTACAGTTTTTCATCGAGCTTTGATCTCGAAAATTCGACATTTCAACTGCGATCGGAAAGACAGAAATCCTGCGCGAAGTTCTCAAGTATGTACGTCGTATGACCTCACGAATCGAGGTGGATATGAGCATGAAAGCATTGTCGCGTTTTCTTGATCTGGGTGAGGATGTTATCTATCACGAATACAAGAATATCAAGCTCCCTCGAGTCATCGAAGAAGCCCCACAGACGGATGCGGGTTTTGACTTTTGAGAAACTTTAGCGGGATATATGGAAGCTTATGATTTATTTGATTTGTTTTTGGAGCGAGTCGACTATACTGGTGCTCACTTTGATGCTATCCCGTCTGCATCCTTTCTCAGAAGCCGTATCGACATTCATCTCGGTAAATCATCCGACAACGAACCTGATCGAATAAAAGCTCTGACATTCTTCATTGAAGAGGACAACGCGGATACACAGAGGGAATCGATTCTCATAAAATTTCAGGAGCTTGTTAAAAGAGCTCAGAAACTCATCTTCGAAGATGAGAAAAAGTCACTCGAACGTGACTACGACCAGAACTCAAACGAGTATCTCGTAGCCTACTCAAGTCTCCTTGCAAAGGGAAAAAGACTTGGGATTATTTAGAGTTATAACCCGTACTCGAATGCCAAAGAAGAACGACAACAAGAAGCTCGCCGACGTCCAGGAAGTGGATCTCACTACGTTTGAGACACCGATCGATCTCGATATCGACACCCTCATCGAAACTGCTGACGCCAAAGCCAAGAATCCAAAGAAGGTCGTATCTTTTGAAGATGACGATGTTGTTTTGGATAAGAAGCTCCTTGCAGAATTCGGGGATGAATTTGATGACGACGATTTTGATCTTGATGACGAGGATGATCTTGATGACGAAGAGGAAGATGAGGACGGTGTACCAAAAAAGCGTGAGCGCGGACTCAACCGTCTCCCGATCGATCGTGCACAGGACAAGCGTCGCGTAGGAAAGGGTCTCCAGAAATTCATCGATGTAAGTGTTCCACCAGAAATCCTCGAAGGCCTTGACGAGAACATGCAGCTGCTTTTCAAGAAGGGTAAAATGGAAGGAAAGCTCACGCACGATGAGCTCATGAACGCCCTTCCTCATGCAGAAGATGACCTCGACAAGCTCGACGATATTTATACCCGACTCATGAAGCTCGGGGTTGATATCGTGGATACACTTGAGAAAGAAGAACTCTTCAAGCATGCCGGAGAAGACAAACCACACGAGATCGACCTCTCTGAAATCTCGGATGACTCAATCCGAATGTACCTCAATGAAATCGGACGATTCCCTCTCATTGACGCAGAAGAAGAAGTTCGCCTGGGACGTCTCATCAAGAAGGGTGACCAGGCAGCGCGACGCAAGCTCGCCGAAGCCAATCTCCGTCTCGTAGTTTCGATCGCAAAGAAATACATGGGACGAGGTCTTGGACTCCTCGACCTCATCCAGGAAGGAAACGTTGGACTCTTCCGTGCGGTAGATAAGTTTGATCCAGAAAAGGGATTTAAGTTCTCGACGTACGCAACTTGGTGGATCCGACAGGGGGTAACTCGTGCGATCGCTGACCAGGCTCGAACGATCCGAGTTCCGGTTCATATGGTGGAGACGATCAACCGCTTCACCCACACTTTCCGCCGTCTCACACAGGAACTTGCACGCGAACCACTCATGGAAGAGCTCGCGCTCGAACTTGATATGGATATCCGAAAGGTTCGTCAGATCATGCGTATCTCTCAGGACATCCTCTCGCTCGACTCACCAGTTGGTGGAGAAGAAGACACGACTCTCGGAGATTTCGTCGAAGATGACAAATACCTCACTCCAGACAAGAGTGCCAACCTCATCCTCCTCAAGGAAAATCTCTACGAGATGCTCGATTTCCTCACGCCTCGTGAGCGTAAGATCATCATCATGCGTTTCGGTCTCGATGGAGGTGAGATTCATACCCTCGAAGAAGTAGGAAAAGAATTCGGTGTAACACGCGAACGTGTTCGTCAGATCGAGGCAAAAACTCTCGAAAAACTCCGCACTCACCCAAGTGCTGATAAGATTCGATTCTTTAATTAGCCAACATGGAGCTTCTGGATATCGTCGATGCAAATGATACTGTCGTGGACAAACGTGCCATGGATGATATTTATGCCGACGGTGGTCCGGAAGCTCTTCAGTTAAAGGGACAAACGATCCGGAGCATCTATCTCATACTCCGCAATCAAGCAGGTCAGCTCGCCATCCCCCGCCGTGCCTATCACAAGAAGAAATTCCCCGGTGGACTCGACTTCACAGCGTGCGGTCACGTCAGCAGTGGTGAATCTTACGAAGAAGCGTTCTTCCGAGAAACCATAGAAGAATGGTCAATTAATCCGGGTGACTATCCAATCAAAGTACTCGGTAAACTCAGCCCCTTTGAATATCCCGTACTTCACTCGATGTCCATGGGATACGAGATTATACTCGATGAGCTTCCTGCGCTCAATCCAAGTGAATGGCACGAACTCCTCTGGCTCTCACCCGCAGAACTCCTCGATCGACTTCCAACCGAACCTAATAGCAAAGGGGATCTTGGCTGGATAGTGCGACACTTTTATCATAAACCAACCAGCACAGAAGTAATCAATGCATTCCATGTTCGAAATTAACGTCGGTTCGCTCCTCGAAAGCTACACCGGAGACTCACAAACACTCGCATTCGAAGGACCAGTCCTCCCAAGTCTCTACGAAGACCTCGTGATCGAAGGAGATCTTCAGTTCACCCTCACCATCATCGCGATCGACGATGGTGTAGAGGCGATCGTGAAGAATCTCACGTGTCTCGCAACATACGAAGACATGACCTATGATATCGAGATCGAACAGTTTGATCGCATGTTCAAGCTCACTCCAGACCCCCTCGCTCCGGATGATGTAGGATTTATCAATACCAAGAATTCTACCATCGATCTTGGGAAGGTGATCCGCGAAGAGATTTTGATTTCTATCATCTAGTATGCAAAAGGATTCACACATGAGCTGGGAAGCATATTTCATGTCGATCGCCTTCCTCTCATCATTTCGATCGAAGGATCGCAAAACCCCCAATGGTGCATGCGTCGTAGATACCGATAAGCGCATCGTAGGAACTGGTTACAACGGACTTCCACACGGCTGTAACGACGATGAACCACTGTTTTGGAACGATACTGATGACTCGGATATCGAGCATTCCAAGCATACCTACGTCGTACATGCTGAGCGCAACGCAATCTACAATTCGTTCGGTCGCAACCTCAAGGGATCACACATCTACGCCACTCTCTTCCCCTGTGCAAACTGTGCTCAAACTATCATTCAATCCGGGATCAAACGCGTGGTCTACCTCAATATCAAACCACACCACGCATCCGAGAACAACGCAGTGCACCGTATGTTCACGGCAGCCGGGATCGAATGCGTTGCATTCCGAGAACTCGATACACACGACATTCCAGTGATCGATGCACTCATCGATCTCAAGAAGGAACAATATCCCCGTTCATAGAATCTTCAAAAAAATCCCCAGATTTTCTGTGGGTTTTTTTGAAGCCCTCGACAAAACAAAAAATCTGCGTATATAGAAGTCCCAAAAACAAATAGGAGGTAGCATGTGTAAAAAACACCGCGGTGGGCAACCACCAAAGCGAGTAAGCGGTGGGCAACCACCAAAGCGAGTAAGCGGTAGCAGAATGCGACGTTGTGCTCTGCTACAAACCCGTCAACAAAAAGCTGTATCTGCAAAAGAACACCAAAGACATGCGATAAAGTCTCGTGGCGTTAACCTAATGCACCTCCCAGCGCCAACACTGACTGGGATGGCTATTAGCATCCATGCTTGGGAAAAATCCCAAGCATGGTTTGGAGGGAATATTCACGATACTAAACAAAATTGTGACCCTTCTTTCAATCCTGTAGGATATATACAAGCAGCATCAGAACGTGCAAAGTTGCACGGCATTACAGAAATTCCTGTCATTGCCCCGCCAGCACAAACGAAGGATTCTGAATTCTTCGAACGCATTCTCGGTTTTCTGAATATTAAATTCAGAAATATCCAAGAAGCATAAATCCAGAAAAAATGCCGTCTCATGTGAGACGGCATTTTGCTTTGCATTAGGAATATTTGATATTTCCCTGTACCATTTTTTGGTACTCGAGAAACGACATAGCTCCCTGCACCTTGTAATATACTTCTCCATTTGGAAATAACTCAGATACGAGCACTCCATGACGGATCAGGTATTCCATATGATCTAAGGCTACTTCATGGCTAATGCTCGCCGCCTTTGCGATTTCATATATCGTCACAAATTGGGGATCACTTCTACCAGAAGCTGCCTTATTAAAGTATGCAAGTGCACGTGCGTGCTTGCGTTTATGGGCTTTAACTACAAAGCTCACAATCGTAAACACCACAACCACTGCGACAACCAGATACTGATAATTTACTTTTATCATCTTCTCTCCTTTTGCGATTGTACACTTCAAGAGTGCGCGATGCAATATCATGAAAAGACCAAGAAAGTCAATTATACGATGGATTTTTCGACTCAGTTTGACTTCATAAAAATTTCTTTATACTACTTTCGACTTTTGAAGTCAGTCGCAGACAGGAGGCACTCCGTAAGCCCTCCCGAGACAAGAACAAATCCTGATACCCAATCTGTGGGCTTTCTTGTTCGTGCGATGTCACGAATTTTTTTGTTCTGACTGACCGAAGTTCCCTTATTCACAAATCCATTCAAAATGGCAGTTACTAAAGATCAGAAGGTTGCGATACTCGCAGTCCTCGAAGCACACTTCAAGGATGCACAGAGTATTGCATTCACGACAAATCAGAAACTCACGGTTCTCGAAGTTTCGAACATGAAGAAGGAAATCCGCGCGGTAGGTGGTACATACATGATCGCAAAGAAGACTCTCGTTCGAATCGCGTTCAAGAATGTATTCGGTCTCGATCTCGATATCGACACGCTTCCAGGACAGGTTGCAACTCTCATCTGTAAGGAAGACAAGATTGCTCCACTCGGTGTAGTTGGTAAGTACGCTAAGCAGTTTGCAAAGGAAAAGAAGATCGTCTTCTCAGGTGGTTACATCGACGGACGCATCCTCGGTGCCGAAGAAACAACAAAGCTTGCAAGTCTTCCATCACGTGAAGTTCTCCTCGCGAAGCTCCTCGGTTCTATGATGTCTCCTCTTTCTTCACTTGCACGATTCTTCGATGCAGCAAAGAACGACCTCGGGTCAAAGGGAGGTGCTACCGTTGGTGATCTCGCAAAGGCAATGGCTGCTGCGGCTCCAGTAGTTACTGAGGCACCAGCCGCTGTTGAAACTCCAGCAGTAGAAGCTGCTCCAGAAGCTCCAGTAGAAGTGGTTGCCGAAGCTGAAACTCCAGCTGCAGAGTAATTTCGTCTCGAACTTTTCCTTCTGGGAAGGTTCGGACGAGGGTATTCCTCGCCAAACTGTTACTTATTTCACTTTTTGTCTATGTCAGAAGTTACACTCAGCGCAAACGCGCAGAAGATTATGGATCTCGTTGAGACTCTTACTATCGTTGAACTCGCAGACCTCGTTTCTGCAATGGAAACTAAGTTCGGAGTATCTGCAGCAGCTCCAGTAGCAGCAGCAGGTGCAGCAGGAGCTGAAGAAGCTGAAGAAAAGACTACTGTTAATGTTGTTATGACAAGCGCAGGAGGAGCTAAGATCGCTGTTATTAAGGTTATTCGCGAAATTACTGGTCTCGGTCTTGCTGAAGCTAAGGCTCTCGCAGACAACGGAGGAAACATCAAGGAAAATGTTTCTCGCGCTGACGGAGAAAAGATTGCTGCACAGCTCACTGAGCAGGGTGCAACTATTGAACTCAAGTAATTGGTTCTTTAATCCGAATAATAAAAACCCCCGATCATTCGGGGGTTTTTATTATGTCTAAATAATTTAGCCCTGATCGGTTTTGCCTAAGGAACCAGTGGACGGTGTATTTTTACCCGGAGAAACAGTCGAAGTTTCATTTGTAATCCGAGAAGAAACGCTCGAATTTACGTTGCTTGATCCATTTGATCCAGAGATTTGTGTTCCATCGATAATTGTACTGATATCATTCATGAAGATTGTTCCCTTAGAGAGTCCTCATTTTACTGCATCGAGCTCATATATGAGATAACCTGCAATATTTGCTACTTCCTCATCTCCAGAGTAAGCAGACTTGAGAGCGAGTGACTTAATCCCACTGGAAAGGTTTGTGAGATAGGTGACATATGCATCGGCAGAAAGTGTCTTTCCTCGCGCGAGGATACGCACCACGAGCTGATCGATTCGACCTGCAAAGTCTGCGCTAAATTTTGAACGAAATGGATTCGTTGCTGCAGTGGTAGTAGTAGTTTGTACCGAATGCTTGTCAGACCCAATGCGCTGCTTATCAAGATAGGCTTCAGCCTGGGCATAATCAGCTGAATCTGGGTCACTCATACCAATGCTCAGAAGACTGGTTTTCCCTGCAGAATTCTCAAACCAAAGTTCTCGACTCAAGCTATACCCATGGTAATCACCTACTATTTTTACTGTATACACTCCATTGAGGTAGCTTCCACCTGGAACTACAGTATCCCCCCGGTTTTCTACCTGCTTGGTTGTAGTTATATCACCCCAGCTAGTACGGCCTGCCGAAAGCATGGCTCTGGTATTTGGATCTGAAGTCATAACACTACATTCCGCTATCTGTCCATAGTTAACATACGTATTCGTCTCTGTAGCATGGCCATCCACGACACACTTCATCCCTGTTGGTGCTGCGGGCAATTGAGCAGGAAGTATAGTAAATGAAAACGAAATCTCCGTGTGGATTGCGGTACCTATCTTATATCCGGTCAGTTTGAAATAGTGGACTCCCGGAGCATATTGAGTAGTTAGAAATGGCATTTTCCACTTTCCGTCATCCCCTACCGCTACATTTCCTTCTCCAAAGTCACTATTAACTTTGATTTCACTCACAAAGATACGCGCACCCGGGACTCAAGTACCCTCTAAAGAAAATCCTTTTGTATCACCCGAGATACGTACAGAATCTCCAGTAAACACCTGCCCATTCGCACTCGTGATAGCAAAGACTTGATTGACTTGGCTCTTGTTGGTATCAGTAGTGGGAGTAACCGTAAAGGTATCCTTAATCTTTGCCGAGGATTCCCCATTTTTATCAACTGCCCACCATTCACACTGAGTAGTCCCGATCCATTCCTCTCGATAAATATCCGGGGCTGAACCTGATACAGGAAGAACTCCTTTTCCTGAAAATGGCCCACTACAAGAATACTGGACCTTAGTCGCACCCTGACTCGCCCAGTATACAGTCTCCGCCACTCAAACAGCACCAGTTGCTGGGGTTCGAGCAACATTCAGAAGTGGTGCAGCAGAAGCTACTACCGGCCCAAGCAAGAAAGCCAAGAGGATTATCAGAGTGCGCATATGGGGAAAATGAGGATGTTTCCCAAAGATGGCACCACTATTGCACCAATGTCAAACAATAGATCTGGGACCCCTCGCATCTAGAGGTCTTTTTATTTCTTTTTCTTTACAAAGCAGGTCTTGAGCACGAGATCCTTACATTCCACCTCTTCTGGATCATCTGTGAGTCGGATCTTGTATACCGTACCTTGTTTGAGTACAGTATTCGACCCCTTGAGCTTAAGGTCTTTTATTAGCATGACAGAGTCACCATTTTCGAGGATAGTTCCATTGCTGTCTTTTGTGGGCTCCTGTTCTTCAAACATTGAGTCGTTCATAAGGCTTAGATAAAGAATGCTTCGATCATATGGATAATTTCTTCCCTAGGAAGCATACTACAGGCTCCACTTGCCATAACATGCCCTCCACCACCAAATATACCTGCGAGAGCCCGCATATCATAAGCCTCATCCTTTGAGCGAAATGACATACGGTATTTTCATTCGGGAGTTTCTTTAAGCAGAACTACGAACTTAGATCGAACCGATCGAAGATAGTCATTCACGAGTTCATTGCCAAGCGAATCGCATGAAATAGCTCGTGACTGAAACATTTCATGCGTTGCGGTTGCGATAATCCCCTTCCCTTCAAGTATTGGTTTAAGAGTTGCGAGAACTTCTCCATAGAGTCAGATGTATGCAGGATCAGTACTCTGGTAGAGATTGCGAATCAATCGATCATGTTCCGCACCGAGCTCGAGCATGCGGGCAGAAAATTGCAGACCATGCGGAGTGGTATTGGTGTTACGGAAGCATTCCGTATCGTAGTACACTCCGAGCAAAAGATACGTCGCCATATCTTTTGTGATCGCCTCGATGCCTGCGATGTATTCGATAAAACATGATACCATCATTGTTGCAGATGTATGTTCATAGCTGCACGTTGACCAACACACATCACCATAACACGATGAATGATGATCAATATTGATCTTCTTGGTTGCATCAAATATCGCTCTATTGTCGGTATATATTGCCCCGAGCATATTGAACGAACCAGTATCACAAATTACAATAAGGTCATACTTAACATCCGGAAGCTTCGTATAAATACGGTCAGCCACGCCGAGAAAGTCATAGAGGCACGAGAGTGGCTTTTCGTTTGCGATGATCATTTTCTTGCCTTGAGTCACTCCAAAATCATAGAGTGCCAACAAACAACCGAGCGCATCTCAGTCGAGATTGGAGGCTCAGGTAAGCAAAATCGTCTCGCTTTCTTGCCAGAGTTGAGAGATTTGATCGAGGACAGCTTGATGTTTCATAGCTTTGCGCTACAGTAAGGGAAAGACAGGGTATAGTAACTAATCTCCGATACGTGTCAACGAAAAAGAAAAAAGGTACAGGGCAGTATGTTGTCCAAGACAAGTGGTTCTTCGAAGCAAAGAAGCTCGGATACCGCGCCCGTAGTGCATTTAAGCTCATAGAAGTGCAGGATCGTTTTAAGATTCTCGAGCCAGGGATGAAAGTCCTCGACGTTGCTTCTGCGCCTGGAAGTTTCCTTCAGGTTATTTCCAAGATCATAGGCCCAGAAGGCATTGTTGCAGGCGTAGACCTTCAACAGATTAAGCCATTTGGTCAGCAAAATATCCGTGTACTTCAAGGCGATATTTTCGACAAACCGAAGATCGAACAGTTCTGTGAGAAAATCGGCATTCAACAATTCGATGTTGTCACATCAGACATCGCACCAAATACTACAGGACTTACCGGAGTAGATCAGTATCGCTCCATCGAGCTCAATATCGCTATCCTCGAATTTGCCCACGACTGGCTCAAACCAGGAGGGAATCTCCTGCTCAAGGTATTTGTCGGTGAAGATATTCAGGAGCTCATCACTCCGATTATGCAGCGCTATAGTGGCCTCAAGCGCGTCAAGCCTCAAGCCTGTCGTGATCGAAGCTTCGAAGAATATTTCCTCTGTATTGGGAAGAAATCATAATAAAACCCCCTCCTTTCCTCTTACGAGCTTGGAGGGAATTTTATTATTTCATCGGTCGATCAATTACTTTCTTAAATTCAACAACATCACCGCACCGAGGATAAGTCCGTATAAATCTGTGCCAAAAGAAACTATTGAACCGACTGTGCATCATTTCAATAAAAACAAAAGAGCCTCACATAAGGCTCTTTTGTTTTTATCTTGTTCAATTACTTGAGAAGACCGTCAACGAGTGGATAGAATGAACTTACATCTGCTGCCCCCTTCATGAGTTCAAATTTCTTTGTCTCATTGTTGAGGATCATAGTTGTAGGAGTTCCATCAACTCCGTGCTTCATAGCTTCGGCAGTGTATGCCTGATAGATAGATTCGGTCTTCTTTCCATCGTAACATGCTGCAAACTTTGTCGCGTCTACACCAACTTCCTTAGCAAGTGCCTTGATGTTGTCGAGTGGGAATACAGGTCCACGCTCATTTGAACGATCGAGGATCGCCTTGTAGAACTTCTCGTACTTTTCAGCTCCACCGATCTGTGCAACACAGATAGATGCCATACCCTTCTGATCTGCACCTGGATGTCGCGCAAGATTGAGTGGCTTGTAGATTACATTGATCTTATCACCGTATTTTTCCTGGAGCTTTGAGATTGTCTTGTTCTTGAACTGAATAATACAGTATGGACACTCAAGGTCAGAGTATTCAACGAGAGTAATCTTCGCATCCTTCTTCCCTTCTACATATGCATCCTTCATCACTGCTGCGTAGTCATCAGCAGAGAGTGTTGTTGAAGCTGCTGGAGTTGGAGTTTCAGTTTCACCCCCCGCACTTACTGTACCACCCATTTTTGCAATCGCTGCCTTAATCTGAGACTTCTGCTGTGCAGCTGAAAGCGTCTGATACTGAGTAACGAGATCATACATTTCCTTTCCACCTGCGTGGTCAGCTTCCATCTTCTCGATCGCAGCTACGAGTTCATTTTGAGAATTCTTGATACCGTTTGTCTTGTAATCGTAAAAACCGAATGCAAGAGTAGCCGTTGCAATGAGATTGATTGCAAGAATGACGCTGAGGATAGCTGAAGGCTTTCCTGTGCCACAATTCTTGCTGCAATTCATTCCTTCTTGGGTGTTTTTCATTTCCATAGGTTAAAATTAGAAATACGTGGTAGATTATATGGTTTTTTAAGGATTTCAAACGCAATCTCTCGAACTAAGCCTGTTTTCCTTATGTCAGTTTTAAAACATACCAAGTTTTTGATCGCAACAAAAAATCAGCCTAGGCTGATTTTGCATGATTCCTCATCCACTCGTAGTACGCCCGCATCCCGACCATTGCAGCATTGTCCATGCTATAGAGCTTGCTTACTGGAGAATAGAACTGCATATTGTTTTGTTGTGCTTCATCTGAGATATGTACTCTTAGAAGATCATTTGCACTCACTCAACCGGCGAGAAGGACTGTAGAGACCTGATGACTGTGTGCTGCACGAAAGAGCTTAGTCGTCAGTATCCGAACAACCGCCTGCTCGAATTCAAAGGCAATTTCTCTTTCATCATCTTGGCTTAATTTCCCATCGACTGCCCGACGATCAATTTCACGCTTTACCGAACTTTTGAGACCAGAAAAAGAGAAATCTAAACTGTCTTCCTCAAGCAACGACACTGGGAAAAGCGCACGATATTCACCCGTCCACTCAGAGGCAAGTTTCGCGATCGCAGGCCCACCCGGGAAACCATGCCCCATAGCCTTTGATACTTTATCAAAGGCCTCACCCGCAGCATCGTCACGAGTCTGACCCAAGAGCTCTAATTCAAATAAACTCTTCCAAAGATAGAGTTCATTGTGTCCACCGGACACTGTCAGACATACGATCGGGAATCGTAAATCATCGACCGATCGTTCGATGAGGTTAGCAAAAATATGCGACTCAATATGGTCGATCCAAAGCACTTCCTTCCCGAGTGTGTGCGCAAGCGTCTTTGCCACCGTTCGACCAACCAGAAGCGACGGAAGCAGTCCTGGCTGTCGAGTGCATGCTATAAAATCAATATCCTGAAGGGTGATATTTCCATTTGTGAGCACTTCGTTGAGTACCTCAAAGATTGCATTTGCATGGAGTCGCGCAGCAACTTCAGGGACAACTCACTGTGTTTCGTTATGTTCTTTGAGTTGTCACTTTGTACTCATCGTAATAAGCTTCGGACCGTTAAACAAGGCTACCGAAGTATCATCACACGAAGTTTCAAATGCGAGAAAATACATTATTTCTCAATAATGAAATCAATATTGTCTGGACTCGATGAAACGTGTGTAAGCCAGAATGGAGAAAGACGAATCTTTACCTTCGCGATATTATTATCGTTGAGGAGGATAGAAGTTGCAGCTTCCGTCGAAAGACCTGCAATGAGATTCTTGAGTTTCTTGGTGAGATTATTGCTCGAATCTTCGAAATTATACGAAATCGTTGCCGAGAGATCCGTCGTTCCCTTCAGGATAAACTGTGGAGTTTGAGTACGGCTGATAATATTGGTGATCTTGAGAGAATTACTGAGAATCTCATGGAGCTTTTCAGTGCCATAGAGGAGTTTCTCGTTCATAAGATTGCGCAATATCGCAAGTGCAGCTGCTCGATCAAATGTATACGTAGATACTTTAAGTGTACCCTTGAGTGTAACGTCAGTGATCTTATCACCTACCTTCGCACCACCCAGTACTTCAATTTGTGGTTCAGAATAGGAGATATTTTCTGGGATATCGAGAATATCATAGTTCTTGCCAGTATCTGCATTGGATTTGGCAATGTCTTCTTTGAGTCCATCGAGTGCAGCGGATCGAAGCTTATCAGCGAGGATAGACTTGAACTTTGTAAGTTCTTCATCAGTGAGAACATGCACTGTAGGATTCTGACCGCCAAAGAATGGCTTAAGTGACTTCGCATATATCTTGTCACGATTGAACTTAAGACCCGGCATATCGAGGAGTGTGCCTTCTGGGATATTTCCACGCACTCCGATGAGTTCACCCTTCGCATCATAGCCATCCGCTGTCAAAACTGACTCAGTACGACCGATCACTACAGAACCCGACTCAGTTTTAATAGGAGGGATTTTGATCCATTCCGTCGAACGGAACACAAGACCATCCTGTGTAACAAAACGCGTATTTGGTCGGAATATTTGCTCGTTTGGAAGCTCGTTGAATATCTCGATTGCTCCCTTTGCAGCACGAACACTCTTGAGATCAAACGTAGAAACATTGAACGCGTACTCAATATTTGCAGTATGTTCCGCCTTGCGGACTGGGATGATGGAACGGGTATCAAGCACTGACTGATAGTCGCTTTCCTGGAAGATAAGATTCTGTGACACCGTTTTTACCACGAAGTCTGGCGAGATCGATACGTACGTCTTCGAGACTGCAAAGTAAAAAATGAACACCAAAAGCGAGATTGAAAGCACCAATCCTACAAACAGAAGGAAAACATTGGAATCTGCCAAGAAAGAAGAATTCTTGAATGTATGATGTCGCGAGCGACGCTTTTCGAACATGTATGCCATGCGGAAAAGCACCTTTCGAACTTCATAGAGGAAATACTCGAAAAATGTGAAATTATGACGAAGAATATGTTCTTTAGAATAGGATTCTTCGAATTCGATATTGTCACTTTTCGAGAAAAAACGAATCCCCAGCCCTTCTCCAATGCGTCTGAGATCCTTGTCTGTTGAGATGATCTGAAACTTCTTCGTTGGAAATTTCGAAAGCAGGAATTTGAGCACAAAGTACTGATGCAACGCAGTTTTCCCAACCAGCTCAAGTGTCACAATAGACTCTGAAACACCCGAAATCATAGCCATGATTTCAGCAAGATCGAGTCTTTCATTGATAACGAGTCGAGCATCTCTATTCATATCGGTAGATTACATATCGGAGGATACGGGCGATGGGATCGTGCTTTTGACGCACGAGCTCTTCGGCGGTTTTGGTGAGTGCATAAGCAACAGCATATTCTGGCGCAAGATCTTCGTCCTCTGGGATAAGCGGAAGCCCCCGCACATTCATGTGTGGAAGTTTGGACTTAAATGCACCAACAAAAAGATCGATGAAATATTTCGTACTCATCGCTCCCGAGAAATAAATATTTCTCACGAGGAAGTCAGGCGCAATATCTCGAAGTGCCACCGTTACTCCATCCACTAAGATATCCAAAAATTCATCCTGCGCCGCGCGCACCTCGCGATCATCTGGATCTTCTGCGACGAGGCGATTTTCAACCTCGAGATGAGAGAGGGTGGAATGTTTACGAGCAAAGATTGACTCGAGCATCGAAGCCCCAAACGGAATAACGACCGAACCAAGGATTTCTGAATAATTCTCAAGAACCACCGTCGTATGCGATGCTCCAATGTCTATAAAACAGTTCGGATCAAAGAGTTCGAGCGAAGCTTCCTGAGCCTTTGGAAGCGCTATCGCAGTTGGTACGAAGGAGATGAGCTTCTTGTCGAGATCTCGAACGATGCTTGAGTAGAGGAGAAATGTACTCACAGGAAGAAATACATTGCAGACCGTGAGACTCACGTTGGTTCCACTAAATCCGATCGGATTGCTCACTTTTTTCCCATCAATTACGATCGAAGTAAGTGCGGTAGTTACGAGCTTCATTTGCCCTTCGGATTCGAGTACTCGAGCGAGGATGCGAGGTTTAGCACGATCGAGAGATTTGCTTTCGATTTTCCCGATCATGCGGTCAATTTCCTCCATATTGAGTGGAGAGTTCGGATTCTCACGAACATAGTTCATCGAGAGCGTATCCGTGATCATCGAACCTGACTGGATCGAGAAGATCACATCTTCAACTACCCCTTCATGAGACTGGGAGAGTTTAAGTACTGTCTTGCGAACCGACTCAGAAACACCTCGAAGATCAGCGATCTCACCGTTGATTGTGTATTTTTTACTCTGACGAGTAGATGCTTTACCGATGATCTTAAGCTCACCATTCTCCAGTTCACATAAAAGAACCTTCACACGTGAAGATCCAATATCAACTACGAAAAAACGATCGTATTCGGAAAGTGTACGAATGCTAAATCCCATAAATTAGATACGCATAAGGGCTCGGATTTCTGGGATGCGGTGCTCCTTCCCAGCTCGACGAAGAAGATCTTCTGCTTCAGAGAGCTCTGTCCCATCAGAGAGAAGAGCTACGCCGAGATCTTCCATAATGAGAACATCATCTGGAGCGAGATTGAGGGCACGCTTGAGAAGGAAAATCCCTTTATCACCCTTTCCAGTAACCGTGAAAGCCCATCCGAGATTACGAAGGATCTCAGGATTATTTGGGAAATTCTCATTGGCCTGACTCAGAAGGTCAATCCCCTTTTTGAATTCACCACGAGAAACAGCGATATATCCCATGAGATACATCCCTGTAGCAGAGTTTGTATTGAGATCTTGGGCAATCTTCATAGAAGATTCTGCAGAAACTAAGTCACCTTGATACAGATAAATATCTGCAAGTTCCTCATACAAACGATAGTCGTCAGTATATTGAACCAGAAGTGTATCAACGAGTTTCTTTGCTTCTGGATACGCTCCAGAGGATTTGAGATTTTCGATTTCGTGGATGTAGCGTACGAGTGGGTCGTTCATGGGTTTCATGATAGGGAAATATCCCCCGTTTTCAAGCGGGGTTTTGAGAAAAAATAAACCAAGCAAAGACTTGGTTTATTCAATAAATCCGTGCTTCTGATAATCCACCATTTCTTTGTAGACCGAAGAAGAATCGTACAGTTCCATATGACTTCCGCTTCCGATGACTTCTCACTGTTCAAGGAGATAAATCTTGTCGGCATGTTGGATCGTTGAGAGTCGGTGTGCGATGATGATCGAAGTACGACCAGCCATGAGTTTCTCGAGAGCATCCGAGACGAGTTTCTCTGTCTTGGAGTCGAGGGCGGAAGTTGCCTCGTCGAGGATAAGGATCTCAGGATTTGCGAGGATCGCACGAGCAATCGCGATGCGCTGCTTCTCGCCTCCAGAGAGCTTGAGTCCACGTTCACCGACCATCGTTTCGAATCCTTCTGGGAGAGATTCGATGAATTCGAGGACATTTGCGTCTGCACAGGCTTGCTTGATTTGGTCGAGAGTTATGCCCTCGCGGACATAGCCAAGATTATTTACAAGGGTGTCATTGAAGAGCGTAGTGTCCTGGAATACCGCCGCGATTTTTCCTCGAAATGACTCGAGCGAGAATTCTCGAAGATCCACTCCATCCGCTCGGATCGAACCAGAAATCGGGTCGTAGAATCTAGAAAGCAGACTTGCGAGCGTGGATTTTCCTGATCCTGTATGACCAACAAGCGCAGTTTTCGTGCCACGTACAAACGCGAGATTTACATCTGAAAGCACTTTGCGCTCTGTGTTTGGATAGACGAAAGAGGCATTTTCAAAAGTCAGTTCCTTTTGAATACCATGGAATTCTTTCGTTCCATCATCTGTTTCAGACGGAGCATCAAGAACTTCGCGGTATTTTGCATAGTCAGCGGCAAATCGAACAAGGTTACGGTAGCTGGCTTCGAGCTGGAGAAATGGACCCGTGAGTTTCCCAGAAACCGCAACAAAGAGAACGATATCTCCGAGTCCGATGATCCCACGAGAATAGAAATAGAGAGAAGCAAGCATAACTGCAAGTGAGATGAGCAGATGAATCGCTTGTCCGCCTGCCTCCAAGAATGCCCAATAGACACTTACTTTTCGCTGTGCGAGAGCAGCAGTTCGGACGCGAGACTCTAGTTCACTCACATCAAACCCGATACGGGTAAAGAGCTTTACGACGAGCACATTGAGCATGCTGTCTCCCGCCCTTGCGTAGACTTGATCCCATTTATCACTTGCGCTTTTTTGAGCTACATGAGCCTTTGTCCCAAGAACAATCGGTAAAATAAATACAATTGGGATAACTATCAAGAGCGTGATTGTGACAACAGGACTTGTAGTAAAACACAGTACAATAAACCCAATACACAAGAGGAAATTCTTGAGCATATTGAGAATCACTTCATTGGTTGCATCGTAGACAGAATACACTCCACGGTTGAAAATTTTGATTTTTTCAGCGTTATTGGTTGAGATGTGGTAGATATACGGTCGCATAAGAAATGCTCGAAGACCCCGTCAAATCACCACCGCCCAATGCGATTCTATAAGTCGATGAAAGTAGTAATCAAGCACAAACCCGAATGCAATCGAAGCAAATACAAATCAGCCCCAGAAAACAATGAGTACTATGAGTGAACTTGCTTGATTGGGCACGAAAGTGGGAGCCCCGAGTTCATCGATGATGAGTTTATAGATATATGGTTCAGAAACCTGTACTGCCACGAGCAGTACAGAGACTGGAACAATCCAGAAAAGATGCTTTGCGAGTGGCTTATACTCCAAAAGCATGTCGCGAACGAGCGCGAAAATAGACGACTTTTTCATAAAAATATGCGAAGAAACACCCTAGAATTCTAGAGCGGTAGAGAGTTTTGATTGTCTGATTTTGGATTTACAAAATCACAAGGAATTAGATCTCTTTTGAGATACTCTTTCCTTTTTCAGTAGCGAGAGATTCGCCGTTTTCCTTGAGCGCAAGCTGCCCACAGGCTGCATCGATATCATCGCCCATGGTATGACGGATGGTCGAAGGAATTCCTGCTTTTTCGAGTTCGCGCTGGAATTTCTGGATGAGAAGCTTCGAAGTTGGAAGCATCCCAGTTCCCATAATCCCCTCTCCAGGATTGTACGGGATGAAATTCACATGTGCAAGTCGCCCCTTGAGAAGATCAGCAAGTTCACGAGCATACTCTACACGATCAGTAACACCACTGATCATGATGTACTCGTAGAAAATTCGCTTGTTTGTCTTAGCAACATAGCGATCAAGACTCTCCATGAGCTTGTCGATCGGATACGTGTGATCCACTGGCATGATGCGAGATCGTGCAGCGTCGTTTGGAGCATGCAATGAGATCGCGAGTGAAGTCTGTGGGAAATCATCACCGAAGCGATCAATCCCGGGAACAATACCACACGTCGAAACGGTAACTCGTCGGTTGGAGATGTCGATCTTCTTTTGAGCACACAAAATCTGGATAGATTTCTTGAGGTTCTCGTAGTTGAGAAGAGGTTCACCCATTCCCATGTATACGATGTTTCGGAGCTTCTTTCCATCAGCATTGAGCAGGTGCGATGCATGGACTGCTTGTTCTACGATTTCAGTGAAATCAAGATTGCGGATGAGACCGAGTTTCCCGGTTGCACAGAAAGAACACGCCATCGGACAACCTGCCTGCGAGCTCACACAGAGCGTATTTCGGCCTGAGAGATGACGCATGAGAACTGCTTCGATCATCTTATCATCGTGCGTCTTGAAGAGGAATTTCGTCGTCTGTCCATCATCGGAAGTTACCTCCGAGTGCACACGAAGTGACATGAAATAACAATTTTGTGCCAGAAGTGTTCGAATCTCTTTTGGAAGAGTTTCTATTTGCTCGAAATCTGTTATAAAGTTCTTATAAATTGCATTCTCGATTTGGGTATAGCGAAATGCCTTATGACCGTTAGCGACAAGGAGCTCCTTTACGCGATTTTCATCATGAATTGAGAACATATTATCCAAGAATTTGTTTTTTAAGTACTGCGAGGGTTGGGTCGAGACGATAATGTTTAAGAAACATGTACTCGAGTTCGATTTGTTTTAGTTTACCAGAAAACAAAAGTTCACAAAATTCATCCCAACTTACTTCAAACGTCGTGATTCTTTCTCCTCCAGAATCAAGCATTGGTTCAGAAACCTTGTACAGATTTCGTGCAATCCAAAAATGCATATAAGAATCAATGGAAACCACCCGATGCGATACAAGTAAATCAAAAAATTCCGCATCATACCCAGTTTCTTCAAGCAATTCCCGTCGCGCTGCTGAACGGGATTGTTCATCTGATTCCACGAGTCAACCAGGGAGGGCTAGAAATACGGGTCCTCCTGGTTGCTCTTCTTGATTTATGAGAATATTTCAGGTTTTAGTTACTGCAATGACTTTTGCTCCATGCTTACGGGCAACCGCCTCAAATATCTCCTTTCTTCCATCAAACATTTCTTGTTCCCATGTCCATACCTCAAACCTTCTTCATCGGAAGGCATTTTCTGCATGTTCCGGAATGCGTGCCATGAAATTCAAAAATAAAATTAAATGAATTATTCTTTCCAATCACCATGTGCACACGTCCTTTATGCATAAAACTCAGGGAAAGTAAGAAGCAAAGTAAGGTGTAGACAACTACACCTTACACCAAAAACTTTAGATAAGAAAGCTACTTATTTTCGTTGGACTAGAATCCAAGAAAGAGAATAGCGGTAATAATACCGATACAACTTCCCACAAAAGCTTCCTGCGGAAGATGACCAATAGACTCATTAAATGGCATTTCTTTCCCGGTGATGTCGTTGAGCGCCTTCGCATGAAGACCCGCCTCGAATCGTACATTGATCGCATCGTAGATGATGATCGTTGAGAAAACAAGACACACAAGAAAGAGATCATTGAACACTGTGTACTTGATACCAATCGCCGTTGTGAGCGAGGTAACGAGCGCAGAGTGCACAGATGGCATTCCACCAGAACCGAAGGAATTCTTGAGAGAGAATTTCTTGATATACGCGAGGTAAATCCCCTTTGTAATCACTGCAAATACCCAAGAAAGAACCGGGATGAAGAACAGGTGATCTGTGAAAAATGCAGACATATTATTTTACGTCAATGATTTCAAATTCGAATGTCCCAGCTCCAGACTTTCCGTGAACCTTGTCACCCACTTCCTTACCGATGAGTGCACTTCCGATTGGAGATTCATTGCTGATCTTCCCTTCGAAGATGTCGGCTTCTGTAGGACCTACGATCTTGTATGTGAAAACTTCACCTTCAGCATCCTTGATCGTTGCAGTGTTTCCGATAACCACACCAGATGACTTTCGAGCAGACTTCTTGTCGTCGATAAGTTCGTAGTTCTTAAGGATTTCTTCGAGTTCGATGATTCGAAGTTCGATGTGAGCCTGTTCGTTACGAGCATCTTCGTATTCTGAGTTTTCTGAAAGGTCACCGAAAGAGATCGCTTCTTTGAGCTTTTCTGCGACTTCAACACGCTTTGTTTCTTTGAGATTTCGGAGTTCTTCCTGGATTTCAGCGAGACCTTCGCTCGTGAGGAGAGTTTTCTTAGCCATGGGAAAATGATTATTTTTTAGTGAGGAGCTTTTTGATCTTTGGGTAGAGGGATTTCGGGATTTCTAGACCGATTGCCCGTCCTTCGAGTGAAGTAACAAATCGAATCATAGTATCTTTCTTGTTGGTTGCATTGAGGTAGAATGTCGCATCGAAGAATGTGTCCGATTCATTGATGGCGTATACCCCAGAGACCAACTTGAGATTAGAGAGCATTACACTGTAAGGCTCTGCAAAGACATAGATTTTTACCTTTGCCTTCTCATCGATATAGGTCGTATAGTCGAGCGATGAGAAGATATGGATGTCGAATATTCCTTTGTTCTCAGTCTTCTTTGGGAAAATATCAGGCATCAAACGCGTGAGCATGAGTGCTGAGATGGGATATTCTTTCTTTTCTGGAGGCGGTGGCGTAACCGGTGCAACAGGAGCTACTGAGCCTGTATTCACCTTGGTCACTGCTTGTGTGCTTCCAGTGAGTGCAAGTGCATCGAGTCCGATCGCCATCTTTTCGATGGATTCGGAGAGTTTTTGAACCTCACTTGGTGGTGTAACAGTTGGCACTCCGGACGTTTGTTCGAGCCGCGTAGAGGTGTTACCTGTAATAGATCTGATCTGAGCTCGATACGCAGGTGAAAATATCGCAAAGCCAATATTTGCAAATACAGCGAGTACGAGAACCAAGAGAATGGCAACTATCGCCCTCATGAGAAAAGATTATTTCTTAGGTCGAACATTTCCGAACTCGATCTCCACTGGAGTATCGCGTCCGAGAAGGTTTACGTTTACCTTGAGTACACCCTTTGCTTCGTTGATTTCGATGATAAATCCATCACTTCCTTCAAATGGAGCAGAGAGGATAGTAACTTCATCTCCGATACGAAGACTCGTTGTGTATTTTTCAGTCTTGTCGGAGAGAACACCCTTGAGCTTTTCAAGCTCTTCGCCCTTTACTGGAACTGGTACAGTACCTGCACCGAGGAAACCGGTAACGTTTGGAGTATTTCGAACTATGTACCAGCTTTCGTTGGTAACCACCATTTTTACGAGGATATATCCTGGGAAGATGTTTTTCTTCTTTACAACCTTCTTACCACCTGCGCGTACTGCAACAGTATCGTGAGTTGGAACGAATACGTCGAGGATGAAACGCTCAAGACCGAAGGCTTCGCGTCGCTGCATGAGAGACGAGCGTACATTTTCTTCCGTACCTGAAATTACACGGATAACGTACCACTCACCTCCTTCGTTATTGAGACAATCGAACATGAACTATTTGTTAGAGTTTACTGAACCAGTGGTAGTTGTTGCACCTGTTGAAGCAGTCGTACCAGTTGCTGTAGCACCTGTGGCTGTCTTAAGACGCTTGAGGATATCAGCCGTCTTTGCATCTGTCGTCTGTGTAGGAGCAACATATGGTCGAGCCGGAGTTACAATACCGCGAACCGCAAAAAGCGCGTTCGTTACCGCTGAACCAAAAACGAAAAGTACAAGCGCACATATTGCGATCATCGAGACTACAATCGTGAAGTATTTTCGGGTTTCAGCTTGAGTTGGCCACACAACGTGGTCGAATTCCTGGAGTGATTCCTGGATGAATTTCTTCATGTACAGACACATTAAAAGCTATGCGTTTGTCAACGCTCGGGGCAGATTATAGGGAGAAGTTTTGGCGAGTCAAAAAGAAGTCCGAGGAGTTTTTACGCTCTTCGGACTTGGATCAAGAATGTACTTAATTCCACTTCGCAATATATGCATCGACGTCGAATTTTTTCTCGCAGCCGTTTCGGTTCATATAGCGGATTTTCCCGAAGATCGGACGATCGAACCAAGGGCGATCATGGATGCCACAGATCGACCACATGATCCCAGTGTAACCATTGGGGTCACGCCCATCGAGTTCGTAGCGATCGTTGAGTGTGATGGCGATCCGTATAGCCTCTTCTGGATCTTTGGACCATTCGAGGATTTTCTTGGCCCAGTACATACGCATATAACCGTGAATTTTTCCGGTACGAAGCAGTTCATTTTGTGCAGCGTTCCAGAGGGTGTCATGTGTACGCGCTTGATCGAACTGCTCAAGATTATATATATATTCTCTTGGATCGCCCCAATGCTCAAGCAGTGACTCCTGTGCCCATTTCCACGCACCAGCAAATCAATCATAGTCGGGACAATACAGACAATAATTCTCCGCTACTTCACGTCGCACGATGAGCTCTTCGAGAAATACATCCTTCGCTGCTTGTGAGGCCTCGGATCGCTGTACCTCGAGCGCGATCCGTTGGGCACTGATATTCCCATAGTGGAGATACGGCGAGAGACCCGACTGTGCATCTGCGTTGGGATCATTGCGAAGCGTGTCGTATTTCGTAAGTCCATCCAGGATAAAATCTCGAAGCATCACATCCGCTGCTGTTGGACCTGGAGTGATCCAGTTTGCGGGTGAGACCGTTCTGTCAGTCTGCGCATGTGCAAGGATATCCGCGAAGTCTATCCCCTGCCCTGTTATCGGATCGCCTAGACGATATGATTCATGGGCCGGAAGTTCGTCCAAGAATTCCTCAAGTGCACGATGAATCTTCGGACGGATCGTAGCTGCTTGGAATTCGATCTTCTGAGAAATAATCCACGCGGGCACGATATTATGCGCATCAACTTCGAGCAATGGAACACTGATATTCGCGGCGACGTATTCCTTCCAGCGACGCTGGATCTTGAGTGGTGAAAAATCCGTCACCAAGACTCCAGCGCTATGTTCTTGAACAAATGCGACGATATCTTTCTCTGTCTCCGATCCTGTAACGATGTGGAAATGTATCCCGAGTGCGAGCGCCTGCGACTCAACTTCCGCGAGGCTCTTGCATTTGAAATCGAGCTGCCTGAGTGTTCCTCAGAGGAAATTGGGATCGAGGTTATAGACGATATGCAGTTCCTGACCACGCTGTTTGGCGAGTTGTACTGCAAAATACAGCGCCCAGTTGTCATATATTCGCTGTTCGCGATCCATCCAATACACAATCGGTCCTGATCACTCAGGTGCATCATGCAGCTTGCGGACTCGTTTTATGTTCATGCAGCTAACTTACGTGACGAAATATTACACCGCCAGCGATACAAAAAGCGATCAATGTTGTTGAAATAACAGTCTTCTTGGTTGGTATATCTGCTAAAAATATCACTCAGAGCACGAGTGCAAATACGAGGTATAGGAGACTAAAGAGTGATGAGATCGCCACACCAAGTTTTCCGTACAGAGAAAGCGCGGTCACGATTGAGATAAACGCAACTACGCTCGCGATCACTTGAAGCTGAAAATACGATCGAGTAAGCGTGTGTATTTCTTTGAATTCTTTTTGCACAAGCACGAGCATAAAAGCAATTACGAGCATACCAATTGACTCATATACATAGTACCCCATTGCCCCAAGATGGAGTGTCATTTTCACTATGATAATCGTCCCGATCGCCTGAATAAACGAAGCAAGGAGGATCATACCAGAATATCGATTGACGACGATTTTACCGTTCTCAATATTTGATACGATCAAAATACCGACTGCAACAAATGTGAGTACAAGTGAGATTGCAGAGATTTGCTCATTCAAAAGCACGATTGCACACAACACAGAAAATACTTGTCGCATCAGAGAAAATGGCTGAAGCCTTGAAAGTTTCTCATTGAGACATGCGGTACGCCTCAGTGGATAAGTTACATAGATGAGACCAAGTCAGAGCACATACATTCCAGCGTAGTACCAAGGATCTGCCTCAATCGGGGCAAATTCCATCTTAAACACTCAAAATGCAAGCAATCCACCCAGTAATACCAGATGGGTTGCTCTTGCAAGAATCGTTTGCCAATTATTCCCCATCGTTCGCCTGAGGAGAACCTTTTGTGAAACCACTCAGCCAATAGCGGTAAAAAGCGACTGAATAAGCGCGATAAAATACACCATATCTCTCTATCTATAACTATTTACTCAAACTTCTTTTCATATCTATCGTATTCTCTTGCACTACTACGAGATTCTTATTCAACATTGTGAAAAACGAGTAGAAAAAATCCAGCGGAGAATGCGCATGTGCATTGGTCAACTCAAACAAATGTGTGAGTGCCTGATCGAGCTTTTGAAGTGCATTCGCACGGGCTGTTGGATCAGCAATAGCAGTAAGATATTCATCCTTTGTGAGCCGGAGATGCACAGGAAGAATGTGGTCAACATTATGCACCTGTTCAATCTCATCAATCTTATCGAATATCTCCTCTACTTCAGTACCTACAATTTCCTGCCCAGAAAGCATGAGCTCTGCAGTTCCTACTCCGATAAGTCCTCGCTCAACGAGTGATTTAAGGAAACTCAACTGCTTTTGCTGGTCAATCTTTGCAAAGAGCACTTCTTTATCTTTCGTGAATTCGAGTGATTTTGCTATTTCAGCCTTTTGTTCGGCTTCGGTTTTTCGGAGTTTTTCAGCATCTTGTGCACCAGGGAGATTTTCGATCGACATAAGTAGAAACAAACGATTTGTCCGCAGTATAGAATAAATCTCAACTTTTTCATATTTTTCATGATTTCTTCCTTCTCTTTCGGATGCATTTCACTAACATGTGGGCCATGTTCATCTGTACAAACTGCAACCACTCTCAGCCAAAATGGTCTGGGAAATGTCCAAACTGCGAGAGCTGGAATACCTTCGAAGAGCGCGCCGAATCAGCAAAGCGCCCCTGAAAACTCAAAGAATCCGGGACTGTCAAAACCCCGGTCGGTCTTATGACAACTTCCGATGAGGCAACCGCGCGCACAACACTCTCATCACGAGAGCTCAGTAATGTTCTTGGTGGCGGACTCGTTCCTGGGTCTTTCATACTCCTCTCTGGAGAACCTGGTATCGGAAAGTCCACACTCGCACTCCAGATCGCTGACTGGCATGCACATGATAGTAATACCAGCCTCTATATTAGTGCCGAGGAAAACGTTGGTCAGATCGCAGGGCGTGCGAAGCGACTCGGCATCAAAAATCCTGATATCAATCTCCTCTCCGAGTCCATATTCGAGCACATCATCGAGACGATCGAATCGGACAAAAGTGGACTCGTCATCCTCGACTCGATCTCAGTATTTCAGTCGATCTCGATTGATTCGAATTCGGGGACAGTGAGCCTCATCCGATCAATGGCCGAAGCACTCATGCAGCTCGCGAAGCGTACTCAGAAAGCGATCATCGTCATCGGACATGTTACTAAGGACGGCTCGATCTCTGGACCAAAGACCCTCGAGCACCTCGTAGATACTGTTCTCTTCCTTGAGGGATCACGCTACGAGAATTATCGCATCTTGCGCGCCCTCAAAAACCGTTTCGGCCCAACCGATGAGATCGGACTCTTCCGCATGGGAGAATCAGGACTCACGGATATCGAAAACCCCGGACTCGAGTTCATCGATGCTGAGCGATCAAAGCTCATCGGCTCAGCGGTCGGCATGACCATCGAAGGTACTCGCCCACTCGTCATCGAGATCGAAGCACTCACGACCTACACAAAGTTCGGCTATCCAAAGCGTTCAGCTCGTGGTATCCCACAGGGTAAGATCGATCTTCTACTCGCAGTCCTCTCTAAATACACCGATCTCAAACTTGAGAGCTACGACGTGTACGCTAACATCGGACGCGGTCTCACCGTTGCAGAACCCGGGATCGACCTCGCACTCGCAGCGGCCGTGATCTCCAGCAAGAAAAACCTCCCCCTCGGCAATCGTCTCTTTCTCGGAGAGATCTCACTCACTGGACTCGTAAAGCACATCTATTCTCTCGAAAAACGCATCGACGAAGCGATCAAACTTGGCTTCCAAGAAATCTACTACCCAGCAAGCTCCAAGATCAAGAAAAAAGATGGGATCAAACTCGTACCCGTTTCGAGTGTAGCAGAACTCGGAAAACTACTCTAAATAAAAACACCCAGTTACTGGGTGTTTTTTGTGCTAAATGCCTTGCTCGTCGCTATGATCAGAAGCGCGAGGATGATCCCCCCACTCAATATCAGTGAAGCACTCTCAGAATACGATTTCACACCGAGTACGAGGTGCATGACGAGGAAGATTGATATGCTCGCAACAAGTCCGTACACCGCAGCGCCATATGACTTGAGAGGCGAAGTTTCGAGTTTGAGGAAATAGTACCCTTCGACGAGATTCACCGCTACTCCGAAGAAGAACCCGATACATACCGCCAAGATCGAGAAGGCAATAATCGAATGCATAGCCGCAAAGAGCTCGATGAGTGGAATACTCGCAAACACGAGCATTGCAAACACCGCGAGTGAGAAACGGTAAATCTTCCATCTATTTTCCTGCCACTGCATCGAGAGGATATTTCAGACTACACCACCCAGTGTTGCCCAGAGGAGCAACAAAGATGCTCGTGTATGCGTTTCATGAAAATAATTCACACCCGCCTCTACAAAAATCTGTGCGAGCGCCGTGATTACTGACCACAAAAGTGCGATCGAGAGAATATACGGAAGATACGCGTGAATAATTTTCACAACCGATGAGACATATCCAGTTGCGTGGATCTTTTCAAGTTTTGGCTCACGGAAAAATATCGCAAACGGGATCGCAAGCGCGACTGCATAGAGTAGACCACTCGCTCACTTGATCCCTGCCATTTCTGCGTAATAAGATCCTGCAACCGTACCCACGATCGTAAAGATCGTAAACACTACATTCGCCACTCCTGAGATAACCGTATCTGATAGGTGTGTTTCTCAGATTGCAACAGGAAGAAGTACGTTCTTGGTTACGAGCCACAGCGCTCAACCCGCACCAACGATACACGATCCTGCAACAAAGTATGCATACTGTACATTGCCAAACAACAGCCCACCGAAGAATCCCCCGATACACAAGAAGATGGCCAAAAGCGTCGTAATTCGAACCCCAAGACGATCCACTAAAATCGGGCCCGCGAAAAATCCAACCGCACTTCCAAGAGACAAGAATGCTGAGATCGTTTCGAGATCAAAGCCCTCCGCCCCATGAAATAACGTCCAAAAATACAGCTTGAATGCTGCCACGAAGTAGCTAAGCAGACACAAGAGTACAAGCGTGATGAAGAAATTTCGATACGTTGGAAGTTTCATGATCGGATGATTATTTGATTCCCGTAGTTTATTCTGCGCCGCGCTTTCCAGAACGGGAAAGGCGAATATTTTTATGAATCGCTTCTTTGGTGCTCGTCTTTGCTGTATCGATGGTATGAGAGATTTTCTTGATCTTATCGACATATAGATCGAGGTCTTTGATCGTATCTACCGCTATATAGAACATAGGAACACCTACCAGGAGTCCGACAAATCCAAAGAAATGCTCTGAAAGCAAGAGTACCAAGAATGTAATAAACACCGGGAACTCCATATAACTCGAAACAATTTTTGGATTGAGATAGTATGCTTCTACTGCATGTACGATTGCAATCATGATGATGATAGCAGCAATAACATTCATCCCGCCGTAGTTGAATCCTATGATCAAGATAGGTACCGATGATATGAAAAATCCAAGCACCGGAATAAATCCAAATATGAATACCACAATTCCAAGCGTTGCAATAAATGGAAACGAATCTCCTCCATGTATGAAGCTAATTGCCAGCAATCCAATCGTTGTAAGAATCGCATTCACTAAAGCGATAATCGCCTGTGCCTTGAAAATGAGTCCAAAACCCTTAGAAATCTTGTCCGCAATGACTGCGAACTGATCATAAATGAAAGCAAAATTTCCAGCCTTAATAAGCCCAAAATATCACTCGATACGCTCTCGATCGATAATAAAAACATAACTCAAGATCAGTGCAATCAATACCTTAAAGAGGAAGATACCGATATTTTTTACATTCTCGAATACATTTGTAAGCGTAGATTCTACAGCCGCTTTATTGACCACGCTTGTGAACACTTCATCCAATCCAAGATCAAAACTCACTGAGCCCTGAAGAGAGTCTGCTGCACTCTGAAGTCGCCCCATCATTTGTGGTCCTTCTTTGATTAGACTCTTTGTCTCCTCTATAAGATGCGGGACAAGATTGTAGAAGATCGTTGCAATCAGGGTTACAAACCCGATATAAATGATCGTCACCACAATCGGAAGTCTATTGATTTTCACAAGCAGCACTCGGAATCGACTCGCCTTCATTCGTTTAATAAGATGCCCGAGGCGCAACTCGATCCATTTTGCAAGATCTAGGAAAAGATACGCAAAGAGGAATGTTATCAAGAAGATGAACAAAAATGACTCAAACGTATAGAGTAAAATACCCAAAAGTACCATTGCCACGAATTTCTCGAAGAAATATCGGTTGAAAATAAGTTTGAGGAGGAAAGGTATGCGCATACGAAAATTTTAAAATATATCGGCAGCGTCGTGTGCTTCGAGGGCGACTTTTTTCTTCTTTGAGAGACTGAATGCGATCTTTGGCTGAATACCAAAGAGCGATGAAATAGCATCTCCGATAAATCCTTGTATATCAGGATTATCGAGCTTCTTTCGCTCGAATTCACTCGAACATCCAAAAGTAAGCACGTCGCCATTGAATGAAAAATCTCCATTCTTAAGAGCTGCAAGGACAAATCCTTTCCCTGGCTGAGCTTTTACATAGTTCACCAACTCAAGAAGATTGAATACGCTTGAATCGATTTCCGATGATGGACCTTCAGCAATAGGAGCAGCCTCGATCGTCTCGACAGCCGGAGCGACTGACAGAGATGGAACCGGAACATCTTCGACTGTATTTATAACAGGAGCTGGAGTGACCGCGGGGGCTGTTCGTACTGGAGTTGGCGTAGGTGTTGGTTTATATTCAACACGTTCAGTATTGCGAAGTGGCACATCGGACATTGCTGTTACCGATGCGATATTCACGAGTGACAGGCTCGTGATCTCCAAGAGCAAGAATGGCTCAGGAAAGTCTCGAAGCTTCCCATATGCTGCTTCGAATGCACGAAAAATCCGCTCATAAACAGCAAATTGCGGACTCGAGAGTGATTCGACGAGTCGATCACGCATGAAGAACAAAAGCTCATCGAAGAATCTTCGGGCTTCGATCGAGCGGTGTTTGAGATCGTTTAACTTCTCAAGAATCTTCACTAAATCCTTGTTTGCAAGTGCTGCGAGGAAATCACTGAGAAATCCTTCGCCTACGAGGGCGAGATTTTCTTCGATGAATTTGCGGCGAAGCACTCCGCCGATCGCATATTGTTCGAAGAGTGAGATCGCATCACGCATCCCTCACTTGGCAAGTTTTGCGATGAGGCTGAGACCTTCAGACTCTGCATCAATACGCTCTTGCTCTGCAATGAATGAAAGTCGTGAGATGATGTCCGCCTCGGTAATTCGTCTAAAATCATACCGCTGCGTACGAGAAATGATCGTCTCTGGAATCTTGTGGATCTCGGTCGTTGCGAGTATGAATTTCACGTGAGCCGGTGGCTCTTCGAGCGTCTTGAGCAGTGCGTTAAATGCACCCTTTGAGAGCATATGCACCTCGTCGATGATGTAGACCTTGAATTCTCCAGAATTTGGCTGGAACTGAGCTTTTTCGATCATCTCACGAATATTGTCGACACCCGTATTGGACGCCGCGTCGATCTCTATGATATCGATCATACGTGCCTGATCGAATGCCTGACAGTGTTCGCATTTTCCACAAGGATTCCCATCTTCTCGAAGATCGAGACAGTTAAAGGCCTTCGCAAGGATGCGGGCAACTGAAGTCTTCCCTGTTCCTCGCGAACCATGAAACAAATACGCACCAACGGTACGCTTGTTGCGAAGAGCATTAGAGAGCGCTTCCTTTACAAAAGTTTGACCCAAAAGTGAGTCGAAATCTTTCGGACGATAATCTAAATATAACGACATACGGCAACTCTACAGAATAATGCCCATTTTGCAACTTCACGCACCCGTAGGATCACTTGTTGCTTACGTGAGTTGACAGGCAAAAATAATTATGATTAGATGGAGTGAGTAAGGCTTATTCACTTCTTATTATGTCCCCACAAAGAATACAAGTTCAGTGACAGTCTGGTGTAGAAATGCAGAAAATATTTGCCAGACTTGCAAATCCTCGTTTAGAAAACACTCCAAAAATAGCAGCAACTCAAGTTATAAATAGAACACAGGAGTCTATCAGTCGTGTTCAACAAAAAACAAAAACAGGAAGGCAAGATACAACACGAATCAATCCTCATACAACCGAAAAAATTGCTATAGCAAATGGCTATCGAGAATGGGGGGCACTAGACGTTGTTAAAATGATTGCTACAACCGTAGCACTCGGACTTGTGGTAAAGGTATGTGGTCACTATGAAAAACCGAGATGCACAGCATCCGAACTCAATAATCATGTACCTTGAGCCGTTCTACACTGTAGAGAGTCCTAAACACCTCAAACGAGGTGTTTTTCTTTGGGCAAGACTTTTAGTTGTGGTCTGATTGCATTTTTGACTGAGCCTTGTAGAATCTTCTCTTGAATCACTTGCCAAACTATGACTCCACAGATCAAAACAGAATGGGACTTATCTCGATATTATTACAGCGGACTTGACGACCCAAAGCTCGCAGCTGATATTGCAAATATACTCCCGAGTGTTGAAGCCTTCGCAGCGAAGTATGAACCCATCCTTGGCAAATTCACGGAAGCCTCACAGCTTGCAGCGTTTTTTGATGAAGACGAAGCACTTAGCATTCGTCTCATCAAGCCATCGTACTACATTTTCTACCTCAGCAGTCTCGACACGCAAAATGCTGAAGTTCTCAAGAAAGAATGAGAACTCAATTCTCTCTTCATCGAAGTCGGCAATAAGCTGCTTTTTATCTCACAGGCCTGGAAATCCATCGGCTATGACCGACTTATAGCATGGAGCAAGGAACCGATTCTTGCAGCTCATGCGAACTCGATCGTTGGTACGGCTGAGTCCATCAAACGTATCCTCTCTGAACGCGAAGAATACGTCCTCAATATCAAATCTCGCCCCCTCGGACTTGCGAACTCATTGCATGACGAACTCGTTGGGAGTTTTGAATTCGAGTTCGAAAAAGATGGGAAAATCGAACTCCTCACCGACTCAGAGATCCGCATGCTTCGAGAGTCTCCAGACCGAGAAACTCGTAAGCGAGCGTTCGAATCCGTTCGCAAAGTCTACCTCTCGAAGACTGTACAAATCACCCTCGGAAATGTCTATACAAGCATCGTAAAAAACTGGTCAACCAAGATCACGCTTCGTGGATATTCGACCGTTATGGAGCCTCAAAATCTCTCCGAAGAACTCGACAATGAAGTGGTCGATCTTCTGCTGAAAGAGATCGAGAATGCTTATCCACTCTATGCGCGCTACATCAAAGCGAAGCAAAAGATCCTCGGCCTCGAGACCATGATGAACTACGACACCATGGCCCCGATTTCTACCGAAGAAACCCCGATGCCACTCGAAGATGGTCTCAAGCTCCATCTCGATACCATGAAGGATTTCGACGAAGAATTCTACAACTTCTCGATCGATATGTTCGAGAATGGGCGCGTTGATGCATTTCCAAAGAAAGGAAAACGCGGTGGAGCATTCGCGAGCTACAACAAAGACGAACCAAGCCTCGTACTCCTCAACTACACCGGAAAACTCTCAGACGTACCGACTCTTTCTCATGAACTCGGACATGCCACGCACGGTCACCTCTCCCAGGTTCAGCGCGATAGCGTGTACAACAGTGGGCTTTGCCTCGCGGAAACCGCGTCGATCTTCTCAGAAATGCTCCTCTCAGAGAAAATCCGCACGCGCCTCACTCCGGAAGAATATACGAATTTCCTCTCGGGAGAACTCTTCGATGCATTTTCTTCGATCTTCCGACAGGTTCAATACGTGCTTTTTGAGCGCAAAGTACACGAGACAATCCACAGTGGCAAGGAACTCACCTACCACGACCTCAACGTCCTCTGGCGAGAAGAGCAGCTCAAGATGTCAGGAGACTCGATCACTTTCGACACACCGGCCGAGGAAGAAATTGGATGGGCGACGATTCCACATATTTTCAACTCGCCATTCTACTGCTACGCATACGCATTCGGACATCTGCTTGTATTTGCACTCTATGACCGATACCGTCGAGATGGGAAGGCTTTTGTAGAAGACTACAAAAATATCCTCCGAGCCGGAGGCTCTGTGCGACCGAAGGAACTGCTTGCGCGCTACGGATTTGATATCACCAAACCAGAATTCTATCGCCTCGGCCTCGGAGAAATCGAGCGAAAACTCGTCGAGTTTGAAGCACTGGCTAACGCTGCAACTCCATGAGCGAAATAGTTCTGCAGGCAGCTACATTTCTCGAGGTAACACCGATAGATGTTTATCTGCTTACTGGCGGGCTCGTTTTTGTGATCGCATTCATGGTGATGTGAGCTCAAAAGACGTACGAGGTATTCTTCGGGCTTATAGTGGGTCTTGCGATATACTTGATGCTCAGCGTACTCCTCTCGAGTCAGTACCAGACAGTCGATACGGTCAAATTCTTCAGTCCTGGAGTTTCGAATTTCTTGATCGGCTCGTCGGCATATCTGATATTCATACTCATGATTCTCACCCCGATTTCTGGTGGGATCAAAGTTCCACATCCAAGACATATCGCGCTGAAAATCCTTGCTCATCTTGGAGTATCAATCGGACTGATCATATTTATCACTGCGCTGATACTCGGATTTATCAAGAAAACGTATATTTTTGGGGTCGATACTGGCTTTACTCTCATCGGAAAGACACTCATCTACCAAAGTCTTCTTGCTACCAAAATCATCGGATGGATTGCATCCCATCTACAACCGATCATCCTCTTCGGAGTGATGTTTATGCTCTACAAGCTCCTCTTCGCAGAAATGCTCGGAACACTCATGAGTGCACTCATTGTATGGCTGAAATCTCTCAAAGATAAAAATGCTTCTGCAGGACACGACAGTCATGGATGACATGATGATCACGGAGGGGGTCACGATGACCACCATGGAGGTCATGACGAACATGGGATGGAGGAATTCGAGCCCGATGATATGCACGATGACCACGGACATGGACATGACAACCACGGACATCACTAAAAATTTTGACAAAGATCCTTTCTTCTCTATTTTGTAAACATGAATCAGCTTTCTGCACGCACTTGTTTTTGTTCAATGTTCCACTCAACTCGAGAGGAGATTTTGATGAGTGCATAATTGCAGCTGTCAAAAACCCCTCTCACGTAGAGGGGTTTTTGTTTCACTCTGGAGTTT
>JBMOJK010000024.1:0-9596 GCA_049315825.1 Patescibacteria group bacterium
AAAGTGGCGGATTGTATCTAGATTCTGAGGTCTACTATACTGCATATGCAAGCACCTCTGATGATGTAGGCGGCTCCGTAGATAGTACAATTTGTGGAGAAGGTGCATGAACCGGTTTTGCTCCAGCTCGTGCAACTCGCATAAAATGACGTACTCAGTTCGTGAAATTTTCCTTGTATACCCTGACTGGATCGTGGTACACAACAAGATCACTATTGTAGTTTTTGCCAATATTTACGAGATTCCCATACCAGCTTGGATCACCATTTGATCCAAGTGATACACCCCGACTTATCCCCTCGGACATTCTATGGATAACACCATCCTTATCCAATTCAGTTACACCTGGAATATCGAGATATTTATCTGGGATCGCTCGGGAGAACTGATTGAGCATTTCAAAAAGATTGGGGAAACTTCTGTGTTCCTCCATGAGACCGATAGATGAGAGGATGAGCATATTTTCTGGCGTATAGCCGAGTATCTTATCAACTCGCTTACTCACTTCAGCAAAACCTATGCGACTATAGTGATAATACAGATCACGATCGAAGATCTTCTTGAGTGAATCAATGTATCATTCTTCAAACCCAACAATTTTATTGTTTGTATCAGTACAGAGCACAAGAAATGAGTCCACACTACGCAGTACGCGCTCTTTCACCATTTCAACATTCTCCGGACCGTAGATCATACGTGTTTCATGACCACATCCGTGACAGAGAATTTCCTTCATATCGATCTCTCGCATAATTTCAGCAACTGTTTTCTGAAAGATATCTTTTGGCAGACCAGAAAATACATCCTCCTTTGAATGCATTTTCCCGCAGCTTGTACACTGTGCGAGCTCCCCCAGTCAGGCTTCCGAAGCCCACATATCTTGACTCACTTCCGAGATGCGTACAAAGTCTTTATGACCGAGATCCTGAGGTCGAACAGATTCAATCGTCAGTGCGTTATTTGCAGTATTGCTCATAAACAAAATGTAAGTGATAAGGCACGCTCTTTGTACACCTCAAGAGTTACATTTTTGTTACAAAGCTGATCCCATAGGGCTTTTCGCCTGTACAAATTTCAAAAAATCCATCAAATTTAGAAACTCGATGGATTTTTCGTGAATATGTTGCCGTGTAGGGTGGCGCGTAAATTGGTATTGGTGTCTAAAAATATGCTGGATCTTTATAGGGTGTAATTCGAATAAATGAGACGGCGAGCTGTGGAAAAAATGCTTCGATTTTTTCGGCTACGTTGAGATCTCAGATACAGCGAGCTACTTGATATCAACGTTTTGCAGCGGGGAGAAACCGTTCGCTTCGACTCGTTATCCAGTTCCAATCACAGTTCTGGAGGAGTCAAGGCTGCGGTGTATATCCTGCCCGACTGATAAGATCCAATACGTTGTATACTTCGTGGTTTCAAAGTGAAAACCAATTTTGGACGTGCTTCTCGAGAATTCTATGAACCTCGAGTGTAATCCGTTGTCGTGTCTGAATCGAAAGAATAGTACTTAATGATTCAATCTTCTGCACCGTACGTTTCACTCAGTATGCTCCGAGACTCAGGTCTCAAAGACGCATAAAGAGCACTTTCAGGTGGTTGTAGCGAGATGCATGCATTTCGCCGATTTCTTTTTGTATGTTGGTGAGCAATATTTCTACGCTCCCTATTTTTGAGTACGTCATAAGCGCTATATGTGATGTACGGCAAAAGCATACTACACAAAATAGTGAATATTTTCTTAATATTGGAGTGTGATTTTCAAAAAAGTTTATTTTCTCAGAAATACCACGTCTAAATGACGATCTTTTGAGTAGGAAAAATCGATATTTTGACTATACTCTGTACAACAAAGTTTCACTACGAAGTTCGCAAGGGTGTAATATCCGCATTCAATACCACTGCTTGCTGCCAAAGTTCGCCGAAATCCGGTACTGGTCTCTTCCGTATCGGATTTTGTTTTTCAGACGTATTCTCTACTCCCCCATCTTTTGACTGTAAAATTTCAGGACCTCAACCTTATCGAGCCAATTCTTAAGGCGCTCAATACCGAAGGCTACGAAGTTCCAACTCCTATCCAGGAACGTGCGATCCCTATCATCCTCGAAGGTCAAGACCTTCTCGGATGTGCCCAAACCGGAACTGGTAAGACTGCCGCATTTGCGATCCCCACACTCCAGCTCCTCGCGAACCGCAAGCGGCCAGAGGAACGAATCCGACCGATCCGATGTCTCGTACTCACCCCAACTCGTGAACTCGCGGTCCAGATCGGTGAGAGCTTCAGTGCCTACGGACGCAATACTGGACTCCGCCACACAGTGGTATTCGGTGGCGTTGGTCAGGGTGCTCAAACAGAACGACTTGGAAAGGGTGTTGATATCCTCATCGCGACCCCAGGTCGACTCCTCGATCTCATGGGTCAGGGATACATCAAACTTCAGAATCTCGAGATATTCATCCTCGACGAAGCAGACCGTATGCTCGACATGGGATTCATCAACGACGTAAAAAAGATCGTCGGGAAAATCCCTACCAAGCGTCAAACGCTTTTCTTCTCGGCAACGATGCCACACGAGATCAAGAAGCTCGCAAACACACTCCTCACAGATCCAAAGCTCGTAGAAGTAACACCCGTCTCATCTACCGCTGAGAAGATCGAACAATTCGTGTATTTTGTATCAAAACCAGACAAGCGCATCCTCCTTCCTGAACTCATCAAGGAAAAGGGATCGAAGGCAACCCTCGTCTTCACGCAGACCAAGCACGCAGCAGACAATGTAGTCAAAGATCTCGCTCACGCTGGAATCTCAGCACTCGCCATTCACGGAAACAAATCTCAGAATGCTCGTCAGCGTGCGCTGAATGGATTCAAGAATGGTGAAATCACCGTCCTCGTAGCAACTGATATCGCAGCGCGTGGTATCGACGTTGATGGTCTCTCACTCGTAATCAACTACAATCTCCCGAACGAATCTGAAACCTACGTTCACCGCATCGGTCGAACGGGTCGAGCCGGAGCAAGTGGGCAGTCGATTAGTTTTTGTGACTCAGAAGAGCGAGGGTATCTTCGAGATATCGAGAAGCTCATCGCCAAGAAGATCACGGTGGTTACTGATCATAAATACGTCGATAATTCCCCTGAGCAAAAGCCAACTCCTCCAGGACGACGCGGACGATCATTTCCTCCTCGTGACAAGGCACAAGCTCCAGCGAAGCCACCACGACGAAGTTATGGTGAACCACGAAGTAGTGGTGGTGGAGGCTACGCGGGGCACAGCAGCAAACCAGCAAGTAAGCCCCAGCACGGAAAGCCAGATCATCGCGATGGAGCACACGCTCCAGGTGGACGACCAAGTGCACCGCGACCATCTTCGGGTGGCGGACGACCTTCAGGAAAGCCAAGCCGCGGTGGATACCAGAGTGGTGGTCAGAGTGGAGGACGAGGTGGACGTGGACGATAAAACAAAACGCTCGCCTTTGGCGAGCGTTTTTTAACAGTCCTTCTCAGCTGTGAAGCCATTGAGCTTGTGCTTTGTTGCTTTCCAGTCCGGTAAATACTTCGTCATCAGTGCGTGGAATCTCGCATTGTGGCTTGCTTCGAGCAGATGAACCATCTCATGGACTACAACGTATTCGAGACAGTCGGGAGATTTTTTCATGAGCTCGAGATTGAGGAGGATTTTCTTCGAGCGAGTGTTGCACGTTCCCCAACGGGTTTTCATCTGACGAGTCGCATACGAACTCACTCTAACTGCTAATACTGATTCCCATTGATGCACAAGGAGTGCGATTCTTTTTTCAAGTTCCTGTTTATACCAGAGTGACAGTAGCTTTTGTCGGTAAGATTTCGTAGCAAACTGCGGATGGACAAGTACTATCATGTCATTCTTCAAAAATACCACCCCTGAACGTCATGTGCCCAATTCACACTCCAGCGTATATTCTCGTCATTCAAATAAATACATCTCTCCAGTCTCATATTCGAGTGGTTTCTCGGTAGTTGGTACGATCTGTGATGTATGCTTTCTCATCCAATCCAGCCGCGAAACAATAAAACTGCGTATCGTCATATCAAACGTGCGCAGTGGAGCAGAAAGTCGTATCTCACCCGTGCTCGGTCGTATAGAGAGGCGGAGGGATTTAATCGACTTACGCGTGACCTGAATAGTAAACTCTTCAACAATGAACTGCGAAGAAGATGAAAAAAGCATGACTATGCTTCATCACCGTATACGAGCTCCCAGCAAGCCGTAATATCGAAGTGAAATTGAATTTCTGACTTCGCACCTGGACCAATATCCGCCTCCTGTTCGAGCGTGTATGCAAGCACATCGAATTGTTTTTCTCCATCACTATATGAACTCTGCCAGCTTTGTATGTGATTTGGAAGCTTTGCAGTAGTAAGTACTGCCTCGCAGATCGCCTGTTCAGATTCATCATATGCCTCGTGCGCCGCGAGAACAATAGGATCTGCCTCTGTGCCGATTCCTCCAAGGATAGGCATTTTCGCTTCGATGAGAGAAGCGATGACTGGTGCTGTTACTGGGAATTTCATAGGAAAAAATAAGTTATCCGTATCGTATGTCTTTCTTTTCATGAGTGAAATTTAATTACGTCTTTTGCGTGCAAGGATGGTAGGAATTTTTTCAAAAGCAGGCTCTTTTTGGATTGAAAAAACATCAAAAAAAGCTAAGATAAAGATCTTCTGTTCTCCCTTCATTTTCAGGCTCAACAGAGATGGTTTACGCCTATTTGAGATATCCTAAATTCACCCAACTGCCACAGAACATATTTAGAAATTATTTAATATCACCCACTCCATGCCAGAACTCGATGCCCAATCCGCACCTGAGAAAATAGACAATCGAAAGCTTTCATTTGCCCTGAAGGCGAGTGGCATACACCTAGCAGTAGTCAATCATTTCCTAACAGCCGTTGATAAACGTGCAATTACAGAATTTGTCCTGACTGATAGAACCAATTCTGTGTACTCACTTACACAAGATATTAAATCAAAAATACAAAATCTCGTCCTTGAAGCGAGAAAGCGCGACAAAAACACTTCAAATTCTTTGAAAAAAAATCAAGCTTCGGATACGCTCAAGATATAATCACCAAATGAATCATGCGCAACATAGTATCACGCGAAGAAAAGGTCTCATCAGGCTTTAAGTCTCGTATTATAGTGATCATTGCATCGATCTGAATCACTCAAGCTGAGGATACAATCGATCTCACTCACATGACCTGCCGTATTCTCGATAATCTGTATCATGGAACATTTAACGAGAAAGATGCATATATCTTACAGCTCCACCCGGCCATCGTAAATCATCCTGATTTTCAAGCTATTTTAGTAGAGATACTCAGTCTCAGATCAGGCCACGAAATCACACACCCTAGAAACGACGGATCACTTGAAGATTTTAATATTATACAAAGGCATCCGGAGATTTTTCAAGTCCAAACTCGCATACTCGAGAATCCTGTCATCCAAGACTGTCTCGGTATCCCCAATACGATTCCCGAAGACACAAATTAGCCTTCAAAAAAGCGAAGATTCCGAACTTCAAAATCTGAGTTGCAAAATGTTAAAAACTTCCCAGACTTTCTTTTTACCTTAAGCGATCTTTCCCCATTGGGAAGCATCTCCCATAGATGTATAAAAAAGTTATACAGAAATTCTGGTCAAGCATGTTTTAATTTTTGACTTCACTTTGTAAACGAATACATATTACACAACATTTTAGACACCCCATCTCCTTCACGTACATGGAACTTCAGACGCTTCGCGAAATCGTTCGACACATTGCTTCAAAAGTACGTAAGCAGGATTTTCTGACTTACTTTAAGAAGCTCTCGTTCATCGAACAAAAAGACGGAATCCTCGTTCTCGGTGTAGTATCCGCATTCATGCGGGATAATCTCCATAAATTTGATACTGAAATCCTCGAAGCTGCCAAGGCAAATTTCCCAGAAATCACTGCAGTAGAATTCCTCGTTGATCAGAATATCGAAAATCCTTCGAATACGCTCGTTGTAGACTGTGTAAAAGAATACAAAGGACTCACAACGAAGACAAAGGAAGAAGTTGCAGTAGAAGCAGGAGTAGATGGAATCAATGCTCGCCTCATCAACGACAAATACCGACTCGCCAACTTCATCGTCGGTCCATCAAACCAGCTTCCATACGCAGCCTGTGAAGCGGTTTCTCGCAAGCCAGGTTCTGCCTACAACCCACTCTATATCTACGGACAGGTTGGACTCGGGAAGACTCACCTCCTCCAGGCAACCGGTAACGCGATCAAAGGTCGATTCAAGGACAAGAAGGTAGTCTATACGACTGCGGATCGCTTCATCACGGACTACGTTGACTCTGTGAAGAAACGCACGACTGACAAGATGCGTGAGAAGTATCGTGGGATCGATGTACTCATCATCGACGATATTCAGTTCCTCGCCAAGAAAGAACGTACGCAGGACGAGCTCTACAACATCTTCAATGTTATGTACGAGTCAGGAAAGCAGATCATCCTCTCTGGAGACCGTGCACCACGTGAACTCGAAGAAATCGAACCACGCCTCAAGAGTCGTTTCGAATGGGGAATCATCGTCGATGTAGGAGCTCCAGACTTCGAAACTCGACTCGCTATCCTCCAGGAAAAAGCCCGCGCTCGAGAATTCATCCTTCCACAGGAAGTAGCAGAATTCATCGCCTACAACGCAGTTTCCAATGTGCGTGAACTCGAAGGAATCCTCAACCAGATCATCGCTGAATACGAACTCCACAACACTCCACCAACGATCGAGAATGTCGGAGCCCGCATGAACCGTCTCGGTGTAACGGATACTCTCGTATCTCACAAGAACAAAAAGGTTGCCACAAAAAGCTACGACGAACTCGTAGAAGCCGTGAGCTCACACTTCGGTATCGAGAAGAAAGCTATCCTCGGTGATGATCGACGCAAGGAACACATGATCCCTCGTCAGGTTGCGATGTATCTCCTCAAGAACAAGCTCCACTTCACCTACGAACGCATTGGGAACATCTTCTCTGGTCGGAATCACTCAGCCGTTCTCTACTCTTGCCGCAAACTCGAGTCCATCCTCAAGAAGGATCAGAATCTCTTCTACGAAGTGAACGTGATCCGCGACAAACTCGGACTCTAATCCACGACTCATGCCATTTCTCGAAATCGAAGCTAAAATCCTTGAGATCGACCGCAATGCAGTAGAATCCAATCTTCTCTCACTTGGTGCAGAGAAGATTTTTGATGGAGATCTCGTATCGTTTGCGTACTCTGCACCCAATGGTAAATGAGTACGGATGCGCACATTTAACGGCACTCAGACATTTCTCACCTACAAAGAAAAGACTGGAAATGCTGGTGAATTCTCCACGGAAGAACTCGAATTCGAGACAGAAATCCAAGATCCCGATCTTATGCATGAGATCCTCATTCGTACTGGATTCGCATGCGTAGCAAAAATTCCAAAGCATCGAACTTCGTATAAACTCGGTGAGACGAGATATGGAATCGACGACTACAAAAAGATTCCAGTCCTCCTCGAATTCGAATCTCCTAGCGAAGATATCCTCATCGCCGCAGCAAAAGAACTCGGTTTCAGTAAAGAACAATTCTTTCTTGGTGGAACACGTGCTGTCGAAAAACACTACAGTATCGATCTCAATACTCTCTAATTCATGCCTATGGCATCAGGAATCCTCTCGCTCGTCTCTACTCCGATCGGAAATCTTGAAGATATCACACTTCGAGCACTTCGTACACTTCGTGAGTCGGACTATATCGCCTGTGAAGACACCCGAACTTCAGGAATTCTTCTCAATCACTACGAGATCACCGGTAAGAAAACGATTTCGTTTCATTCGCATACTGGATCTACAAAGGAAGATGCGATCATCCAACTCCTACTCGATGGAGCCAATATCGCACTCATCTCAGATGCGGGAACGCCTGGGATCTCAGACCCCGCATATTCGCTCGTTCGTAAGGCGATCGATGCTGGGATTACACTCTGTCCTATTCCTGGAGCCTCTGCTGTACTCTCAGCGCTCGTGTGTTCTGGACTTCAAACACATCATTTCACCTACCTCGGATTTCTTCCGATCAAAAAGGGGCGTAAAACGCTTCTTGAGAGCCTCAAGGACAAAGAGCATACTGTTGTCATCTATGAAAGTGTCCACCGCATAGAAAAGACCCTTTCTGAGCTTGAGGCATACTTTGGCGCAGACCATCAGATCGTCGTATGACGAGAAATCACCAAGAAATTCGAAGAATTCGTCCGCGGCACAACCCGTGAAGTAATCGAACATTTCAGAACTCACCCCATGAAGGGCGAGTTCGTGGTGTGTTTCTAATAAAATAGTCTCAAAGTTGATCGACTTCAGGATGCCATGTGTATGTATGACGAAGTTGACTCACTGTACGTCTCTCAGGTGCGCTCTGCGTTTGTCGACAAGGAATACATACATATGGCATCCTGAAGTATTCGATGCATATTCCTCAACAAAAAAGAGTCCTCTCGGACTCTTTTTTGTTATTTTACCTTGGCAGTTTCGATGATCGTATTCACGACAGGACTTGAGAAGTTTCCTTGAATGATGAGCGTACCGGAACCGAGCTTGAGATATGTCTTCGTTGTATTTGTATCCTGGAATTTTCCACCCTCCCCTTCTGCAAGTTGTGGGAAGAGTTTCTTTGGATAGTACCAAGTACGAACTTCACCGCTCTCAAAGTCCACAACGCCCGTACCAATACGAATCGCTACAGAATGTGCCGCTTCATCTCGTGCACCAGCCCCGAGATAATACGCTCATCTTGGAAGTGAGAATCCATATCCGATAGATTCATTCCAGTAGTCGGTCAGCCCCGTAGAAGAGAGTCCAACCTGTGGAGTTCCAGATGATGTTGATATCACCGGTGCATTATCCGGATCAGAATCCCGAGCATCTCGTCCAGCAGGCGTATTTACGATAACCTCTGGTGGAGCAGGAGGTGGTGCTACCGTGCCAGTTGACACCGTACCCGTACTCACAATCGGTGGCGTGACTACCGGAGTGTTTGTTACGCCCGTACTCGTTGTCTTGCGATCGTTTTCATTCCATACCGGCTTCTTGGGAGTTTTGTCCGCGAAGATGATGTATCACAAGACAAATACAACGATAATGCCCGCAAGAATATTCAATATCCAGCTACTTCCCTTCTTTGCTTCTGTTTTTGTGGCCATGGGACTGTGATAAATGACCTTCATTATACCAATTTACTGACAAATACCATCCAAGTTTTGCATCGTGAAGATTTCTATGGCAGAATATCAAAAAAACTACCCATGGAAAATCTCGAACACAAAGACGATACCCTCGATACTGCTAAAATGCAGACCGAAAAAAACAATAAAGCCCTCGAGGAAGAACTTGCAAAACAGGATAAAAACACTGGCGGACCTAACGGAAAAAGCAAGGAAGCCACTGTTGTTCAAACAATGGCAGACTCTGATATTTCTCGTCTTTCGACAACCATTCCTGGCGAAGAACAGGAATGGTTTAAGGCACAGGCGAAGACTATCAAGGCTGACTT
>JBMOJK010000031.1:0-2111 GCA_049315825.1 Patescibacteria group bacterium
CTTTATTCTCTTCTGGAGATATGTTTTCCACGCTTGGCGGACATGGGGCAAAAAAACTTTCACTATTCATGTTCTCTACTCCCCCGTTTTACACAATCGTGGCTTCTTACATCAACCCAGTCCACCATTAGCTATAAACTCGTCAGGTGATAAAAATAAAAAAGCGAACCTCTACTGAAGTTCGCTTGAAAATATCGGGATGTATCAGAGTTTAGACTAGGTAGAAAGATTTCTCTCGTTCGATGTTTGCTTTACCAAGCAGACGAACCCGTTTTAGATCCGCTTGGTTAAGTGGATAAAAACGAATATCATCCTCAGTCTCATCAATCGCATCTCGAAGCCGTTTCTCGAGACTTTTAATTTGTTCACTGTCTAGGTCACACTCAAATACACTATATTGAGCACGTCGTCCGTGTCCTTCCAAAATGCTGGCTACCTTTCGGCGACGTTTATGGTGTGGAATATCATACGTAATAACCCAAAATGGTTTCATCGAGATTTCCATTCTCGCCCAGCGGAGGCTTCGCCTGCCAGCGCATCAGCAATTTCATTAGCATCACGGGGAATATGTATATATTCAACAACCTTGATTTGACGCGCCAAGATGCAGGCGCGTCGATTTACTTCTTTCATTTTAGGGCTATTGATCCCAAAGAGTCCTTTCATTTGATTGATGACTACTTCACTGTCCATTCGGACTTCAACCGAAACAGCACCATGCTTTAATGCCATCTCTAAACCCAGTATCAATGCTTCATATTCGGCTTCATTATTGGTCATATGAGGAAGCACTCGATTTTCTACAGCAATAATGAAACCACTAGCATCCACTATAACTGTTCCCGCACCACTATAATCCGGCTGTACAGAACCATCCGCATAAACAGTTACTACTTTACCACCAGGGGGGTGGATCTTCTGCATGTTCTAACTCCTGTGATAAACCGATTGCTTTAGCAATCTCACTTTGATGACGACTACTAATCACCAGATAGCCATTATCCATGATGATGACTGATCGCTCCGGATAACCATAAGTGAGGTTCAAAACATGGCTTTCAGGCGTGCTTTTGACCATTCGTTTAACTGGGGTAGATTTTATATTGGCGATAGCAATTACATGGTTGGCAGAAATTGCGCCACCACGACCTAGCAATAACATGAAGGTAGTCATCTCATCACCAATGGTTGATAATCGGATTGCTCCCCTTGAATGATACGTGCCATCTGACGCACCTGTAACTCCATTGCTCGACGATAATTCGTTTGTCCGTTAGCTAACGAATGATAGATCTTATCTGCCATTCGTTCTTCATAAGCAGTAATCAAAACTTCAACGGCAGAAGAGGTCATACGTACTGGCAGATGCTCAAGGTTTGTCCACTCAAAATCGGTGGGGGTAATGTGTTTATTGGTGACACACGACAGTACAGCGATATCTGCTATTGCAGGGCGAAACTCTTCCATCACATCCAATGCCAAAGCCGGACGGTTATAGCCCAGTGTATGGAAGAAGCCGAGGTATGGATCTAATCCAACTAATTGAATCTGGGCTACCGTATCCTTCAGTAACAAAGTGTAAGCGAAACTCAAAAGTGCGTTTGCAGGATCGGGAGGTGGATAATACTGGCGTGAATGAAACCCCCATTCCTCGCTAAAAAATGTGCGTATTCCTTCAAAATAGAAGGTTGCAGCCTTGCCCTCAAAACCGCGCAACTGATTTAAGTCGATGGCATCTTGGACACGTTGTCTCATTTTCATCATACTTTCAAGAGATTGTTTGGCATTCACTATTTGCTCTGCACGATTTTGTAGTACCACTCGTTGATTAGCAATTTTGCCTTCGACAATAGCTTTGGCAATATATAAACTACTTTCCTCATCGTCACACAAACGAAGTTGTTTATGACGAACATCAGCAAATTTAGATTCATTTCGTGATAACCGCCCTTGATATACGCCATCAAAGCTCATAAACACAACATCAACATCGTGTTTCATCAGGGTAATAGCTGCTGGTGTGGTTAGTTGTACATTACCGAGTAAAACAAGTTGTTGAAGATTTGCGAATGGAATCTTCTTTAACTCTCGTTTCTGCTGAAATACTCTCA
>JBMOJK010000012.1:0-36139 GCA_049315825.1 Patescibacteria group bacterium
CCCCGAATATTTATTTCGGGGTTTTTTAATATCTAAAGAGAAAATAGATATTTATCTACATCAAACAAGAAGTTTCTCATGAATTCACAAGACAGTGCGTGACAAAAGTTGTTAAGAAGCTTAGAAAGCACCTGGAAGCACATGAAGTTGTTAATCCCCGTGTTTTTTGTGATATTTTTTCTTGAAAGTAGTTATTTATATGTACTATGTACATATAAATAACTACACAATATGTACAATCATCCAAGATTCATTGTTGAAGAAGCAAAGGGGGAGGGGACACTGAGTGACTATCTGGGTGAGCACCCGATCACGTCAATGATTCATACTATGAAAGGGGATTCTATGCGGGATATCGGGATACTTGAGAACGATAGTCTCGTCATAGAGAAATGACGCAAGCCACAACGCGGCGATATCGTGCTTGCGATCGTAGATAACACCTACGTTGTCCGAATCTTTGATCTTCATAATGGCCGACCAGTACTCCATACTGCCAACCCCGATTATGCAACGCTCATCCCGAGTGAATCACTTGAGATTCGGGGGGTTATGATTGCTATGATGCGTAAATACCACTAGCTATGATCTTGCGAACTTCCACCAAACTATACGCACACGTAGACTGTAATTGCTTCTTTGTTTCGTGTGAAGTTCTGCGCAATCCTGCACTTCGCGGAAAATGTGTGATCGTAGGGGGTGATATCATCATCGCAGCCTCCTACGAAGCCCGCAAATACGGCGTACACGTTGGCACACCCCTTTGGGAGGCTCAACAGATTCTGTGAGATCGACTCATCCTTTGTAAGCCTGATATGGGATACTATCGTCGTATCTCTGATGAGTTTATGGCTCTTTTGGGTGCTCGTAGCATGAGCGTAGAACCCTTTTCGATCGATGAGGCATTCTTGGATATCACAGGTCTCCCAGACCTCAGTACTGAGGGTGATGTTACGCGATATGTAGTACTCCTTCGGGAAGAAATCAAACAACGCATCGGTATCCCAGTTTCTATCTGAGTTGCCAATACTCGCATCAAAGCAAAGATCTTCTCTGAAATCCATAAGCCCGATTGAGATTTCATAGGGCTTGATCATGAAGACGAATGGTCCATATTTGAGAAGCTTCCGGTTCGCGCCATACCATTCGTAGGACGCAACACCGAGACCAAACTCGGCAAAAGTGTACGGAGTGTTGCTGATTTTAAGCGGATGAATTTCTTCGCACTTGATAGACTCATCGGTAAAAATGCCACCAATCTCTGGCTTGAACTCCACGGAATTGATACCTGGAAGATGGATACACATGAGTGACACCAAAAGAGCATTCTTCGCTCTAGATCATTCAATCATTTCATGACAGACAATAAACACGTACTCTGGAGGCGTTTTCTTGAGAATTTTGAGAATGCATTCAGCGAACTCATATCCCAAGAGTACGAAATGCACGAAATCTCCGTACTTCTTCGATCTAAAGAACTCGAACGTACTCGGGCCTCTCGGGCATTTGATCAATCTACCGCTGACAAGACATATCTCATCAGCATTTGTCGAGAACTGCTCGATGAAGTATTTACTCCCGGTATATTTTACCGAACCACTGGCGTGGTGTTCGGCGGACTGATCCGATCCAATCCGAAACAACTGTGCGTATTTGATGCAGACAATACTAAATACGAACGAATGCTGCGACTCGAAAAGGCGCTCAAAAACGTAAACATTCGATATGGAAGGGGATCAGTTGTACTTGGCGGCAGCATGTATAATGCTCCATAGACGATTTTTGTGATAAAATATGTTTTCCGTGCCAAAATAATCCTGCTTAGTGAAATTATTTTGGTATAAAGCAATGGCTATTTTGAAATACCCGGCATATTCGTATTATTCACTGAAATAATGTTTCGCAATATGAGCAAGAAGACAATTTCAAAAGAAGTTACAGAAAAAGAGTCGAAAAAGGCAAAGCAAGCAAGGGATACCTTAGATGAAAAAAAGACCGCAAAAAAGTCTCTTGGGAAGATTGTTTGGAAATTCTTCATAGATTCCGATAGGATGCAGGCAATAGCTGCATTAGGCACATTGCTATTTGTGTGACTTGCATATACGTCGTACTCATACCAGTCAAGATATGACTCCTTTGCAGAGTATTCGGCAACATTACAGGCATCAAGTGGTCCAAGTTGAGTTCTTGCAAAAATGTCAGGGAAAAAACTCGCAAAGATAGAAACTCCAACCAGCGGAAGTGGAATAGTGCCTACAAACACTGTAGATATACAGGTCTATAAGCAGATTATAAACGAGCAACTCGTCCTTCTTGATGAGAAATTCGGCAAACTGGATGGTCTCATGTATCTCAACGAAATACCTGAGCGAGCGAGTATAGAGAGTTGCTATAAAGAAATACGAACCGACTTAGCAAATACATATGCATCGTTTCCAGCGATCATTTCAGCCGGAAAGACAAATGAGCAACAGGATAAAGAAATGGAAACTGGTTTCTGAAAAATAAACACTAAAATTGATAGTCATTTAAAAAGGATAGCGAGTGTTATAAATGGAGGTATAATGAAGGATTTACGAAATATAAAAATTCAAGCAAGTATCGTGGATTGGAAGGCATCGGGTCTTGAGGTGGATTGAATAAAGCAGATCAAGGCAGATAGAGAAAAATCCGCCTGTTTTGATACAGGTAAATCATCCGTGATGTAATATGTTGAAAACATGAAATTTATACATACAGTCAGCTCTTAGTATTTTATCACATTACATAAGTTACATTATGTAATGTGATAAATAGAATAGAAATACACTCACCTTTTTCCTTTGTATATAAGGAAAACCTATATCCTATATACAACACATTACATATGAAATACATTTCTGCGCTCGAAGAGTTCATCACATACTTGCGATTGCATCGCAACGCAAGTCCAAAGACGATCGAACAGTACGAACTTCATATATGGAAGTTTCTGGAGTTCGTAGATCCTGCTACCACCAAAAACAAGGACCTTCCCCTGCCACATCATGAGATTTTCCTTGGAACATCAGATGATCCTGAAAAACGAGCTCAAAAAATGCAGGCAAAGATGATTTTACGATGATTGTGCCGTCTTGAGATCGAAAACGTAAATTTGGATGATTTAAATGAGTTTCGGCTCTATTTGAGTGAAAAATGACTCTCTGTGAAGACTGCAAATGCCTATATGATCACGTTTCGGACGTTTTTTAAGTTTTTGAAGAAAAAAGGTATCGGATGTGTAGATCCCACAACGATCGATCTCATCAAGAGTCAGGATCGCCAGGTAACATTTCTTACTGATGAAGAAATTAAAATGTTCTTTGGAAGCATTGGAACAGAAACCATTCAGGATAAACGGGATCTCGCGATCTTGGAGTGTATCTATTCGACTGGATTGCGTATATCAGAACTCACAAGCCTTAATCGGGCACATATCAAACCTGATACCCAAGAACTCAGTATACGTGGAAAGGGGTCTAAGCTTCGAATTGTCTACTTAACCCAACGATCTGTAGAGTCTATTCAGCGCTATTTAGAGGCAAGAACGGATCATTTCAGTGCTTTATTTATCCGGCATAATTATGATCCATCTGATGCAAAATCCATGCACTTAACTGATGAATCAATGCGACTCACGCGGCATTTCATCACGGATATGGTCGGTAAACGAGCGCTCAAAGCAGGTATCATGAAAACAGTCTCAGCACATACACTCAGACACTCATTTGCTACAACGCTGCTTGAACATGGTGCTGATATCCGAGCAATCCAGGAACTCCTTGGGCATTCCTCGATTACTACCACCCAGGTCTATACTCATGTCACCAATCCACGCCTCAAGGAAATACATCAGAAGTTTCATTCGCCTTTACAAAAAGATGGCAACCTGTAGAGTAAAGGGGCTTCACTTTGAATTAAATCAATTCTTGGAGGTACGCAAATGTGTCAAAATACACATCAACCTGAAGTATGTCTCAACTGGGAAACAGACGATTGGCTCAACACTGCCAATCCATGGGATTTTACCAACATTGACTTGCCCGACGGCTAGCATAGTTAGTTCGTAGAGTAAGGGTGTGTAACCTATCTTCAGCTTACCGGAGCTAACACTATAACTTTCAATAGTGTACAAGGTAGTGTTACTTTCGCCGCGGATTATCATTCCGCGGCGTTTTTTTGCACAAATAAATTATCCGAGAGACAAGAAACATCAGGCTCATTGTGTCTTGATCACTGCTATACAATCGTGATAAAGCTTCTCATATCCGAGTTCTTTTGCACGCTCTCTTAGACGATTGATCGACGAGATATAGCGCATCGATACAAGTTTTCCCAAGGATTCCCCCGAAAGCACATCAGCAAATCGATCTAGAAATTTACGAACAAGATACTCATCAGGCTGAAGTCCACCGGAATGCACTAAAAGTGCGTCGAGTATCGCTGCCTCGAGCGTTAAGAATCTCACATTTCCCACTCCAGGCAGCTCGCGCTTGAGACTAAACTTCATAAGCTTTGGGAAGAAATTCCCAGTAACTCGTCTTCCTGCCTCGATGGTCTTGAAGATGATTTTATGACGTGGTGAGATCTTGAGAATCTTACTTGTAGATTTTGAATATACAATAAGTATACTAGGAGTAGACATATCACCAATATGGAATTCCAAAGCTTTTGGTCCTGCGATTATATACTCAGATCTTACCTCACGACGTATAAATGCCTGCACTATTTCCCAGTAGTACTGCTCTATCAGACGGACAGTATCCTGGGAGTTTTCCGGTGCACCAACTAGAAACACCCCACTTCGAAGTGCAAAGATATGTTTCTCAGACTTGAGTCGATAGATTGTCTTGTAGACCTCACGTTTACCAGCTGTACCACGAGAGTTCTCCGGATCGATGATCTCCAGTAGATCATCGAGTAACACGATTTTACTCGGTCTTGTAGACAATTTCTTCACAATTTTGTGAAATTCTATCATCTTAATATATCAGTAAAATGCTGGATAAATTCGCTATAAATATATTATATTTTTTACTATAAGAATCAATATTTTTTACTTATGTGTTCAGCAGGTACTAAAAAGAGACGTACTAAATGTCTCTTGATGTCGAAGTTTGTCTACCGAGTTACTCCTTCGGTACAGTGATACTACGGTATGTTTTCCCCGCCTGGTAATCTATCTGATCGAGTATAGTCTCTCCCCTTCCCTCTCTAGATTCGAGAGAGCTTGCTTTGAGGCTGAATTTTTCGAAGATAGCTGCTACGCTCTCACTTGCCACGAGCGTACTTGCGTTGATGGTAGTTTGGAAATTGCGGTAGACGATGGCGATGTTATCATCTCTTCCGAATGTAAGTCAGAACGAAAGACACACAACACCGATGAGTACGAGATAGCTTGAGAACTGGAAGTTTGCAGTGAGTGCAACTTCTGGGAACTTCACCTCAGCAAAACGCTTAAGTGTACGTACTACGTGTAACCCCATGAGTGCAAGAAAGCTTCCAAGTGGTGCTACAAAAAAGAGAATTCCTGCCAGGATAATGAGCCAGCCAAACTGTATTGCTCGCAAAAACCACCCATACACACCAGATTTCCCAAATGCTTCGAGAGACAGGAAGAATCTCGAGAGCATCTTGTATTCGCCATATCCTCTTGATTCGTGGATCGTGAGGATGAATTTGATGAAATAGTAGAGATCGGAATTTTTATTGAAAACACGTGCTAGGCGCGCGATCAAAAAAGGTCGGAGGAATCGCAAAAAGAGCGAAGATTCGATCATATTCGTCAGTGATTTCACTCGTTCGAGGTGCTCAAAATTCATCTCTGCGAGCTCCTTGCGAGCGAATGACCGACGTTTTACTTCGTAGTACGCTTGTCTTGAAAGAAAGCTAATCCCGAGAATTGCATCGAGCAAATCGATAGAATTATCGTACATAAGCCCCTTGCGCAGTACACTCTGGAACTGTTCACGCTTAGCAGGATCGCTTCCCATGGCTTCATGAATGTCCGCAATCCAATCCAACTTTTGTGCAACCAAACCATCTGAAACCTGTGCAGATCGACTGATGAAATACTGGAATATATTATCCTGCGTAAGTGCAATATTGTATTTCGGGGTTTTCAAAAGCTTCATCCGAAGAAATCGAAAACAGTCGAATATCCCCTCAGAGTTAATGTCTTCAAGCAGGCGCTTTGCGATATTTTTGTCCGCGATGAAAAATTTCTTCCAAAATTCCACCCTCTCCCCTTCTCGCTCACCGATCATCTCGAGATACAGATCACGAACGATTCTTCGTCCGTAGTTCTTCCACGACTTTGAAAGATTGGAGATTTTGCGATCTGGCTTTGCGGCAAGCTGGGTAACGAGCATCTTGAAAAATTCAAGACAGCCATGTGCTGTAGCAAACACTTCCGGTGCAGCAAACGAAAGCTCCGTAGCAAGCTTTGTGAGGAAATTTATCTTTTCGGTATCAGTTTCGAGTGATAGAAATTCAACTTGAATCAGCGAATTTTCATAGAAATATCGGAGCATTTCGAACTGAGCACGATACTGTGGATACTTTTCAAGTACATAGAAATAAAAATCCACGTCTCGCCAGTAGCTTTCCTCGAAGTACGCATCAAGATACGCACGCTGTGCTGCGAGGTATCCACTTCACTCGTAGTAAGCATAGATGATCTTGAAGAACCCACTCTTTTCGTATTCCTCTACGAGATTCACAAAGAGATCCGAAGTATTCTCGTAATATGCCTTTTCAACTCCGTTCATAAGGCCGTCAGCGAATTCTTCAACAAGCTCGCGCGCCTTCGCAATAGAAAACAACAATGAAATAGGGTTCTTCGAAGAAACCAGAGATTCGAGTTGTTGCTGGAGTGTATTTGTGTCCATGTGGCTATTTTGACACACTTTTCCTGCAGCATCAAAAAAACCTCCGAATTGGAGGCTTTTTTGATGAATTATGCGTTTCTTCGACGTTTTACCATAAGTCCACCTGCGATGAGCGAGGCAATGAGAAGAAGAGCAATTTCTTCTGGACCAGTTCGGACATGTGTAACTTCCTTTGTATTCATAGATGGAGCGTTGTTTCCAGAACAGATCGCCGTGATCTGGAAGTCATCGTATGAAGTTTCGGATGCGAGATGGATCGTGTACATATTTGCGGTAACACGCTCGATTACTACGTATTCACCAGATGCATTCTTACGTGCGATATCGTATCCTGAAGCTCCGCGTACAGAGGCCCATCGGAGAATCGTTCGATCCTTCTTGGTTTCGATTGCAACGTTTGTGATCTTACCGAGTGAACACTGACCTGCACTGTTGAGTACAGGAACTGGTTCTGATGGTTTTGTTGCGGTAGAACCCGTGTCCGAGTTGGTTATAGCCGTGGTAGTCGTTGGCTTCGTAACAACTGGAGTAGTTGTCGGAAGTGGTGGTGGAGTAGTTGGAACAACAACCGGTGTAGATGTTACTGGCTTGGGAGTTGGTGTGACTACTGGAGTGGTAGTTGGCTTTGTAACAACCGGGGTCGTTGTTGGCTTTGTGGTAGTAGACGTAGCAGTTCCACCAGTTGTCGGAGTGGCAGCTGTGTCATTTGTTCCACCCAAAGCTGCGTTAAGATCCTTGAGGAAATCATTTGCGCTCGTATCTGCAGTTGCAGCAAGTGCATTGAAAGTTCCAGTAGCAAAGACTACAGCAGTGATCACACTGATAGTTACTATTTTTGAAAGTGCGTGGCGCATGAGGATACGATTAGATACATTCAAGATACTCTGAGATACAAATTTACGCAAATTATGACTCGAGTTTTGCGTATTTTTCAAGAAGTTTTACAACCTGCTCTTCTGCTTGTCGCTTCTTTTCTTGTTCGATGCGGACGATTTTCTCTGGAGCATTCTTCACGAAGTCCTTGTTTGTGAGCTTCATGTCGACGATTCGAATGTATTCCTTTTTGTTCTCGATTTCACTCTTGAGACGAGCCTTTTCAGCATCAGTGTCTACGTGAGCACTCGTGTTGAGGTACATTTCCACATCCTTCACGACTGCAAATGAGAAGTCAGCCTGTTCGTCTGAAGCTTTCTTGAGAACATCAAACTGAGAGAGTTTTGCAAGCCCGAGGAGGATTGGACGATTTGCTTCGAGGATCTCAGTCGACTTCTTGCCAGTTACAAACACGGCTTCAACGAGATTTCCTGGCTTTACACCCTTGCTTGCGCGGACGTTTCGAACTTCACGGATCACGTCATAGAGGAGGACGAAATCCTTCTCGAGTGCTTCATCGCGAGGAAGTTTGCACTCTGGCCAGTGAGCAACGATGAGTGGCTTCCCTGCTGTGAGTCGACCGTAGAGTTCATCCGTAACGAATGGGATATATGGATGAAGGAGAGTAAGGGTAGAGAGAACACAATAGTTCATAACATCACTTCCGTATGGCGAAGTTGTCTTAGTGAGTTTGTATTCTTCTACCGCAAAGTCCGCGAGTTCATCACGAAGGAAGGCGATGAGTTCTTGCCCCTTTTCAGAGAAATTGTATTTCTCCATACCCACTGTGATCGAGTCGATCGTCGCACGAAGTCGTGAGAGAATCCACTTTTCATGTGGCATGAGAGCGTCGTAATTCGCAAGAAGACGATCATGGATCGACTGAGGATCTTCTCCAGTTACTTCGATATTCGTCGCAATAAATCGGGCAACGTTCCAGAGCTTATTGAGGAGGAGTGTATTGTTTTCAACCGTCTTCACAGAGAAGTTGAGATTGTTCCCTGGAGTGTTTCCGATCACGAGAGAGAGTCGGAGTGCATCAACTGAGTAATCCTTGATAATATCGAGCGGATCTACGACGTTTCCAATAGACTTCGACATCTTACGTCCTGACTCATCGAAGATAAGACCGTGGAGATATACTGTCTTGAATGGTGTCTCGTTTGTATATTCGTATCCGAACATGAGCATACGAATCACCCAGAAGAAGAGGATATCGTATCCTGTCTCAAGTACGTTCGCTGGATAGAACTTCTTGAAAAGCTCTCCTGGATTTTCTGGAGTCCAATCGAGTACTGAGAATGGCCAAATACCTGACGAGAACCATGTATCGAGTACATCGTCGTCACGTCGTACATTTTCTTTCCCATACTTTGCGTAGACCGCCTCTGGATCACCGGACACTTCGAGAAGTGCTCCAGTTTTCACATCGTAGTACGCTGGGATCTGATGCCCCCACCAAAGCTGGCGAGAAATACACCAATCATGAAGATTGTATATCCAGTCTTCAAATGCCTTGTTGAATCGAGATGGAACGATTTCAAATTCTTTCTTTTCGTACCCCTTGATCACACGCTTCGCCATCTCAGACGCCTTTACGAACCACTGAGTTGATACGATCGTCTCGATCTTTGCTCCACTACGAGAACAGTATCCAACACGGTGTGTGTATGGTTCTACCTTCTTGAGATTTCCCTTCGCCTTAAGAAGCTCGACGATGTTCTCGCGTGCTGTCGTAGCGGCATCCTGTCCAGCAAAGATTCCTGCCTCTGTAGTCATCTTACCGTTACGATCTACTACCGAATAATCAAGGCGAAGTCCGTGACGCTTTCCAGCTTCGAAGTCGTTTGGATCGTGGGCTGGAGTAATCTTGAGTGCCCCAGTCCCAAAGTCACGATCTACCATCTCATCTGCGATGATAGGAATTTCTTTGTTGACGATCGGGAGGATTACCTTGCGTCCGATGATCTTCTTGAAGCGCTTATCCTTCGGATGAACAGCGATCGCCTGGTCCGCCAAGAGTGTTTCTGGACGAGTAGTTGCGATCGTAAGTTCGTTGTCAGAACCTGATACAAAATATGTGATGTAGTACATCTTTGTCTCCTCTTCCTTGTACTCTACTTCGATATCTGAGATAACTGACTGAATACCAGGAGAGTAGTTTACCATATACTCGCCACGGTAGATGAGCCCCTTCTTGAAAAGATCGATGAAAATATGCTCAACGAGTGCATTTGACTTCGCATCAAATGTAAAGCGCTCTTTCGTCCAATCCGTACTCGCACCCATAACACGAACCTGATTGTTGATGTTAGCAGCGTATTCGTCCTTCCACTTCCAAACTTCTTCGAGAAATTTCTCACGACCCATTTCCACACGAGTCCTCCCTTCTGAAGCAAGTTTCTTCTCAACACGAGCCTGTGTCGCAATACCTGCATGGTCCGTTCCTGGTACCCAAAGCGTACTATCCCCCTTCATACGGTGATAGCGCGTCATAATATCCTCGATCGTGAGCGTAAGCGCATGACCGATATGGAGATTCCCGGTTACATTTGGAGGGGGAATCGGGATATAAAAAGACTTCCCAGTTCGGGATTCTTGAGGTTGGTAGTATCCGAGATCTTCGTCTCGTTTTGCGATTTGCGATTCAAATGATTTTGGATCGTACTGTTTTGGGAACTCCATAGCGACTGCAAGGCAAAAAATAGCCCTCGAAATATAACGATTTCGAGGGCTATTGCAAACTAGGAAATACGAATTACTCCTGATTACGTGCAAGATATGGGGAAATGTTGAACGGTTTATACATTCATCGCATCCCGTACCAGTTATTAAAGCGTCAGAGAAGGACGTCTTCTTCCGAGAAAAAGTCGGAAAGCAAGTGCCTCACATAATTATCAAACACTCGATTTGCAATAGCAATATTGAGTGCGTGCTTCCCTAAAATTGCCCCACCAGGTAAAACATGACTTCCTGAGATTTCTGTCATGAGCGATGGGTGCTCTGGAGTAGATTCATCGGTGCTTTCTGTTCCAAACAATGGTATATTCTTTTGATCCCAGTACTCAGATTGTCCCATGATTTCATCGTACAGCCTCGATACAGCTTTTTTTCTTTCGAAAGCTGCTTTGAGGATACGGGGTGACTCGTGTCTGATAGCCTCCATGCTTTCGTCTCTTGCAATCGAGGATATGCGAATTTTATCGTAATTTGTAAGCTTATTAACCTCAGCAATATCGATACGCTCTAATGCTTCGAATGTTCTCGGAAAATACTTTGCCTGCATAGAACTAAATCGCAATACAGAAGCAAGTTCATTTTCTATATAAGCCTGAACCATCCAAGCCAAATTTACCATATCCTCAAATTCTCGCTCAGGGAGTGGTTCGTAGTTTTTCCACTCAGGTATAATCTGAGCAATTTTTTCTGGTGTTGCAGTGATGTATTTTCTGATTCTATCGATTTGTTCATTTGCAACGCGCAGGCGAAGGTACAAAGACTCAATATCATCAGTGGTGAGTGGGAGTCATGCCAACTGTTGATACTTTTTGTACTGCGTGATGGTATCTTTGAGTGGACTATAGGTCTTCACTACAATCTCTTCAAAGTCTTCGAAGAGACCGCTTTCTGGTGATCTTCAGGTATCTAGCTTGTTCATTTCGAGGAGGAATTTCTCGAATTTATACGTCGGTATTTAATAAAGTCAAATGAGGAAAACTGCTTCTCATAAAACGGCTCGAATTTGTTGGTGTAAAATGGAAAATATACATCCCCTTCGTGCGTACCCGGAATATGACTGATCCAGAGTTCATCCGCAAGATCTCGTTCAAGAAACTGTCGATAAATCTCTGCACCTCCGATCACAAAGACACGCCCCATATCCGTGTTCTCAAACGAAGCAAGAATAGATTCAATCGAATCAAAAACCTCCGCCCCTTTGATAGAGTCTGAGTTGCGCGATAATACGATATTTCGTCGATCAGGAAGAGCTTTCCCTATCGAATCAAAAGTCTTGCGGCCCATGATTACCGTGTGACCTTTTGTGGATTCTTTAAAGTGCTTGAGGTCCTCGCTATTGGACCAAGCAAGTCCGCCGTCCTTTCCGAGGCAGCGAGATTCATCGTGAGCGAGGATGAGCGTGAAGATCATAGTTTAGAGTCAAAATGCAAATGCGCGTCGGCTAATCGTCCCCATCTCATGACCTTCGTAGAGCCATGTTACGGATTCATCAGAGTCTGCAGCGCCCAATACAGTGAGGGCAGGAAGATAGTGATCGAGCGTCGGGACGGAGAGCTTTCATCCAGGCAAATGCCATGGATCAAGAAGCGGATCATATTTCTTTTCTTCTACAAGTCACTTGAAAGTTGCATCGAATTCTAGTCCAAACTGGAGTGCAGAAGATTTCTGAGAAAAATCCAAGAGCATGAGATTGTGTACGATGTTACCCATTCAGATGATCAAGATACCCTGCTCACGCAAACTCTGAAGCTGTTCACCGAGTTCAAAATGCTCTTTTGGTGACATCGAAGCATTGAGCGAAAGAGAAAATACTGGCACATCCGCATCTGGGTACAGATGTACGAGCGTCGTCCATATCCCATGATCAAGTCCTCTTTCAACTGGAACATACATAGTATCGCCTAAGGTTTTTTTGATGAGATCAGCTCACTCTGGAAATCCTGGTGCGGGATATCTCATCTGGTACAGCGCATCTGGAAATCCACCGAAGTCATAGATCGTTTGCGGATATGCCGATACATCAACAAAATCCCCGCGAACATACCAATGAGCACTAATCGCAAGAATAGCTCGAGGTTTTGGGAGATTTTTCCCTAAATCCTGAAGCACAGCAACATATGGATCATTCTCAGGAGAGGCAAGAGCCATCATCGGAGATCCGTGCGAGAGAAAAAGTACAGGGAGTTTATTCATGAGTTTTAGACAGCAATTGGGGCTTTGATAGCCTCGTGACTTGCGTAGTTACTGATCGTGATATCTTCGTATTTGAAATCAAAAATATCATCTATCTCAGGATTGAGCGTGAGTGTAGGAAGTGGGAGAGTCTCGCGGGAGAGCTGGAGCTTTACTTGGTCGAAGTGGTTATGGTAGATGTGCGCATCTCCGATCACATGGATGAATTCATGTGCTTGAAGTCCGCATACTTGAGCTACCATGTGAGTAAGCAGGGCGTAAGATGCAATATTGAACGGCACCCCAAGAAACATGTCCGCGCTTCGCTGGTACATCTGGCAGGAAAGCTTACCATTTGCAACATAAAACTGAAACATTGAATGACACGGTGGCAAAAGCATTTTTTCAGCCTGTACGGGATTGTAGGTGATCACCATATGACGACGGGACTCTGGATTGCGCTTAATCTGCTCGATTACATTCGCGATCTGATCGATCGATTCGGTGTTGAAATTTCGCCACTGAAGCCCATACCCGGGACCGATAGATCCCCAGGTCATTGCGAAAGTGTGATCTGAGGCAATCTTCTCGATGAAGTCATCCTGAGTGAGTGCTGGGACTTCCCCTTTTTCAGCTGCCTTCATGTATTCCTTATGAGGCCATTGATCCCAGATATGTACACCGTTTTGTACGAGGCACTCGATATTGGTATCTCCTGCCAAGAACCAAAGAAGCTCGTGGAAAATCCCCTTTGTAAACATCTTTTTCGTAGTCACGAGTGGGAATCACTTTGTGAGATCAAATCGCATCTGAAGCCCGAAGATCGAGCGAGTTCCTGTTCCAGTCCGATCCCCTCGATCGACTCAATTTTCGAGGATATTTTCTAGTTCGCGAAGGTAGGTTTTCATGGGTGAGAATACTTACGAATTTTTTCAACAACTTCATGTGTATCAGCAGCAAGATCGTTACGTTCCATGAACGCGCGGATCAACTCCCGTGCTCATTTTTTCGTAAGCGCCTTTTTTACGTGTCGAAGTGCGATCCGTACACTCATCGCAATCCCCTTTCGGAGTTTTCCTTCTTGCTCAAAAGATACAAGATCCGAAAGTAATTCGTTCTCGAGTGGCTTGAAATCCGCTTCAGTTCGTACAACTTCACTGCGGATGAGTTCGTATACATCCTGCTCACGGATACTTTCACCAGGATTCGTATTAAAAATATTGATTACTTGCATGATATTCTTTCCTTCTTCAAGGGTGATACGCTTACCGAGAATCTCAGTAACCAATACAGCAAAGGCATAACGAGCCTCCTTACAGAGTCGTCATTCAACATGTATAAGAAGCTCTTCAGAGATGGCAGTCTCAGGGTTTTTAACGTGCGGCAGTGATGATTGCGATGAGATATTCATATTCAAAAATTTACCATTAAAAAAACTAGGATTAGAAATCCCAGCTTCCCTTCATACTAGAAGATTGTGTATAGTTGATGACGGTGGTCTCAAAAAAGTTCCCCTTGTCACCGTTTGTATCTTGGAGTCGATCGAGGTGCTTGTACGGATTGGTGATCGCCTCTGGGAAGAGTGGTGAAACACCAATCATAGCGAGTCGCTGATTAGCAAGCCATTTTGTATAACCATCCGTCGTTTCACCATTGATCCCGATGATGCGGTTTCCGAGGATGTGATTTGACCAAGTGATTTCTTGTCCTACTGCCGTCTTTGTCATCTCAAGAAGCACTGACTCATCGTAGATTTCAGGGAATTCTTTCTTGATCTCGCGGATGATATTGGCGAAGAGTGTCACATGTGTGAGTTCATCACGGCGGATGTAGGCGATCATACGACCCGTAGCTGGCATTCGCATAGAATCCACGAGTGTATCGAAGAAAGCAAAACCATTATAGAAATACAATCCCTCCAAGAGGAAATTGGCTACGATCGCACGGAAGAAATTCGCATCGTTCGCATGATCAATGAAATCCTGATAGATCGAACCGATGTACTTATTGCGCTCAAGGAGCACTGCGTCATCCCGCCAAAAATAGTAAATCTCTTCCCGGTCTTCCGGAGAAACCACTGACTCGAGGATTGTTGCGTATGACTGTGAATGAATCGCTTCCTGGAACGCCTGAATCGAGAGGATAAGATTAACCTCAGGAGAAGTGATATAGTCCGAAAGGTTCGGAAGATTGACCGTCTGAACAGAGTCGAGGAAGATCAAGAACGAAAGAATTCCCTTGTATGCTCGCTGTTCGTCTTTGCTGAGTACGCTCGTGAAGTCTCGCTGGTCGTCCTTGAGTCCAGAAACCTTTTCTGGAAGCCAGAAGTTCCCAACCATTACTTGATAGAGAGACTTCGCCCATGAGTACTTTACAGCATTGAGATTAAACAATCCGGTCGTGGCCCCTTTAATGATCGTGCGGTGCGCAACGTCATCATTTCCAAGGGGATTGAAGAGAACGGATTTTTGAAGTATATCGTCCTTTCCTGGTGTCATATTGGGGATTATTTTTGAGGTAAAAGCGCGAGAAGTTGCTCGCGGTACTTTTGGAGACTGGTTTGATTGAGCTGAAGTATGTACTCTGCATTCATATTATCCAGCACAAATCCTTCTTTAATTTCTTGAATATCATCTTCATCCGGATCGACACGACTCGTCCAAAGATTGGTAATATCAGATAAATTGAGCTCCTTGAAGCCTCTTTTCATGACTTGAGTATGTCCATCTGTTTGAAAAACAGAAACCTTGAGATGACAGTGCTTTATATATGTTGGATCACCATAAGGAGTTCCATGCTTCCATTTTGATAAAATAGGTTCACCTGGAATTCTCTTAACATAATAGAGAGCAAGTGGGATTACCTGACGGGGTATTTTTCTCTCGTTCTTATCTCATTCATTGTATGTGAGGATCAGTTTTTTGTTCTGAGCAATAGCCTGAATAATGATCTCGCTTAGATTACGAGAATGTTCAACATCTTCATCAAAAGTAAGATCAGTAACACTCCTTACGCGAGCAACTGCATTTTCTATCAAGAGTGCGACTTCAGTGGGGGAAAGTTTTGTTTCTTGAAGTATGTGCAAACTAGTTGGTTGGCGGGGTGACGATCTGAAATTGTTTGACATGAGGAAAATATTAAGCCGATCAATTTAGATAGAGGACAGACGAAGTAGTAAATCTCAACTATCCACTACAGCTCACACACGCTTCCTTCGCCTCGAGTGAGAGCGAACGTACGTAGTAGACAGTCTTGATCCCTTGGCTCCATGACTTCATGTAGTAGTCAGAAAGGTCCTTTGGGGTAACGCGAGATGGGTCGATCATCCATTCGAAACTGATAGACTGGTCGATCCACTTGTAGATCACACTGATCATGTCAATGACATCGTTCATATCCATGTTTGTGTACTCCTTGTAGAGCCAGAAATTCTTGGCATTGAGCTTTGGAGCGATGCGGATCGTAGGTGACGCGAGGTTGGTTTCTACGAAATACTTCTTGTAGATCGGCAGAAGTGCAGCGGTCGTACCAACAATACCTGCGGTTGAAGTATTTGGTGCTGGCCCCATGTGGTACCCAAATCGTACACCGTAGTTCTTCATCGCATCGAAGAGTCCATTCCAATCGAGGTGCGCGTGCTGCTTCTTTGCTTCGAATTCTCCTGCAGTTCGACCGAGGAGGATCCCCTTGTCGTATTCTGAACCCTTGTAGAGCTGGAATGTTCCACGCTCCTTTGCAAGGTCGATCGAAGCCTGATACGTATAGTACGTGTAGAGCTCGAAGAGTTCATCTACGTGCTTACGAGCTTCCGGAGTATCGTAGGCATATCCGTTTGTTGCGAGATATTCTGCAAGTCCGAGGTATCCAAGTGCAACTGAACGATAGCGCTGAGCTGTGCGTTCTGCCGCCTTCACTGGGAATCTATTGAGGATGATGATGTTATCGAGAAGGCGCATAACAACTGGGTATACGCGCTTGATCTCGTCTTCCGTATTTACCTTGGCAACGTTGATCGATGAGAGGTTACATGTCACAACATCACCTGGCTCGTAGCGGATCACGATCTTCCCGTCTTCGATGGTTTCTTCGATGAACTTACACGACGAAGTATTCTGACAGATTTCAGTACACAGCTGAGTCGAGTACACATTTCCTGCGTGCTTGTTTGGGTTGAGGCGATTTACTGTATCTCGGAAGAATACATACGGCATACCGGTTTCTACAGTTGTCTTGAGGAATGTCTTGTAGAGATCCTTGGCCTTGATCGTCTTCTTCATGATGAGCGTATTGTCGGCTTCAAGCTTCAGGTAAAATTCCTCAAATTCCTCGCAGAATGTATCCTGGATTCGCTTTCCATATTTTGTCTCGATTTCGTATGGATCGAAGAGATTCCAATCTGCATCTTCCTGAACGCGTCGCATGAAGATATCAGGCATACTCACCGCAGGGAAAATATCGAACGCCTTTGATCGAACATCACCCGTCTCCGTCTGGAGTTCGAGGAAGTCATAAATATCACGGTGCCAGATATCGAGCGTCACAGAAACTGCCCCAAGTCGCTGACCGAGTTGGTTTACTGCAACGGCCGTATCATTGATTACCTTGATCCAAGGATTTACACCACCGGCAGCACCCTTGATCCCACGGATCGAAGCACCCTGAGCACGGATGTTTCCGAGGTATACCCCAAGTCCACCTCCGAACTTTGAGATCTGAGCGATATCCTCAACTGCGTGGTAGATCGCACGAAGATCGTCTTCGACATTGATCTTGAAACAGCTTGAGAGTTGGTGCCAGTTTGTTCGTGGATTGTTGAGCGCAGGAGTTGCAAGTGAGATCTTCTGTTCTGAACAGTACTCGTAGACCTTTTGTGCGAATGCGAGACGGTTTTCTGGAGTTTCTGGGATCGCGTAGAAAAGTGCAACTGAGAGGTAGAGTTCCTGTGGAAGTTCGTGAACGACCTTATTTGGATTGAGAAGGTAGCGCTTTGCGAGCGAGAGGATGGTAGTGTAACCGTACTCCATGTCCGTTGATCGCTTGAGCCACTTCCCTGCTTCGAGGATGTCAGCTTCTGAATAATACTCGAAGAACTTAGTATAGTAGAGCCCCCGATTTACATAGTCCTTGAAGAATGCAAGATATGCCTCTGGAGTATAGAGTTGATCCATCGTCATATTACGGTTCTTGCAGGCCTGCTTATAGAGGTTCATGAGTGCAAATCGTCCAGCGATGTGTTCCCATTCGATGTTTTCTACTGATACAAGGTCGATACACGTCTTCGTGAGAAGACGGTTGATGTCAGAAGTCTTGATGTCTTCTACGATGTTTTTCTTGAAGGCCTCCATGAGATCCTCGAACGTACAACGCTCTTCATGCCCCTTCGAAGCAAGCTTGAATGCTGCGCGGATCTTCTCGGCATCGAAGTATTCCTTCGATCCATCGCTCTTGGTAACCTTGAGCTTATTCTTCTCGAACTGTTCTACGAGCTTTTCTTGCTTTTCTTCTCGCTCTTCAGATCGCGCAGCGCGGTAGATGATGTACTCCTTTGCTACTTCGAACTTGTTGAACTTCATGAGATTGCGCTCAACGATATCCTGGATGTCTTCTACAGACGGAATACGATTTACAAAAATCTCTCCGTAAACGTGATCGAGATCTTTAACAATAAAGTCGGTAACAACCGTTACGAAACTGCGATCCGGTTCTCCAACCGCTTCTGCAGCGAGGATGATTGCATTCTCGATTCGCGTGCGGTCAAAATCGACCAATTCCCCATCACGACGACGGAGCTGTAGTACTGGCATTTCAAGTGAAATTAGAACGTAAAATATTGAAGAATAGCTTCCGAAAGCGACAATCAAGTCTTCTGTTTTGGTTTCTTTGAAACACTATATTTTGTGTTAGAGCATATTGGTGAAACACTAGATATTGTCAAACAAAAATATAAAAAATTTGATCATCACACATACTAAAAACCCGAGAAAGAGCATCGGAATGCGACCTTATATTTTCTTTATTTTCTTAATGAATATCTTACCCGATTTACTGTGCATATTCACTGAGGAGACTTCTCTAAAAAACGCTCCGTACGGAGCGTTTTGGTTTATGCGGCAAGTTTGAATTCTTGTGTTTCTGGAATCACTGCATTGAAACGAGTCTGGATATCGATCACAATAGGAAGTGGGCCGCGAATGAGAGCCTCGAGTTTATGAAGGGCAGTCAAGGATTCAACTCTTAGCTTATCTCGATAGAGTGGCTCACGAAGGAGCTCCGTCTTTGCTAAAAAGAATGTAATATGTTCCAAAGCAACCATAAGCGCTTGATAATCAACACTACTCTCTGGCTTAACAAAATTTTCAGTGCTTAGTACATATTCTGTATATGTACTCAGTAACCTCTGAAGTGGCTCTCGTTCTTCGTAGCTAAGTATATTTAAATCTTCGTGTGTAGAACCAAACATGATTACCTCAAGCTTATCCATTGCCTGTCCAGTAAGTACTGCAGCGATATTTTCCTGGTTGAGTATTTCTAGATTTAAGTCCGGAAACTGAAAAAGATCACCCTGCACCGGAAGTGCTATTGAATCGTCTTGTGAATTTGTTGAAGTATTGCTCATAAAAAAAGGGGTTAGCTCAAGCTTACCCCATGTTTTTCAAAAATTCAAATGGCAGAGCCAAAAGATCCTTCTTTACCGGTGCAACAAACCGATACTCCTCGCCAAAGAGACAAAATTCGAGTCGAAATGCATGCAACCACTGACGACTTAACTGGTACTTCTCCATGATTTCTCGGTTTACTTTTTCACGACCGTAGACGCCATCTCCGATGATCGGGAATCCGATCGATGAGAGGTGTACACGGATCTGGTGTGTTCGCCCAGTGAGGAGTTCTACTTCGATAAGCGATAGACCGTTCATCCTCTCTAATACTCGGAATTTGGTCTTCGCAAGTTTTGGATTAACAGGATCGATCGCAGTCATCTTTTTTCGGTCATGCGGGTCGCGTCCAATGAACGATTCGATATATCCCAGGTCATCCTTAGGTGCACCAATAACAACCGCGAGATAGAATTTATTGATCGTTCGTTTCTCGATCTTGCGCTGAAGCGCTCGCATGGCGACGTCGTTTTTCGCGATCATGATGAGACCACTTGTATCCTTGTCGAGACGATGTACGAGTCCTGGTCGCTCAGTTCCATTGATCACAGAGAGTGATCCGAAGTGATGGAGAAGTCCATTGACGAGCGTTCCGCTCTTTCCTCCTTCTCCTCCAGGCGGATGAACATTCACCCCTGCGTCTTTGTTGATTACTGCAAAGAGTTCGTTCTCAAAGACAATATCAAGATCCATTGGCTCACTTTCGAATCGCATCTTTTCGACACGCCACTCAACTCGAATGACATCCCCTCGGTAGATTTTAAGATTCTTTTTGATTGCAACACCGTTAACCCATACATCACCACGATCAATAAGACGCTGGATGTATGATCGTGAGCAGTCGGAAAAAAGGACCGACAGAAACGTGTCGATCCTTTTACTTTCTCTCTCCCGAACCCAGACAGAGAGTTCCGTAATCGACTTAATCGATGAGTCCACGTGTGTAAGAGAAAATTTCACCATCCTTGAAGAATCGTGCAAGTTCAGCAGCAGCTGACTCTTCACTGTCTGAAGAGTGAATAATGTTGTTGTCGATGTTCTTTGCGAAGTCTCCACGGATTGTACCAGGAAGTGCATCAGCAGGGTTTGTGGCTCCTGCGAGAGTACGAACTACGCGGATAGCTTCGTGACCTTCAACCGCGATCGCAACTACAGGACCAGAAGTCATGAATGCAAGAACGAACTTGTAGAATCCCTTTGTAACGTGTTCAGCGTAGTGGCTGTCACAGAGAGCCTGATCCATCTGAAGCATCTTGAGACCAACAATCTTGAGACCCTTCTGTTCGAGACGAGCTGTGATTGTACCGATGAGTGACTTCTGAACTGCGTCAGGTTTGAGGAGAATGAGCGTGCGCTGCATAATACAAATATGTTAGAAATTTGCGCCATCATAAAAAACTTGCCAAAAAAGGCAAGTTATCTTGGTGTATTCTCTGTTTTCGAAAAGAAGATATATAATTTATCCAAAATTAAACACATCCACAACCTTTCCACTGATCTCTATAGAATCAGACTCAGAAAGGATAATCGGAGAATGTTGTGGATCCTTGGAATCTGGAAGAAGGTAAATACTCTCCCCTTCTTGTTTCACCTTCTTGACCGTTGCAGCACCATTGACGATACAGAGGTATGCAGCGAATGGATTGTCGACAGCTTTGATACTCGAGTCTACGAGTACATATGCACCATCTTCGAGTATCTTTCCACGAATACTAAACGCATTCATAGAAGTACCCTGAAGTTTCACACAGAAGTATTTCTTCTCATCGCCTGAGAGGGCGGATTTTGAGATGAGAAGTTTTCCGTTGTCAGATTCTTCTGCATAGAGAAGTGGTCGACCTGCATTGGCAACCCCAAGAATAGGAATGGGGATCGCGATCTGCGAAGCAACGATGCGGTCACCAAGTCGGATCGAGCGGTATCCACGTCCACGAGAGATATACCCTTTTCTCTCAAGATAGTCGAGGAATTGTACAACTGAATGCTTGCTACGAGCACCAAGAACTTCCTGAATCTCATCAAGCGTTGGAGATTCACCATGGTTCTCGATGTAGGATTTCACTATATCGAAGACTTTCTGCTGTTTGGGAGTGAGCATAGGAACAAGTTATATGTACTGAGTATATATACCTGTACATATAGTGCAAATTTATTTATGCTCTCGAGTCTGGGAGTTACTTCCCGAGGTATTGGACTCGGTTGAGATTGTGCTCTTCGTTGGTGCGTCCGTAGTGAATATCACCCCGATCATCGTGGAGATAATAGAGGTATTCGGATGGCTCAGGATTGAGTGCAGCGAGCCAAGTGTCCTTAGATGGATTGGAAATCGGAGTTGGAGGAAAGCCAGAATATTTTCGGGTGTTGTACGGACTCGTACTCGAAAGCTGATCAACGATATATGCAGGGGTACACTCTCGCGTCGACTGAAGTTTTACATAACAGAGGGTAGCGTCTGCTCCGAGTGGGATTTTGAGTTGTACACGTTTCAGGAGAATCCCAGCTACAATAGCCTTGTTGTCAGGGTTACGCTCTTCTTTTTCCAGGATTGATGCGAGCTTGAGGGTATTGATGAAATCCTTCTTGCGATTTGCTGGGATTTTATCGTAGATGCGCGATTGAAATGTTGAAAGAAGCGTACTCAGTACGTCTTCAAGCTTACTATCCGGACGAATTCGAAATGTATCAGGGTACAATACACCCTCAAGGGTATCAAGTCAGGCGAGGAAGCTGTATTTTGCCTTGAGCTTCTTTATGAGTGCTGCATCAATATCTCGAAGATCCCCGACTGCACTAATCCCCAGTCCTGCCAAATATCCATCTACATCAACGATATTCCATCCAGGAAGCAAAGTGATCGTAATATCCTTTGTACTCGGTTTTGCGAGAGATTCTTGGAGTGCTTGGAGAAATGGGGTTTCCTTTGTGATCTCGTATGTTCCGCTTTGGAGTTTGAAATTTGCCTGATAGAACTTCATATACGCCTTAAAACGCCATGAAGCAATATCCATGCCGAGCTTTTCATAGAGGATCGTTGGAGCGTTCCCTGCTGTTATAGTGATCTTTTTTGGTCAAACGAGGACATTCCCCACGGATGAAACAGCAAAATAAGCGCCCAGAACGAGCGCAATAACTATGAAAAATAACAACTTTTTCATGCAAAGAAATTATGGCTTGTTTGGGCTACTTCCTGACTGAGTAGTGCCAGTTGATCATGAACTCGTTACACCCCCAGAAGCAGATAGTTCACCTGATGCGGTAGCACCAGTAAAACTCGTAAGTTCACTCACATTGGTTTTAAACTCACTGATTGCCTGGGTAGTTTTCTCAGCAGATTCATAGACCTTCTGAACTTGATTCGTCTTGGTCTCGATGACAGACTTTGTAGTATCTACTACTGATTTTGTTTGGTCTATGAGATTCTTAGCATTATCAAGCACACCACCAGTTGCTTCTTTTGCACTGATAATTTTCTCAGAAATACCATCCGCACTGTCCTTGAGCGATCTGAGTTTTTGATTGAAGCCATTGATCCCCAGAACATCGGAGAGCTCATCTGCCTGAGTTGGAGCCAGAAATACAGCGAGAACATAGAGGGCAGTCACCAAAAGCATCGCTGCAAATATACGAGGGATCATATTACGAAAGAAGATCTTCTATCGAAACAGTATTCTTGAGTTTCTCACGCAGAGCAAGAATATCCGTATCGTTAATAGCAGATGCTGCAGGAGAAGATGGAGCATCCATCTGGAAAATCGCTGCAGGAGAAATTCCCATTTCTTGCATCTGTCCAATCTCACCGAGACTTCCCATGACATTGATTTCAGCTTTGATCATACCAGGAGTCTTGCAGTGTGGACACATAACTTCCATGTTTACGAGTTGCCCAGAAGTTCCTAAAATCTGAACATCACGATCCGTGATTTTTCCGTTGCAGCTCTTACATGCAAAATGCGCAATAGTTGCTTCAATGATGCTCTTCATGATGAGGTAGTTCATGTGCGGAAATTACAAATCTAAAAGTAGTGTACGATTAGTTACTGATTTTCTCAAGCATTGTATGTACTCTTTGTCTTGACACATCGAGTCCGAGTATGTGAACGAGTTCGAATGCACCTGGCGAGAATTCCTCACCAGAGAGGGCAATACGAAGTGGCCAAAGAACCTGTCCATTCTTCATCCCTGCTTCTGCAATCTTTGCAAGACAGAGTGACTTGAGGGTTTCGAGGTCTGGCTGATCCGTGAGTCCATCGAGGAATTTCTTCGCAAGCTCAAGTCCTATCTTCGCAGTTGCAAGATCTTCGATCTTCATCTTTGGATTCACGAGAAGCTCTGAACGAACCGCAGCATCGCCATACATGAATGTCGTGAGTGACTTGTACTCACTCAGTCGCTTGAGTCGAGTCTTGAGTTCGTGGACGATCTTGAGATTGAGATCCTTTGATGCCTTTTGGAAAGTATTCGCGTAGAATTCTGGATCGTATTTTGAGAGGTAATTCTCAAGACGAGCATAGAGATCATCGTCTGAGAGACGAGTGATGTACTGTGCATTCATCCAGTCGAGCTTCACAGGATCGAGGATGGGTCCTGACTTCCCCATTCCACCGATATCAAACGCAGCTACCAATTCGTCCATCGAGAAGATTTCCTGTGTAGTTTTTGGATTCCACCCAAGAAACGCGATGAAGTTAAGGAGAGCTTCCGTGAGGTAGCCATTCTCGAGGTAACTTTCAACCGAAGTATCCCCGGTTCGCTTTGAGAGTTTCTTTCCATCAGAACCCATGATGTTTGGCATGTGGGCATATTCTGCGAGTGGCATACCAAGTGCACGCGCTGTGAGAACCTGTTTTGGGATGGAAGAAATCCACTCTTCACCGCGCATAACATGTGTGATACCCATGAGGTGGTCGTCGATCACGATCGCTCCATGATATGTAGGAAATCCATCTGATTTGAGAAGAACTTGATCCTCAACTTCGTTCGTATTGAACTCGAGTCGACCACGAATGAGATCATTGAAAATAATTGTCTCATTCTTAGGAACCTTGAGACGAATAGTATATGACTCACCATTTGCTACGCGCTTCTTGCTCTCCTCAAGTAAAAGATCACGACAGCATCCATCGTACCCAGTAGGGAGCTTCAAGGCTTCCTGTTCATCGTGCAACGCCGAAAGACGCTCACTCGAACAAAAACAATAATACGCAGAGCCCTTTTCTACGAGCTCATGCAAATACTTCTGATAGATCGGAAGTCGCTGCGACTGAAAATACGGACCATTTCCACCATCGGCATTTGGTCCTTCGTCGGGCGTAAGTCCGAATGTATCAAGCACTGCAAGAAGATTCTCTGTCGCACCTGGAACGAAGCGCCCCTGATCTGTATCTTCGACACGAAGGATAAATTTTCCACTGTTCTTTCGAGCGAAGAGATAACAATAGAGTGCCGTACGAAGTCCACCGATGTGGACATACCCCGTAGGCGAGGGTGCGAAACGAGTTTTTACCATAAAAAAAGAACCCCCGCAGTATAGCGAGGATCCGGGAAATTCCAACAAGAAGCGCGTAGAATTTGAACTAAAATCTCAGCTCAAACACTTTACCACGTGAGTAGATGGATGTCTTATCAGGAGAGAGAATTGCTGGCACAAGTACATCACAACTACGGGCTTCAGCAATATATTCAGCACGAAGCACGCACGGACAGCTCGTACATGTTGCTACACCAAAAACCACACCTGTTTCCTGTGCACGGTCATAGTAACACTGTCCACCTACTCAGCCAACTGTAAGTCCATAGCCAGGTTGGAGGAGAGAGCCTGACGATGAATACTCAGTAACCTTCGGGCATCCTGCATTTTCCTTGGGTCCTGCAACGAGCGGACATCGATCATCTGCATTGTTAATACCATCAGCATCTGTGTCGACAGACTCATTCATCAGGAGCGTAATATCTGCGATTGCAGTTGATCACTTCGAATCCCGTACTGTAAGTTTAACCACTTTGATGCCCGAGGTTTCAAATATATGAGTTGGATTTTGCTCGGTTGAGAATGTGCCATCTGAAAAATCCCAGCGGTAACTATATGGCCCAACACCACCGCTCGCTACGCTTGTGAATTTCACGGGTTGGGGAGTTGTACCGGTTAGGGCATTTGCAGTTGCATTGACTGTGAGGCCTCGTAGTTGATTTGATGGTATCGTGGTACCGTCGCGCACTTCTACTGTTGCAATTGTCTTCACTGTAGCTCCAGTGTCTTTATTGCGAATAGTGAGTCGAACGAGCCAAGTTCCAGAACCATCAAGCTTAAATGCAGTAAGACATGCTCCGATTGCGGTCATTTTTTTGCCATCCTGTGTACGAACAAACTCCCAAGTGTATTCGAGATTTCCAATGGATTCTGTTGCTGCGGAAAATGTATAACTGGTTTCTTTGATATCTGAAAACGATGCAAGCGGAGTGTCTTTTGAGCACGTAGTCACTGCTTTATCGAGGATGCGAATTTCACCAGTAACTTGATTACTATTTGAATTATTATTCGCATTCGCCCCATTAGAATCAGAACCCCCTGTATTGTTTCCGTTGTTATTATTATCACCAGATGAACCTGATCCGTTACCGGATTTAATAGAACAAAGATTTACCGTGAAAATCTTGCTCGCCATCATGACGAATTCTTTTTTCGAAATGTATTCATCTGGACGAACCTTGCCATCTGAATTCATGGTTATAATTCCAGCATTTATCGCTTTTTGAGCATAACCGAACCAACTATCATTTACATCGGTGATTTTGAGTCGACGGACAAAGTTGCTGGTATTGAGATCATTGTTCCAGAGTCCTGCCTGTCGAAGAAGCACTGCTGCAGCCTCTATTCGTGTGATTTTATTATTCGCACAAAAAGGAGTCTGATTGAAGCTTGTTCCATCCTGACACGACGAGTTTCCTGATCCGTTTACCACATATCCTTCAATGATTTTCTGCTCTTTCGCATACGAAACACAGTAGAAATTGATATTCGTGCGCTCAAAGTCAACAAATGGGAGCGCAGTATACTTGAGAATATCATCAAATGTCGGAGTTAGACAACTCTTACACGTCACTCCTACAACGATCGACACGAACTCATCACGATTCATGAGTGCATCCGGGAAGAATTTCCCAGTCGGACTTTCGGGGATAATTCCACGCTCGTAGAGAATCCTGAGATCATTATAGTACACATCTGTTTCCTTTACATCAGAAAATGGCAATGATGCAGCAAAAGCCGTCCCGAGAGAAAGGGACAGCAAACTTACAACTGCGAGACAACCGAGGAAAAAACGTTTCATGTTTGAAGTATAGCGCTTGTTCTGAGAAAAAACAAACAAACGCAGGTAATTTGCGAAGTTTCCTAAAGCGTATATCGCACGTAGTCTCCAAGCCCTACGCTCTCGACATCAAGAATCTGCTGGTATTCGATCTCATCGTACTCATCGATCTCAGGAGCCTGAATCTCACGACGTACGATCACACTATCTTCTTCGCACTGCATCACATATCCGTAGAATGTCTTTCCGATCGCTGCCTGCTGGTATTCGTCGTAGATTTTCTCAAGCACTTTTCCGAGTGACTTCATGCGCTTGCGAGCCGTTGCTTCATCGACCTTTCCATCGAGCTTTGAGCTCGCTGCGAGCTCCTCATCGTGATATTGGAATACTCCGACACTTTCGAATTTTTGATCCTTTGCGAACTGCATGAGTTCATCGAAGTCCGCATCCGATTCACCTGGGAAACCAACGATGAAACTCGTACGAATGAACGAATCCTGGAAGTTCTTACGGATGAATGTAAGCAGATCAAGAATATGTTTCTGATCATAGAATCTTCCCATTCGCTTAAGAATGTTCGCAGAATAGTGCTGAAATGGAATATCGAAGTATGGGATGAATTTCTTCAGTTTCGTAAGCTTCCCGAAGTGTTCTAGGGTGAGGGTATCTGGATATAGATAGAACAGTCGATATTTGAAATCATACGGTAGTGTGTCAATCTTCTCAAGCAGCTCAAAAAGTCGAGACTCACCATAAATATCCGTCCCGTAACGAGTGGTGTCCTGGCAGATGATTTCTACTTCACGAATACCATTGTTGACCATAGTCTCAACCTCCTTGAGAATATCCTCAATCTCGCGAGATTTCTGACGTCCACGGATCTTTGGGATGATACAAAACGTACAGTTATTATCACAGCCCTCCGCGATCTTGAGATATTCGTAGCCGAATGGCGCATGGATGTAGGCTCGGATCTCATCTCCTTTCCAAACGAATGCCTTTTTTCCTATTTGATTTCCACCGATGGATGATAGGTACTCACGCAGCTTATTCTCCTTAAGGCCAGCGAGGGCACCCTTGAGCTTGGCAACTCCAGGAGTTTTGATAAGACGATTTTCTCCAAAGAGCATTTTCTCGATCGATGCATAATCGGTGAATGGGAGGATTGCGTGGAGATTTTTAAGACTCGAAAGAAATGCATCATCTTTCACAGATACATAACACCCCATGAGGATCACCTTCTTCCCCATATCATCAAAATACTTGAGAGTCTGTTCAGATTCTTCACGAGCGGTCGAAAGAAATCCACAGGTATTCACCAAGACATAGTCTACTGCTTTGTCTTCGGGGGTATCGTAGTATTCGATCGAAATACGATCGGAGAATTTAAGAATCTGACCAACGGCGAACTCAAGGTCAACGAGGTTCTTGGAGCAACCAAGATTTACAGAAGAAAATCGAAAGGACATGTACAATATTAACAAAATCGGGCGGATTATATAAATCATGCACCACAGAAGCAAACAGAAAGATGATTCTCCTCTCAAAATAGCTCAACTGAGTTTTGACACACACACGAACTCAAGGCATACTGTTACTCTGAAAACCAACAACACCTATGCGCCTCCTCAGTACCAACCAATTACATTCGATCCCAAAACAATCTTCAGCCCCATTTATAGAGGGTATTGCAGGTATATTCAAAGGTCGTAGTCAGGGCATCTTGGGTTATCAGTGACTTGCTCGTAGTAGCAAAAAGGAATCTGTAAAGCACTACACAAAAAATCCACTGGAAGTACTCTCGCTTGATATTATGAATTTTGAACATTTTCATATTACCAAACTCGGAAATCCCCAAGAACAATTCAGGCTTCCAAATGGTGAACTCGCCGTCCCATGTGAATTTGAGTATCAGTACTCTAAAGATGCCATAATTAAGAAATCTATCGAAAAATGACACTACAACCTTGGCGACGGTGATAGAGCTGCAAAAGCCTACATCGAATCCAAGTCAGGTACACGTCGTAGTATAGCACTCATAACCCTCCCGATTGCAGAAGATACCGATATTAGGTTTTATTCACGAAGTCTCGGTGAGGCTGCCGAGCATATCATGCCAAAGCTTCGCCATGAAGTACACGTACTTTGAGTAGAGAAAATTGCAAGGGATACCGAGTCTACTGCTGGTCTTGTAAACAGTTTCTTTTCGCGGATCATGAACTTATAAACTGCTTTTAGCAGTTTTTTGTCACGTTTTTTGAACTCTTTCGTTGTAGTATTTAGATCACATAAATTTTACACATGAAACTCATTCGACCAATGGCACTCACTGGTGTACTCCTTGTTACCCTTACATCTCAATCCGCATTTGCTAGCGCCGCCGCCATTGCCGAGATACCAAATCCTGCTTCTCAGTTCTGCGTCGATGTGGGTGGAACTCTCGAGATTCGCAAGAATGCAGACAAGAGTGAGTACGGAGTTTGTAAATTCGATGACAATCGTGTTATCGAAGAATGGAAGCTCTATCGCGATTCTGCCTTTGATATCAAGAAGAATACAAAACTTGCAGATCATCTCGATATCAGCGCTCTTTATCCCGCATTTCATGACAAAAAGCTTTCAAAGGTAAACGCAAACATTGCTCGCTATGTTCAGGGGTTTCTCGACCAAATCACTGAAATGCAAGCACAGGATAAAAAGGATGGGGTTACAGTAAATTACGGATTTTACTCAACATCCGAAGTTTATACCTCAAGTGGGACAGTTTCTGCCGTACTTCATACTTCGTACTATACTGGCGGAGCACATGGCGCGCCTGGGACAAAGGTATTGCTTGCAACCAAGAACGGTGAAAAGATCTCATTTCGTCAGTATATCAAGCAAGACGCTAAGTCGCTCAAGGAATTCGCAAAGCGCGTAAATACTGCACTGAAGGCAAAATATCCTGATCTCTCAAAAGAATCGATCGATCTCGGAACTGCACCAAAGTGGATGAATTTCACAACTGTTGCGATCGAAAATGGAAAGGCAACAGTATTCTTCCCTGCATACACACTTGGAAGCTACGCAGAAGGAGAGCAGAAGGTAACTGTTTCTCTCGATGGAATAACTACTATGGAAAGCACGAAGAAATAATTCAGATATAAAAAATATCCTCCATAGCTCGTAAGAGCGACGGAGGGTATTTTTACTTCTTGAGAATATTTACGAATGTCTCACTTGGGATGCTCACCTTTCCGAATTGTTTCATCTTTTTCTTACCTTCCTTTTGCTTCTCAAGGAGCTTGCGCTTTCGAGAGATATCCCCTCCGTAGAGCTTGGCAGTTACGTCCTTGCGGAGTGCGGAGATGTCTTCGCGAGCGATGACGTTTGAGCCAAGAGCGGCTTGGATGGCGATAGCAAACTGAGCTTTAGGGATAGCATCCTTGAGCTTGGCGCAGATGCGACCTCCGAGGGTTCGAGCTCGATCCCGGTGGACGATCATAGAGAATGCTTCTACCTTCTCACCTGCTACGAGTACATCGAGCTTGGCAAGGTCGTCCATCTTGTATTTGAGGAATTCATACGAGAGACTTCCGTATCCGCTCGAGAGTGACTTGAGATCATCATAGAAATCACCCACGAGTTCTGAGAGTGGGATTTCATACACGAGTACCGCGCGGCGAGCATCGAGGAAGTATTGATTCTTGAATACTCCGCGTCGCTCTTGTGAGAGCTGCATGAGGTTTCCAACGTATTCGGTTGGAGTGATGATCTCGATCTTCGCGATCGGCTCTTCGATATGTATCCAGCTTCCTGCAGGTGGAAGATCCTCCGGATTACTGATCATCACAGCAGTACAAGTACGATTCTCGAACTGAAGAAGTTCTGGTCGACTGCGTGGATAGTCAGAACATTTGTCTCCAGGAAGTACTACACGGTAGGTTACCTGTGGACTCGTCATGATGACGTCCATCTCAAACTCGCGCCAGAGTCGCTCCTTGACGATATCGAGGTGCAGAAGCCCGAGGAATCCACATCGAAATCCATGTCCGAGTGCCGCCGAAACTTCGTGCTCAGTAACGAGGGAAGAGTCGTTAAGCGTGAGTTTGTCGATCGAGTCCTTGAGCTTTGGATATTCGTCAGTATCCACAGGATAAACTCCTGCGAAGATGAACGGAGTGATGCGCTTGAAACCCTGGATTGGATTTTTGGATTCAGCAGGACCTCGGAACACTGTATCCCCGACGCGAGCATCAGCGATCGTCTTGAGTCCGGTAACGATGTACCCGATCTCGCCTTCTTCGATCACTCCGATTGGATTCCATTTTGGAGAGAAACATCCAACTTCGAGCGCTTCGATTTTGACTCCTGTATTGATAAACTCAAGTGGATCACCCTTCTTGATCTGACCACAGAAGAGCTTCACATAGATCACAACCCCTTTATAGGTATCGTACTGAGAATCGAATATGAGAGCCTTGACTCCCGATCGATCAAAGGCCGCGTCTCCATGAAGTACGAGCGAAGAATTCACATCGAGCCCCTTTGGTTCAGGCATACGATCTACAACTGCATCGAGAACAGACTGCACATTTTCTCCCGTCTTTGCAGAAACTGAGATAATATCTTCACGGCTACATCCAAGAAGACTCATGACTTCTGTACTCACACGCTCTACATCCGCAGATGGGAGGTCGATCTTGTTGAGCACTGGGATGATCGTGAGGTCATTTTCGAGAGCAAGATACACATTCGAGAGCGTCTGCGCTTCGATCCCTTGTGTCGCATCAACGACGAGGATCGCCCCTTCTACCGAAGCAAGTGATCGAGAAACTTCGTACTGGAAGTCTACGTGTCCTGGAGTATCGATGAGATTGAGCTCTACCCCCTTCCAATTCATGCGAACTGGAGTGAGCTTGATCGTAATTCCACGCTCTTTCTCGATATCCATTGTGTCGAGTGTTTGCTCTCGAATATCACGTTTTTCGATCGTACCAGTGATCTCGAGCATGCGATCTGCAAGCGTAGATTTCCCATGGTCGATGTGAGCGATGATACAGAAATTTCGGATTGATTGAGGATTCATTGATTCTAGACAGATGAAAAGGATGCGAGTCCTGTATGGATTTGGCCGATATGATATGGAAAACACCCAAAAAAGCGAACAAAAATACTCTGAAAATGGCTAGTTTGTGGCACTTTTAACGATCTTGCTTGCACGAGTATTTCGATGAGCAATGGATTCAACTACGATTGCCCCTCAGTCTTGAGGGTCATAGTGAAGAGCAAGATTCTTCTTATTTGCTACGTATTTAGAAAGAAAAATCATGAGCTCACCTTCTTTGGCAGTAAGTCCATCGATATGAATTCGCACGCTCTGTATGAGTTCTTCGATTCTTTGTTCTGTTAGATCTATCCGTCCTTCTCTCGCCATGAGTTGTAAACTTTCACGCTCTTAAATGATTCAGCTTATTGCCTCATGAATGAGCAAAATAGCACGTGAACCTGGCGCAAGTTTTGGAGTTGAAACTCACTTGTCAGACGATAAATTTCTAGGGAAGCGTATAACATTACTCGATGGATGCATAGAGACTGATGAGCGGTGAAGTATGCTATATGCAGTACACATAACAATAATATTTCTATAAATACATAGGCTAATATGTAAGTCAAGCTTGAGAAAAAGATTTTGAAAAATACAAGAATCTGCTACATTGGCTGGTTCGTTATTCAATAACCAATCTAAAGATGAACGTATATAATTTTACCGTCCCAGCAAAGGGAGGAAAGACTGCTGATCTCGCACAGTACGCAGGAAAAGTCACAGTTATCGTGAATGTAGCCAGCAAGTGTGGTCTCGCACCACAGTACGACGGACTTCAGAAGCTCTATGAAACCTATTCAGACAAGGGGCTCATGATTCTTGGATTTCCATGTAATCAGTTTGCATGACAAGAGCCTGGGACTGATGAAGAAATCCAAGAGGGATGCAAGCTTAACTACGGTGTAAGCTTTCCTATCATGGGTAAAATTGATGTAAATGGTGAGGCAGCAGATCCGCTCTATGTACATCTCAAGAACAAAAAGCATGGGTTTTTATCAAAGGCCATCAAGTGGAATTTTACAAAATTCCTCGTTGATCAGAACGGTGAAGTCATCAAGCGCTATGCACCAACAACTGAGCCTGCAGATATGGAGCAAGACATCAAGAAGCTTCTTGGTATTGCATAAGTTCCCCTCTTGTTAAAAAAATACGTACAGTCTAGACTGTACGTATTTTTTGAGAGCAGAAGACTAATGACCACCTTTTCCAAGAATACTATTCACTGCAGAGCTTGCACCTATAAGTCCTACTATACAGAATTCTGCCAATGCTCTCCCCCATCCTCCACCACCATTAGAATGATTAGAGGCCTTGCTTGGTCCATGTGCCATATCTGTGAAATCAGTAATAATTTTTCGGACTATACAGACGAAACTATTAACGTCAATCAATTATGTCTAAAATATTAAAAACGACGATCATTTTTCAAGGCTAGGCTGTAAAAAGACGATCAAATCATTAAGATAGTTTTTACGACGATATCTTCGTTTCTATGTATTGTATTCACTCCTGCCAGCGTGGATCAAGAATTCAAAATACTAGCCATTTATGTCATTATTTGTGCATTATCCTTTGTTGTGCTAGATTAACAGGGAATATTGACATATATTTAATAATTTGTATAAATCAAAGGTTTATACACAAATTTCAGAGGTTTTCTTATCTTTCAAATTATGGGAGCAAATAAAGTTTCATTGTCATCGAGCAAGTGACTTACTGGACGTATGCTTGGCGGACTCAAACAAAAGAAAAATGCAGCGCTGCTTGCGCTTGGAATACTAGCCTGAAGCAATGCTTATGGATCTGAGCCCCAATGAACCGAATCACCAGAGAAAACCACCGAAACAACAAGCCTTCAGACCAATGTATCTGATCGAAGCAAAAGTTTGCTTGATTCAGAACTGGCAACAGGTTTTATTCGAAAGCCCCTTGCACAAAATACACAATTTGACACGAGTAAATTACCAGAACTCGGTACCAAAAAATCTAACAACGGCTTTAACTATACGCCCAGTCCTTCAGGTTTTGGTGTAAGCGGCGTAGTTGATAAAGTAAATTTTAAAGCTGGATTCACTAGCTCACAGATTGGTGGTACGACACTCAATCTGTGAGCCTCAACCATGCTTACCGACAATACTGCTGTCTTTGTAGAGCTGCGCTGAGGTGCAAAAGAAACTGAGATCTTTGGACGATTTGCAACAAGAGTTCCAGGAACTGAGCATGATCTTTTTGCTATCACTCTCGGCGATCTTCGTCAGCTTCGTGAGTTCAATTTTGGAGACACAAAAGAAAAACAGCGCGTTCAACAAATGCTCTGAGGCCTCACGTATCGTATGCAGGGAGGTGAAGTGATTAAGTATATGGATATATCAACTTATATCACAAGTGCACCCTCTTACAACCTTGGATCGAGAGAGATTATTACGGACACAGAAACAATTTATACAAAAGAAACCACTCAAAATCGACTCGCCGGTGCAAAGACAGTAGGATTTTCGGCTGGTCCTTCTCTTGATCTTACTGACAAAATCAACCTGCAAGCAAATATCGGTCTTGAAAAAACTACAACCGATTATGCTGATAAAAATCACCCTGTTGCACGTGTTGATGGAACTCGAAATACTACAACCTACAACATAAAGGGTACATACAAACTCAGCAAGGAAAATTCTGCCTACCTAGGATACGGGAAGACTGGAGATTCGGAGCGCATAACCGCCGGAGGACAGATCGGAAATATGGTTTCTATAAATGGTTACTATAGCAAAGGATCGAACGGGCGTGCAAGCGACAAAGGCGTACAGATTTCTGTAAATATTCCGCTTGGACCAAAGAATTCATGATCTTCATCAGGAATTTCACTCAATGGTAACAAAATTGCACCACGAGATTATCAGCCAATCAGCAATCCGATTATCAATTTTGCTGAACAGCGCCCAGAATTCGCGTCATCACACGTGGTAAATGTAAAAATCGACCCGACAGTTGCACGAATTCTCAACATCAATATCGATAAGACTGGTATTCCTAAGGATGCAAGCATTGACAAGAAGACGGGTGACATCACTCTTACGCTCGATGCTTCAACACTTACAGAATTTGGGGGACTCGTAGATATTGTCAATCAGTCAAATGGACTCACTATTCCTCCTGGTGCAATAAGCCTTTCAGGGAATTCTCTCATTATCCGCACCGAACTCCTAAAACCAGCCCTCGCTGGCTCATCAGCGAGTAATCCTCACATCATTGCACTTCGATTTGCAAATGGTCAGAGTATTTTGATTAAGGCATATGATGGATCTGTGCATATTGTCTCAATTGCAACTGAATCTCCAACCATCCTCACTGCGCCTACGGTTTCCAATATCACCGTAGATAACTTTACTGTATCTGGTGGTATTCTCGATAAGGATGGCGTATCTGGAATACGGTACTTTGTGTATACATCAAACCCTGCTACAGATAAGAATGCGAAAATCCTCACTACAGCAAATGCATCAGAAAACGGCGTAACTCAAATTACAGTAGGAGCGCTCGATTTTACTAGTGTATTTGTGCGCGCATCAGGACTTGCAAAACAAGGTGGCAAGATGGTACCCGTGGACTCGTTGGTATCCGAGGTAAAACTCCTTAAGCCAGTAACTCCAGATGCACCAAATTGTCTCGGAGACGATACAACAAACACCATCAACTGTGCAGCAGGCACAGACACAACAAAGCTTGAGTATTCAGTTGATGCTGGGAAAACTTACGCGCAGTTTACAAAAGACCTCAAATTCCCTGGTGCGCAAATTGTATACATTCGAGAAAAGGCTGCCGGATATAATCCAGCAGGTAAAATAACAGAGATTCGCTTCACAGTAGATCCTGTAAAGCCATCTGCACCAACATGTCAGATGGATGATCAGAAAAATATCCTTATCTGTGGCAGCGAAATAAATCCAGCAAATCTCGAAGTTTCAGTTGATGGATCGCCATACCAGGCATTTAACGCAAATACAGTATATCCAGGTTCAAAGACGGTACTTGTTCGCGTAAAAGCCTCTGGAGTTAACCCACCAAGCGATCCAACTACTTTCAAATTTACAAATAGCGCGCCAGTAATCGAGGGCAGCGCTGTGAATGTCACAATGATTGCCGGAACAAGCAAATTCATTGATGCACCGAAGGCAACAGATGCTGATGGTGACACACTCATTTTTAGTCTTAGCAATGCACCACAAGGTGTCACTATTTCAGCGAATGGAGCAATCCTTCTTCCAAATACACTTACACCAGGTACTTATACATTCAATAGACTAGTCGCAGACGGAGTAAATACCCCAGTGGCGCAGAGTATTAGTGTGGTAGTCGTAGCTGCAAATGTTGCACCAGTTATCCAGGGATCTGTATCTACAC
>JBMOJK010000013.1:0-34268 GCA_049315825.1 Patescibacteria group bacterium
TTTTAGTGTCTTTTGTCAAAAAAATAAATTGTTAAAAATCAATTGCGAAACCCTATTGAATCGAGTACGCTACCGCCATGAAATTTGCTAAATTCTTCGCGCTCGCACTTCTCTCACTCGTTCCAACTTTTGTACATGCAAAAACAACGATCGAGATCACCCCTTCCCTTCCTGCTGGTCGCTATGATCATCCGATCTATGTAAAGCTTACCGCATCTGATCCACTTGCACAGATCTGGTATACCTGTAAGCGCAATGGAACTCCATCTGATCTTATCAAGTACGAAGAACCGATTCTCCTCTCGAAATCCTGTGCACTGGTATACTTTGGATATATCACCACTCAGCTCGAATCCAAGATCAAACGATCGGACTATACGATCTTCTATTCTGACAGTGTAAAACTTGAGACCAAGGATGATGTCCTCTCGCTTCGCAATACAAGCGAACAGACAGTAGATGTTGGCGGATGGGGAGTGATTGCAGGAACTGGTTCGATCACCGTTCCCGCAGGAACAACGATCACTCCAGGTGGAGCATATACTATCTGAGCCGTGACCCCTGCATCATACGAGCTCACTAGCCCAGAAGGTTACATCAAAAGCGCAATCGCCATCGAGGCGAAAAAAGCACAGAAAATAGCTGTAAAATCTGCTCCAAAGCCGACTAAGACAACTACCGAAGAAAAGCCCACTCCTCTGCCTATTGTCACCAATACAGGCACAAAAAACACAGGAACAGTGCTCTCAGAGAATATGACTCCGCCAGCTACAAAGGCAGAACCAGCACCTACTCAGACCACTCAAACTCCATCAAACACGAGCACTCTCAAGGCATCAGCAACTGAAGCAAATAACACAAATAAAGCAATCCCGTTTGTAGTGCTTGGAGTCTTGGCACTTGCAGGAATTGGATTTCAGTTTGCACGCAAGAAATAGTGGACTGCGGTTTTTTGCGAATTTCAGGAGCATCTGATAACATGGAAACATGTCTCCTGAAAAACACGAACAACCCAAGCCACAAGGCGCTGGAACTACTCAAAAAGTAGACCTCTCAAGCACCAAAGACCTCATCACTCAAGTAGATGGGGATCTTAGTGTGTCAGAAAAAGAAGCCATCGCGATCAAATTCTTAGATTCTAAGGCTTACTCGCAACTTTCATCCGAAGAAAAGGCTCGTTGGGTCAATGAAATCCTCTTCATCCTCAAGAAATTTAGTATCGAGAAAAAGGAAGTGCAGAGCTTTTGTGAGATCGCCCTCAAGAAGATCAAAAACGAAGTTTCAAGCGGAAGTGAATTCTTCAATGATATCGCAGACATCGCACGCGATCACTGTGCAACTCTCAAGAAAACTGGATACTCCCCAACCGAAACCAAAGACATTAAAATGGTGGCCGGATATTTCCGACATATCACAAAGGATGCTGGACAGCGACAAAAATACATCGCGTATCTCAATGCAAATCCTACAGAAAGAGCACTCTTTTTAGGCTACATAAACGATCGTGACAATCTTGTAAACTACTACCTCAAGACGAATCGTGAAGAAGGCATTATCCACGGTATGGATAGCTTTGTAGCAGAGCTTGGAGTGGCTATGAGTCAGCAGATCAAAGGATCAATCATAACTGAACTTACTCGCAAAACAAAGAACACTGGTGAGGTCTTCTCTCTCTTTTCAAAGTTCGAAAATCTTAGTGGACCTGATTTTAGTGCATTTGAAAATCAGGTCCTCACCAATCCTGAGCTCACCGTAGAATTCCTCGAAACTTGGGGAATAGACAGCCCTGCCAAGAAGGCACTTCTCAAGGAGAAACCACAGCTCTACGAAAGACTTGAAGGACTCTTTCTTAAGCTCAGCAAGAAGTTCGAGATCCACGCAATCGATAAGAAAAACAAGCAAGAAACAATTGATCGATTGAAATTTCAGTCTGCCAAAGAAAAGGAAGCAGGCCAGGCTATTAGTGAATATCGTATTCGACTCAGTACGAAATCACAAGCACTCTTCAAGGCACTTAGCAGCCATACTCTCCTCAACGACAAGACTGCTGACGTCGTAAAACTTCAGCAAGAAATCCGAGCTATGGCTGAAGAACCAAGGCTCAGAGATGCTGCTAAATACAGTACCATCGGGAGTGGAAATCGTAAAAATGCCGAAGCAATTTATCATGCAATCAACACTCTTGCATACAAGCTTGAAGTAAAGAATTTCAATACCAAAAATTACGAATCAGAAATCAAGGCAAAACAAGCCATCGTTGAGGCTGCACTCTTGCGGGGTGAAATTGTGCTCAATGCGTTCTCGACAGAACAGGGAAATATGACGATGAACGTCGAAAAAATCGAAAGCGATATACGAAGCAAGGATATTAAAGATATCAACTCAGCCGGTTTTGCTGCGTATATCCAATCCTTGCATTCTACCGGAAAACTCAGTAAACACTATCTCATCCAGGATGGGAACATTGGCCGTAAGAAACTCTGAGAAATAGCACTCCACTGGGGTATCGACGATAGTGTCGGAGGAAAAGAACTCACCCTCGCCCAAAAGGCACTCAAGGATACCAATATAGGCGCATATAATGTTTTCAAGAATGTTCTCACAACTGCGCTTCGTGAACGATCAGAGCTTATGAAGATCGACGAAGCTAAGGGATTTCCAAGAATTGCTGCATATCTTGTTTCGCACGAACATCGCCCCCGATTTACTCCAGAAGAAGCAGCAGACGTAATCAAGCGCCTAGATAAGGAGTCCATTCTCCCTCTCTTAATCGAAATTACTGGAAAGAAGTGATGGACGAAAGCTGAGATTCTCAACTTTGTCAGCTACCTTGAGAGTGACCAAACCGACTCCAAAAGCGCGCTCAAGATGCAGCTCGCTTCAAAGAACTTCTCAGTACATGATAAGGTTTCAAAATTCAAACTCCACGGTGCAAAACTCACGCAAAATGAGCGAAAATTCTTACAGTCAATCGAAAATCAGGAAGTTCAGGATGTAAGCGAGAAGGACTGGGCAAAGCTCATGAAAATCATCGAGAATATTGGTGCGCACGATCCAAAGCTTATGAACACGGTCGAGCTCCTCAAGAAGATCCGAAATATTGAACCAAAGCTCGCAGATAGTACAACCATCCGAGAGTCCGATACAACTCAAAAGAAGATCGAGACAGCAGGTAAGAAAACTCACGAAGAAGCAAAGAAGAAAGGAATTGCAGTAGATACGCCAGAATATTCAAAGATCGCTACTAAAAACGGTGCAGAAGCCCAGAAAATCCTCGACGAAAGCCGTCCAGCTGCTATCAAGGCACAACGAGCAAAAGAAGAGATTCTTCAAGACATGGAAAAGCCACTCGCAGACGGTGAAAAACCCCTCAAAGAATGGCTGGATAAACTCGGTTTTGGCAAATACACTGTCGAGGAAATCCTTAGAAACGAATCCCTCCGCTACGCCGTACTCATGCGCATCGGAAAGATGAGCGAACCAATCCCGAGTGAAGTTCGAGCATTTCAACTCAAGCTCGCCGAGCTTGTAAAAGCCGACCTTGCACGACGCACCGCAGATGAAACTATCAATACATACCACACGGACAATGGTTCATGGATGCAAGCGAGTATCGCAGATGGTAGCATTGCTGCATCTAGTGTAGCTGCAAACGATACGCGAACTGGCCGATCTCGCGAGAAAACTAGGAGTGAAATCACATCCGGAGACACCCCAATAAACAACTATCGTGGAAGCTGACTTGCAAGTAATGTGGTTGGATATTCTGACATCGGGGGGAATCTCGAAAATTTACCAGTCAACCGACCGGTTGTACTCGACAACAATCAAAACTACATCGTCGTTCGAAGAACAGATGGCTCAATCGACCTACGAGCAAACAGCCCAGAGATCATCAAGATCCCAGCTTCAGAGGCGAATATCGCTCTCTCCATCGTAGAAGTCAGTAAGAAACTCGGTGAACTCGATATGATCCGCACGATCAAGCCAATGATCCAGATTATGCGCGAACATCATCTATTCACTGAGTTGAACAATGGGATGAATCCACAGGAAGAACTCCTACTTATGAAGCATTTAGTCAGCGTCTACGGAATCGAATGAGTCGATCTTCATACGACTGATCCAGAAAGTCTCGCAAAATCTATTCGAATCAACACGATGCGTTCAGAGAATTCATTTACCAATCGTGGTATCGAGCGAGGTTTCATCCAGCCAGATGGAAGACTGCGTTACCAAGAATTTTCACAGATATTTGTGCAGAATAAAAACACTTCTTCAGCGAGACAAATTTAGCCGTAAATATTAACAAATAGTGAATTTCGACATGTAATTTTTAATACTTGTTTGAATAAAATAGCGGGGCTCGATATAGTCCCGCTATTTTCAGATGCGGAACCGAACCGAAACGAATACATTAAAGTTAAAATTCCAAACAAATATTTTTCAGCATTTTTCCTAGGATACAAATATGCAGACCTCAAAACTATTCATCTACTGCACTACAAGCATTGTTCTCATAGGAATACTTGGATATCTTCTTATAGATCATGTGTTACCTCCGTCATCTTTTAAGAAAGATGACGGAAAAATATCCATCTCAAGTTCTGAACAACACGCGAAAACATCATCAGACCCAGGAGATCAATGGGGTGCAAATCCATTCAAAACAGGAACATCTTCAGAAAGTCCAAAGCTCGTATTTAGAACTCCAAATACCCAGTGGAAATCTCGTAATATTACACTTAAAGACGGACGTACCCTTAACTATGTATTTGGAGGGGGAAATCCAGTAGGGGCAGAATCTTTTTCTAACGAAGAAAAGTCAGCTTATGATTCATGCATAGGTGATGCACATCCAAACAGCCTGATCTGTCCTGCTTCAGGATATGTAACATCAGATATTGAAAAAAGTCTTAGCACCCTTCTTTCAAGCCCCTCATGGAATATTCTCTTAACTTGTGAACAGGATTTTCGATCCATGGATACAAATGTAGGAATGAATGACTTACACTATGCTGATGTAATGAAAAATGGATTCTTCGATATAGAGAATTGGATGCTGGTAGATCAAGTAACCGGAAGAAAAGAGATTTATTTTCGCTTTAATCAAGTAAAAAACTGGTTCATCTCAAATATATACAACCATAGTCCAAATCTCCAAAAACCTACATTGAAAAAGTGCTTCTTAGAGAACGGTGGCATGAGTTTACTGCGACAATTTCTGATACTTGAAAACAAGCTCTATACACCAAGTGGGCAATACGCTGATTGGTGGATGAAAGATCCTGAAAACTTCATACCTCGGGACTAGTTTAAAATTCATAGGGCAACATTCCGTTGCTCGTGGATAAATATGTATCAATTTCGACACTCTTCAAAAGGAGTTTCACAACGAAACAAACAACGTTCAGTAAATCAGTGTCAGGGTTGACTTTTTCTTTTTAGGCCTATAATACCACGCGTTGCACTCGCTTCCGATTGTGTTATGCCATGGCGAGGGCAGTTTTTTATGTATTTAATAAACCTGCTCTATGGCGAAGAAACAAGAAGACATTGTTTCGAACAAAGAAGCACTCATGAAAATGGGTGGAGTATACGAAGTAGAGGGACGGTACTTCTTCACAGATGATCGATCAATCCTCGAGCTTCCAAACCTCATCGAAGTTCAGCTGGATTCGTACCACGATTTCCTAGGCAATCGACTCGACAAGGCATTCCGCGAGACATTCCCGATTTCTGACTTCTCAGGTGAGAAGATTGACATCCACTATAAGGGTCTTTGGCTCGATGAACCAAAGTATTCAATGGCCGACGCAAAGCGTAAGAACTTGAATTTCGAAGCGCCTCTCAAGGTTCGCCTCGAAATGCTCAACAAGGAATCAGGAGAAATCAAAGAGCAGGACGTGTACATGGGTGGAGTCCCTCTCATGACTGAGAAGGGAACATTCATCGTAAACGGTATCGAACGTGTTATCGTAAACCAGATCATCCGATCAACTGGTATTTTCTTCGTACCTGATCCAAAGAATCCTGGAGCATACGCAATGAAGATCATCCCACAGAAGGGTTCTTGGTTCGAAATCGAAATCGAGAAGAAGGGTATCATCAACGTAAAGATCGACAAGAAGCGAAAAGTTCCAGTTACAGTGCTTCTTCGTGCGTTCGGTCTCGAATCAGACAGCGACATCCTCGCAGCCTTCAAGGACAACAAGGATATGATCGCGAAGCACATCGGACCTACGGTTGAAAAGGACAAGACAAAGACTCGCATGGAAGCCCTCTATGCAATCTACAAACTCCTTCGTCCAGGAGATCTCGGAACTGATGAGCGTGTTATGGACCTTTTCCAGACTACATTCTTCGACGTGAAGAAATTTGAACTCGGTGAAGTGGCTCGTATCAAGATCGACCGCAAGACAGGTAAGAACACTCCGTACGAAGGAGATGCTCGATTCCTTTCTATTGAAGATCTCGTTGACGGACTCAAATATCTCATGGGGCTCATGCTTGAGCTTCCTGGTCATACTTGGGACGACATCGATCACCTTGAGAACCGACGCGTTCGTTCAGTAGGTGAACTTGTATACGACAAGGTGAAAGTTGGTCTTGCTCGTATGGAAAAGATTGCCAAGGATCGTATGACGATCGTTGAACTTGCAGATGCTACTCCAGGTACATTCATCAACTCACGTCCAATCGTTGCAGTGCTCAAGGAATTCTTCGGAACTTCTCAGCTCTCACAGTTCATGGATCAGAGTAACCCTCTCTCAGAACTTGCCCACAAGCGACGTATCACTGCACTCGGAACCGGAGGTCTCACACGTGAGCGTGCCAGCTTCGAAGTTCGTGACGTTCACCAAACACAGTACGGTCGAATCTGTCCGATCGCGACTCCAGAAGGACCGAATATCGGTCTCGTACTCCACCTTGCAAGCTTTGCTCGTATCGACAAGCACGGATTCATCACGACTCCATTCCGCAAGATTGGTCATACAGTTAAGAACGACGGAAAGTCCCCAGTTGGGCGCATCACCCTCGATGACGTACTCGACAGCAAGGGAAATATCGTCGTTCCAGAAAAGACAAAGATCGATGCAAAGCTCGCAGAAATGCTCAAGGAAAAGGTTTCTGCTACAGAAATCGAAGTTCGTGGATACCTCACGACTGAGTACGAGTATTTCGATGCTTATCAGGAGCGCGAATTCGTTATTGCCGAAGCCAATGCAAAGGTAGACGAAAATGACAACTTCGCTGAAACTCGTATTTCTGCTCGTAAGAACTCAGAGCCTACTACCGAGTACGTTCGTGAGATCACTCATATGGACATCTCTCCAAAGCAGACGATGTCGGAGTCAACATCTCTCATCCCCTTCCTCGAACACGACGACGCGACTCGTGCCGAAATGGGAACGAACATGATGCGACAGGCTGTTCCACTCGTTCGTGCAGAATCTCCAGTCGTTGGTACTGGTGCTGAGCGCATGATCGGAGAAGGATCAGGATACGCGATCAAGGCAGAAGAAGATGGAGAAATCATCGGAGTTGATGCGAAGCACATCTCTGTACTCTACAAGTCAGGAAAGAAGGCACTCTATGAACTTCGAACATTCGAGCGTTCAAACCACGACATGATCATCCACCAGAAGCCACGCGTTTCTACCGGGGAAAAGATCACTGCTGGTAAGATTCTCGCCGACGGTCAATCGATCGACAACGGAGAACTCGCCCTCGGACGAAACCTCGTTGTTGCCTATATGCCTTGGGGTGGTTACAACTTTGAAGACGCGATCATCATCTCATCACGTGTGATGGAAGAAGATCACTTCACGTCTGTCCACATCAACGAATACGTAATGGACGTTCGAGAAACAAAACTCGGCCCTGAACAGACTACCAACGATATCCCAAACGTTTCTTCTACGAAGCTTAAGGATCTCGACATCGACGGTATCATCCGTGTTGGTGCATACGTAAACGGTGGAGACATCCTCGTAGGTAAGGTGACTCCAAAGGGAGAAATCGAACTCTCACCAGAAGAGCGTCTCCTTCGAGCTATCTTCGGAGACAAGTCAAAGGACGTGAAGGATTCGTCACTCGTTATGCCTTCTGGATCAGGAGGAAAGGTAATCGGTGTACACATTCTTCGCCGTGAAGACGGAGACAATCTCGCAACTGGAGTATTCAAGCAGGTAAAGGTATACATCGCTCAGACTCGAAAGATCGAAGTAGGAGACAAGATGGCCGGACGTCACGGAAACAAGGGTATCGTTTCTCGCATCGCTGCGATCGAAGATATGCCATTCCTCGCGGACGGAACACCAGTTGATATCATCCTCAATCCACTCGGAGTTATCTCACGTATGAATATCGGACAGATTCTCGAATCTCACCTCGGTATGGCTGCAAAGAAACTCGGTATCAAGATCGCTTCACCAATCCTCAACGGAGTATCGGTTGAACAGATCGGTGACCTCATGGACCTCGCAGGACTTCCAAACGATGGAAAGGTTCAGCTCTATGACGGAAAGACAGGAGAGCCATTTAAGGAAAAGACAATGGTCGGAGTGAAGTACATGCTCAAACTCCACCACCTCGTAGAAGACAAGATCCACGCTCGTTCAGTTGGACCATACTCTATGGTTACACAGCAGCCACTCGGAGGTAAGGCTCAGAATGGAGGACAGCGTCTCGGAGAAATGGAAGTATGGGCGCTCGAAGGTTACGGAGCTGCAAATATCCTCCAGGAAATGCTCACGATCAAGTCAGACGACATCAACGGACGTGCACAGTCATACGAAGCGATTGTGAAGGGAAAGCGAATCCGCCGACCAAATATGCCAGAATCGTTCAACGTACTCCTACGTGAACTTCAGGCACTCAACCTCAAGATCGACCTCCTCGAGATCGACCAACTCCGTGCAGAAGAAACGTCTCAGATTGAGCGTTACATGGAGCTTGAAAAGCTCGAAGGACAGTTCGATGTTGAAGTCGACATTCCAAGCATTGAAGCAGAGAAATCCGAAGGTGACACTGAAAAAGTAGTTACCACCGACGAAGAGACGGAGTAGTCAATTAGTTACACTCCCCTTCCCTTCCAATTCATAAATTCTCCAACTATGTTTGCCGATAAGAATCTCGAAAACTTCCTCAACGACAAAATCACCGACTATTCTCAGATTGGGAAACATGCCGGAAAGCATGACATCACCGCAGGAAAGACCCTCGACAACCTCGCAGGTATCTCGATTGGACTCGCTTCGAAAGAAGAAGTCCGAGGTCTTTCTTACGGAGAGGTTCTCATTTCTGAAACGATCAACTACCGTACTCAGCGTCCAGAACGCGGAGGTCTCTTCTGTGAACAGATCTTCGGTCCTCGAAAGAACTACGAGTGTGCGTGTGGAAAATACAAGCGAATCCGCTACAAGGGTGTGGTTTGTGAGCGTTGTGGTGTAGAAGTTACTACCGCTCAGGTACGCCGCCAGCGAACAGGACACATCGAACTTGCAGCTCCAGTTGTTCACATCTGGTATCTCAAGTCAGTTCCTTCTCGTATTGGTCTCCTCCTCGACATCTCTATCAAGAAGCTTGAGCAGGTTATCTACTTCGCGTCATACATCATCACTGAAGTATACAAGGACAAGCAGGATGCTGCGGTTGCGGACCTCGAAAACGCATACAAGACTTCTAAGGTTGAACTTCAGAAGCGCGTTCAGAAGGATCTCGCTGAAGCTAACCTCCAAGTAGAAGAAAAAAAGCTTTCTAAGAAGGCATACCAGGAACTCGAAGCAGCTCTCACTCATCAGATCGACAATCTCGACGAAGAATACAACCACATGAAGGATCTCCTCAAGAGTCTCGAAGTGGCGACTGTTATCGGAGAGCTCGACTACCGAATCATGTACGACAAGTTCCCACATGTATTCAAGGGAGGAACAGGTGCTGAACATATCAAGACCCTCCTTGAGCGTATTGATATTCGCACGTTCATCGCAGATCACCAGACCGAGCTCAAGACAGCTCCAAAATCAAAGCAGAAGAAGATTCTCCAGAAGCTCAAGCTTGCTTCAAGTCTCTTCAAGTCAAACCAGCGACCAGAACACTTCATCCTTGAAGCGATTCAGATCCTTCCACCGGATCTTCGTCCAATGATTCAGCTCGATGGAGGACGATTTGCGTCATCTGACCTCAACGACCTCTACCGACGAGTTATCAACCGAAACAACCGTCTTCGCAAGCTCATGGAGCTCGGAGCGCCGGAAGTTATCCTCAAGAACGAAAAGCGAATGCTCCAAGAAGCAGTCGATATGCTCATCAACGGAGATGTTCGTTCAAACCGACCAGGTTATACAACTGCTACGAAGAAGAAGCTCAAGTCACTCGCTGATATCCTCAAGGGTAAGCAAGGTCGTTTCCGTCAGAATCTCCTCGGAAAACGTGTCGACTACTCAGGACGTTCGGTTATCGTCGTAGGTCCAAGCCTCAAGATGAACGAATGTGGACTTCCAAAGAGTATGGCGCTCGTTCTCTTCCGACCATTCGTCATCGGACGTATGATCCAGAAGGAAATCGCCTACAACGTGAAGCACGCTGAAAAGATCATCGAAGATAAAGGAAAAGAAGTGTGGGATGCGCTCGATGAAGTTATCGAAGGAAAGCACGTTCTCCTCAACCGAGCTCCTACTCTCCACCGTCTCGGTATCCAGGCATTCAAGCCAATTCTTATCGAAGGAAAGGCGATCCAGCTCCACCCACTCTGTTGTACTGCCTTCAACGCGGACTTCGACGGAGACCAGATGGCGGTTCACCTTCCACTTACAGTAGAAGCACAGGACGAAGCTGCACACCTCATGGTGACATCACGCAACATGCTCAACCCAAGTAGCGGTGAACCAATCGTTGCACCAGGACTCGACATGGTACTCGGATGTTACTATCTCACAAAGGTGAGCAAGGATGCGAAGACTGAACATTCATTCATGGATGGAAACGATGCTGAAAACGCATACGATAACGGTGTTATCAAGCTCCAGACTCCAATCCGACTCCGAATGGATGGTGTGATCGTTGAAACAACGTACGGACGATACCTCTTCAACCAGATCGTTCCAGCAGAACTCGGATACATCAACGATACACTCGGAAAGTCAGCTCTCAAGAAGCTTCTTGCACGTTCGTTCGATATTCTCGGTTCTGAACCTACAGCATTCTTCGCTGACCGCATCAAGAACATCGGTTTCAAGTACGCTACCCTCTCAGGTCTCTCTATTTCCAAAAATGACATGATCGTCCCAGAAACTCAGGACGAACACATCAAGAATGGCGAAGAAAAGATCAAGGCTATCCAGAAAGCGTTCTGGAACGGTCTCCTCACAGAACGTGAGCGCTACGAGCAGTCAGTAAAGGTTTGGTCACAGGTTAAGAACACAATCGAAAAAGAACTCAAGCCATACTACAACGAAACCAATTCGATCTTCAATATGATCGACTCTGGAGCCCGAGGTAACTGGGGTAACGTTACACAGCTTTGTGGAATGAAGGGTCTCGTTGCCTCTCCGTCAGGAAAGACGATCGAACTCCCAATCAAGGCCAACTATAAGGCAGGTCTCTCAGTACTTGAGTACTTCATCAATACCCACTCTGGACGTAAGGGTAAGGCCGATACCGCCCTCAAGACCGCTCAGTCAGGATACCTCACACGTCGTCTCGTTGACGCCGCACAGAATATCCTCATCCGAGAGCACGACTGTGGAACGGTTCACTACGAAGAAATCCACCGCGAAACTTCGAAGTCTGTCTTCCGTGAGTCTATGGACGACAAGATGTTCGGTAAGTTCCTCGCGAAGGATGTAGTACAAAATGGTAAAGTTCTCATCGAAAGCGGAACTATTATCGACAAGGGAGCACTCAAGATCCTTACTGACAATGCAGTTGAAAGCGTTTGCGTTCGTTCTATCCTCACTTGTGAGACAGAAGAAGGTGTATGTCAGAAGTGTTACGGTCTCGACCTTGGTTCTAACAAGCTCGTTACAGAAGGTACTCCAGTTGGTATCATCGCTGCTCAGTCTATCGGAGAACCGGGAACTCAGCTTACGATGCGTACATTCCACTCAGGAGGAGTTGTGAAGGAAGGAGGTGACATCACACAGGGTCTTACTCGTGTTGAAGAACTTCTCGAGGCACGCAATCCAAAGTACGAAGCACTCATCTCAGAAATCGATGGAGAAATCGCTCAGATCCGATATGAAGGAAAGAGTCTCTTCATCACGGTTCAGGCAAATCAGATTCAGTCATACGAGTTCTACCTCGCAGACGAAACATTCAAGCCAACTGTAAAGATTGGAGAAAAGGTCAACGAAAAGCAGATCATCGCGAAGTCAAAGGAAACGAAGGGGAAGGTCGTAACTACGCACGACGGTATCGTTGAGCGCATCGACACAAACCTCATCATCGTTCGCGATGAGAAGCCACGAACTGTAGAATACACAGTTCCAGCCGGTAAGAACCTCCTCGTAAAGGAAGGAGACAAGGTCCGTGTTGGAGACAAGATCACTGAAGGTCATATCAATATCCAGAACCTCATGGAACTCGCTGATGCGATTACCACTGAGCTCTATATCGTTAACGACATCAAGGAAATCTACTCTTCTCAGGGTCAGACGGTTAACTCAAAGCATATCGAACTTATCGTTCGACAGATGTTCTCAAAGATCAAAATCACCAACGCTGGAGATTCATCTTTCTTCCCTGGAGATATCGTTGATATCATCGCATTCAAGAAAGAAAACGAAATCCTCGGACGTGAAGGAAAGCGCGAAGCCATCGGTACTCGCCTCCTACTTGGTCTCACGAAGATCTCCCTCTTCACAGAGTCTTGGCTCTCTGCAGCATCGTTCCAGGAAACAGTTCGTGTCCTCGTTGATGCCTCTACTGCCAAGAAGATCGACAAGCTCGATGGTCTCAAAGAAAACGTTATCATCGGACGACTCATCCCAACTCTCAAATACTTCGAAAACAACCGCGATGTCGGTGAGTACTTCGGATCTGACGATCCAGAACTCGAGTTCGAATCACCATTCTCAAAAATGGCCCGACGCGAACAACTTCTCGAAGAATACGAACAGTCAATGAGTCTGTAGTACACAAAAACCTCCTCAGCCATTCGTGGTTGAGGAGGTTTTTTAGACAATAAAAAATACCTCTCTGAAGAGGTATTTAAATTACTTTGTTACATACTACTTTGAAGCACGCTGTACTTCATCTGTACATGCAACATTTGCCTTTATATGAGTTTTTGGTTTTGTTTTTATAGTTCTAGGCAGACGTGCAAAGCAGGTCTTTCGTTTTGTATTCACACTATATTGCATGTGAATACTCCGCCTCCTCTCACGAATACCAATTTCGTCACACCCCTTATACTTAAGAAACTTATACATCCATACTTCTTTTTTTCGGGTAGTCACCAGCTCTGTACTTGCTTCAAAACACATGCCTGTTTGAGCATCGTGAATATACACCATCCTTTCTGCCGCTATTGCCTTACTTGTGAAACAGCACAAAAAGAAAAACATGATAAAGAAACTACATAACACCCTCTTCACAGGCGAACTCCTTTTGTTTGACGAGCAAATTCACTCAAGTGCACTTTACATCGCATAGGAAAAAAGTCAATCACGCATGACTGATCGATACTGGAGAATAGCGACCATCAAAAAAACACCCCTGCTTCACAGCAGGGGTGTTTTTTATCGATACACCCAAGGTGCAACCGTATTGAGGATAAACCCAATCAAGAAGAGTAGAACCAATCCCATGATTAACTTTGAGATTCGCCCCTTCGCCTTCGTGCGAGATCCCTCATCATCAGCACTCAGTGACCACTGGATACCTGAGAACACGATCATGAGCACGCCAAGCAATGCTGTGATAAAGGTAGCGTATTTAATGAGTGTACCAAGGAATGCTTGTACAGAAGCAAAACCTCATTTTACCACGCACTTATATTTCTTGTTGTCGACTCCACCGGTTGCATATACCGTACAGTCTGCACCTGGAATATCTTCGGTTGTGATAATCTCAAGTGGCTTCTTTGCACCCCTAGATGCCGAACTATCAGTTGTCGCACTGACTGAAGTGCCTGGTTTGTTTCCGTCAGTACTCACCAACTCACTGTTTGCATCGTACACCTTCTTCGCATCTTGATCTTTCGATGATGGAACACCCTTATAAAGACCACTATTGTTTTGTGTATCTTTGATCTGAGCACAGCTCTGGCAAGGTGGCGTAGGATCTGCAGCAGCAGCTATGTTCATCCCACAAGTCAAGATAGCGAAACCGATACACAGGTTGATAGAAGTTTTTTTCATAGTCTTAAAGCTTAAAGTCAGCAAGGTCTTTGAGGAAGGTATAACTCGCAAGGAGGATGATCACAGCGATGAATGTATTGATCACGATGGATTTTCCTTTCTTTGCCTTCTCCTCATCGCCTGCTGATGTGATATAGTACCAAGCGCCAAGTGTAAGGAAGAAGATCGCAGTAGGCCCAGCAAAGAAGAGAGCGAGGTTTGCAAGCGAAGCGAAGATAGATTGTCCATTCGGAATATTTCCAGAGTATGCAATACTCACCCAAGCCTGGATAATCCCCAGGAATATAAGTGCGAGAAAGCCGTAAACGATCTGATTCTTTGACTTCTTGCGCGCTTCGTCATTTCCACCTGAAACGATGAGCTTGAATCCCGCAAGAGCGAAGAAGAAGATCGCAATACCTATGATTCCAATACGGATAAACGCGATTACTCAATTCTCAATGGTGCTATTCCAAACATCAAAATTTACAAGTATGTTTGTCCCACCCTTTTGTGCTGAAATAAAATTACTGTTCGTCGGAGCGCCCGTAACATCCCGTCCGCCTCATTCTCGTCCTGCAGTGAAGATGTTATATATCTGTCATGGGATGTTTACGAAGAGAAATGCAACTATACCGTACATGAGTTGTCCTTTTTGCTTAGCAAGCTGCCCCTCATCACCATAAGCGATAACCATCATAACACCGATATATACGATGTAGAGAACGGCAAGTCCATTGAGGATAACTTTCGCAGTTGAAAGGAGACTCTTGCTCGCGTTTCCGAGTTTTTCAGCCGTGTTTTCTCAGTCCACCACATTGACTGACGCACTTCGAAATTCGTCCGAACCTGGAATTTCATCTACTCAAGCGTACACCGAGTACGAAGCAAGAGTCATGAGTCCGAGGATGAACGTAGCGGTCGCTTTTTTGAAAAGATTCATATTAGTCTTCGTTCGTGAAATATCCGATATAGTCTTCTTCTTTTACAACACCACCTGCAGCAAGTTTATCTGCGGAAGCTCGCATAGAGATCATACCCTCTTGGCTTCCAAGTTCAATGTTATTGTTGATTTGGATAAGATCACCCGACTTGATGAGATTTTTGATCGCCGGCGTAATGAACATGAGTTCGTGAATACCCACTCGACCATGCCCTTCTGCGCGTGGAATGAGACGCTGCGAAAGTACTCCAAGAAGTGAGTCCGCAAGACGTACGCGAACCTGAGTCTGGATATCCGGAGAGAAGAACTGGATGAGACGATTGATCGTCTGAACCGAACCAGAAGTATGGAGTGTTGAGAATACAAGATGTCCTGTTTCTGCGAGATTCATCGCAGCCTCTACGGTTTCTTTGTCACGCATTTCCCCGACCATGACGATGTCTGGGTCTTCACGCATCGCAGCTCGGATCGCAGAGACGAATGAATCCGTATCTCGACCTACTTCACGCTGTGAAAATATAGAAGTTTTATCCTCGAAGATAAATTCAATCGGATCTTCGATCGTAACGATATGTTCGCGGCGTGTTTCATTGATGCGATCGATGATAGAAACCATCGTAGTCGACTTACCCGAACCGGTTGGACCCGTGATAAGAAAGAGCCCCTGCTTGGCAGTAAGGATCTTCTTTACACCATCTGGAAGCCCGAGAGCATCCATTTGCTTAGCCTCACGTTCAATACGACGAAGGACGAATCCAATCTTTCCAAGTTTAAAGAATCCGTTTACACGAAAAGGCGTGCCATCTTTTGAGACATACGCGAAGTCAACATCGTGTTTATCATAGAATGCTTTTCGTTTATCAGCATCTCCTCGAAAGAGCTCAAGCGCCAGGGTATCTGCCGCTTCACTTGTGAGTTTTCCAGCCTCAATGAGCTTCGAGAGCTCACCATGTACACGGAATGCAATATGTTCACCTTCGGTCACATGGATATCGGAAGCCATGATCTTAATCGCGTAAGCGAGGATGCTTTCGAGTGGGAAAGCTGGAGTTGTTTCGGACATAAATTAAGCAGAAATTTGTTTACCAAGCATATCGATCACCTTCTTGGCACGTGCACCATCAAGTTCAATCTTCGTAGCAGCTTCCTCAACCGTCGTAGCTTCTGCGCGAAGCTTCTCAGCCTTGGCAGTAGCTTCCGCAAGGATACGTTCGCTCTGAGCGATGAGGTCTTCCTTCTGAGTGAAGAGTGCCTTGATCTTTTCTTTGTCTTTGGCGACACCAGCCTTGAGCTTTTCGATAGTATCAGTGAGAGTCTTATCGAGAGACATCGTATCAGAAACCACTTCTGACGCTACTACATTGTCTTCTTTTGCCTCGACAACTGATCCGAATTGGTCCGCAATTGAGAATTCCTCTGTCGCAGTTGTTTCTGGCTCTAGGATAATCGAAGTCTCTGGAGCAACTTCTGCAGGTGTTTCTTCTTCAAATGTTACCACATCTGAAATCACTGTTTCAGGCTGGATTTCTTCTGTAGTCTCCACCGCTGGAGTTGTATCAAATGTAACAATATCCGCCACGGCAGGAGTACTATCCTGTACTACATCCTGGAATGCACTCACAAATGTATCTTCCGCTGGAGTTGCAGTAGCGAGCTCTGCAACCGTATCTGGCATAGTACTTGCTGTCATATCATCAGTAATAATGAGGAAATCAGATGCCTCAGAAGTTGGAGCCTTAGCGACTGCTGGTATGGCAGTAGCCGGAGTAGTAGTGCTCGCTGTTGCTGGCTGATCAGCAAAATCAAAGAATCCCATGGGTGAACATTAATAAATACTTCAAAAGGCTACCACATCGTTGAAGCATTTGCAAAAATCGAGGAGAGTTCTATAATCCCCCCGATTTTTTCTCATCAAATATGGATTACTCAAAAGCAAAAGAACTTCTTAAGCTTCAGCAAGAAGCACAAAAGATTCAGAACGAACTCAGCAACATCCACATCGAAGCCGAAGTGGATGGAGTAGTAGTTACGGTCGATGGTCAGATGAAGGTGATCAAAGTTACGATCGAAGACACTTCTATCCTCAAGGATCAGGCTCGTCTCGAAAAAGCATCACTCGAAGCGATCAATAAAGGGATCAAGAAATCCCAAGAAATCGCCGCAGAAAAGATGAAGTCTGTCATGGGAAGCATGGGACTTGATCTTCCAGGTATGTAAAATGAAACAAAAAACACTCCGCTGTGCGGAGTGTTTTTTGTTTAGATTCGGACGATTCGACCATCTACGATTGTATAATCTTCGAGTCTGCGACCTTCGAGCTTCGCAAGTTCAGCAATTCGTGCTGTATCACCAGCAAGTACCGCCTTTTCTGCTGCATTAATAAGGACAGCATTTGGATTGGTATATCGCTCGGCAATTACTGCCTTCACTTCCTCACGACTCTTGAGTCCTTCGTATTTTTGTCCTGTCTTTAGATTGGTAAGTGAGAAATCCATGAGCCCCTTGCGCTCTACCATGAAATCTTCACCAAGTTTTACAAATGTATTCTTTCCACGAACTTTTGTGGCAGTTGGAGCAAACTGTTCTTCGATTTCTGCAAGGTATGTGTTGAGTTTTTGAGTTTTAAATTGTGTAGCAAGCGTATTATTTGCTTCACCTACGCGAGAATTTCGAGTGCCGATATTACGTAGTACATCAGCTTCGTGAGCAATATTAATTTCACGCACCTCAGCCTCAGATAAAAGTCGACCATTGTGTGGATCTCGCTGTACGCCAGTCGCTCGGTTTACTCGATCCATGAAAGGATTTGATCGAGATGATGGGGTGCTTGTTGCTGACTGTTTAGATGATGGTGTAGATCCAGCTGAGGTTGGTGTTTCAGTTGGCTCAGCAGAAGCATTAGGCTTTGCTCTCCCCTTTGGTGCAAGATGTGTATACATCTGCTGGTAGTCAGAAATATTACCAGTTGGAGTCTGAGTGCTATTTCCGATAGGACGCTGTACATAGTCTCCGCTTACCTGTGACTGATGTATAGTATTTCCATCCATCTTTCATGTCATCATATCTGACGGTGTTCTTCATGATACTGATGTTGCAGTAGTCTGATAGGTTAATCCATCTCGCTTTACCGTCATTTCAGTAGATGCTGGCTTGTACGAAGTGCCACCATTAGAATTAATAGGCTGCGGTGTTGCTGTAAAATTTGGAGCAACTGGACGAGTTGTGGGCGTAGGTCTTGCAGGAGCTGGTATATCTTCAGGGGCATATACCTTAAAACGTGGAGTATCTTTTGCGACGAGCGGTGCTGGTCGGGTAGTTGGTGTAGGTTCTAGAACGACTGGCTCTACGCGCATTCCACCATTTGGCTCACGTGAAACCTTGAAAGTATTTATTGCCTTCCCTACTCCTCGGAAAAGTCCAGCCATGATGAATGCCTGAGCAACTTCCTCTGGTGAGTACGAGGATTTATCATCGAAGGCAAGTCGACTCGTTACCCCTGCAACATTGAGCGCAGCACCATCGACAACCACCCCCTTTCCAAACTTAACAAAACCATTCCCTGTTCGTGACCACTGTGCAATCTTACTAGTACCTGCAAGGAACTTTGATACTCCGCCGAGCACTCCCATGAAAAGGATAGAGTCTCCGAAGCCACGTGCGGTATACATATTTTCTCCTTCGATTACTCACTTCATTCATCCGTGCGCGAGTTCAAACGCTGTTCCCTGTGCAACTGCTTTCCCAGCGAATCCTGCAGCTCATCGCGTAAGTGTATTTACGCGAGATCCGTAGCTTGCATATCGTGCAATACGAGTTCCCTGAGCTACTACCGCAATTCCATTCACGATAATCGTACCTGCGCCGACTGTAAGGGCACCTGCAGCGATCGCAAGTGCTTCGATCGCGAGCATCTTTGAGCCCTCTCGTGCAGTGCGTGAAGATACATTGAATGTACCAGTACCCATGATCGACGAAGCAATATCAAGTTCTGGATCGATATGATCTCCCTTCCAGTTTACCTGCTGCTTGAGTTGACCGCGCAAAACTGCCATTTTAAGTGCCTGGTCCAGACCATTTTCCAAATAAACAGAGTGTGCATACTTAAGTTCATAGGATTCAAGAGGCTTCTCTATTCCATATCGCTTCTTGAATAATTCAACATAGGTAACAATATTTTTTGCCCAATCTTCCTCAAGTCGTGCCTTCTCGCTCGCTACTTCACTACGAATATCTGCAGAAAGCTTTGATGAATCTACTGCACCAAGACCTGATTTACTAAAGTCGAGATTCTTTCACTGCTCAAGTATGGCGATCATTTTTCATACCTGTTTTTCATCCCAATGCCCGAAGCGCTGTCGAGCAATCATTGATGGAACAAGATCATACTGTCCCAGATCATCTTTGATTGCCTGGTAAAGCTTGGTACGTCGAGTCTTAGGATTCTTTTCTGAGAATATAGCTTCCAGCACTCGTGCCATTGAAGCATCTAGCTTTAAGATGTCTACAATATCCTTGTTGGCTAGATTTTTTCCGTCCATGATATATTCGTCAAACAAACTCCAGATTTTTTCAGCTTGAGCTGCATTTTTTGGATGTTCTGCAGTGTATGCCTCGAGGAAGATTGCAAGATCATCTACATATGCCATGCGTGCTTTTTGTGCTGGCGTAGCTTCTTTTGCTACATCCTCATCTTTCTTGTTAATGAAATTATTGTACTGGATAGCCTTTGATTTCCCGTCTTTCCCAACGAGGTAGTACGCACCATCACGAAACACTACTGCATCAGTAGACTTAAGAAGGAGCGTTGATCGCTCAGTTTCTTCAGATTGATCAGCTGATTCTGTTGACTGTTTTTTTTCAGTTTTTTGTGGAGTGACAGGTTTTTGCTCTACTTTTGATGGAGTAGAAGCAGAAGGTGTGGGAGTTTTTTCTGGCGGATTCTTTTCCTCTGACTTCGAAGTTGGGACTTTTGATTCTGCTGGCTTCTGTGCGGGTTTCGATGGAGCAGATTCTATAGTCTTGGCAGCAGGCTGTGCTTTTTCTAGGGTAGAAGCTGGAGCATCACTCGACTGCTTCGAAACTGAACCCGCTTGACCCTTCGTTGCATGGACGATTTTCTGAGCTGTGTAGGATTTCTTGTCCACAGAATAATTCGTCTGCCCAGAAACTGGAGCATGAAATGGCTGATTTCCCGCAGAGATTTCCTGAGCAAGTGCAAGAATAGCCGCACGGCTTTCTGCGGCGAGTTTATTGAACTCTTTTTGGAGTTCTTTCCAGTCCTTTGACTGCCCGTCTTCCCCGAGTCCTGCACGCAAAATTGCATGAGTGAGTCCATCTCACTTACGGATTTCAAGGTTCTTTTTACTCACTGCTTCCTGTGCGGACTGGATTTTGAACTCCATATGACGGCATTTATGTTTTTAAAACGACTATCATTACTTAACTACATATTTCATTTTGTGTCAAAAATCAGGAAGGATCGAAAATATAACATAAAGCAAGATGAAGATATTTTTAAATCACCTCCAGATATTAAGAAATTATTAACAATTGGTCGTACACTGCTCATTTGTTTAAATCTAGTATATTCTTCGTATGAGATATTTTTTTGTATTTTTGCTACTCATCAGTGCGCCTGTTCTTACATTTGCAGATGAGATCAAGGTGGAAACTTCGGTGAATCCGGCACGAACACCGAATACGATTACTTCGGAAAGGGTTTTGGCGCGGGTCAATTATTTCATGAAGAATACAGCAAATGGAAGGTACGCCGAGGCCTTGAGCACGTATCGTGAACTTCTTGCTAAGACGCAAAGACCAGACATCTTAACTTGAGAATATTTCCTACCCAAGGACATCAATACTCAGATCACCGATGTTTATAAGAAGATCCAAGATGAAAAAAATCCAGAGAAATTAAGTGAACTGTGCATTACACTCTGAGACCTCTATTACAAGGCCTGAAGTTATCTTTATTTCAAGGATGCACCTGAATTTCAGGTGATGGTCGCATATCAATATCTTTCTGCGATTGAGGCGTATGACTACTCAATAAAACTCCACAATACCCCACTTGCCCACAGACAAAAGGCAATCACTATAATGGATATTGGCGGGTCAAATAAGCTTGCTATTCGTGAATTACAAACTGCTCTTCGTCTCAATAAGCAAGACCCACTCACGCATTACAAGCTCTGAAATGCGTACCATGAATCAAAACTCTACCAGCTCGCGATCAGCTCATATCGAAAAGCTCTCAAGATTGATCCCAGCGATGAGCTGAGTTTTCTCAATCTAGCGGTTACGTATTGAAGCATCAAAGATACCAAAAAGGAAGAAGCTGGATACGAGACTTATCTCAAGACATGCACAAAATATTGCCACATTGCCTACTACAATCAATGACTCAATAAGAAGCGTGGCGGACAAATCAGTGACGCTATCGAGTTATTTGATAAATCTATCGAGTTCGCAAAGAAGACATACTGAACGCCGTACCGCAATGCCTACGCTACAAAGGCAGAAGCATTTATGACCGTATGAAAATACCAGGAAGCCCTCGATAATCTTCTTGTAGCAATTCCAGACCCAAAGGAAGAAATAGTCTACACCATGAACAATGGGAACTATAATACAGATTTATCCGATACATATCTCGTGCTTGCAGAGTCATACCTTGAGCTTGGAAATACTGATAAAGCTACCAAATATTTCAAACTTGCACAGAAACAAGGACTTGATAAAGCTCACAAGGCATACTCCGATCAGATAGATCAAAAAATGATCAAAAAGACAGGTAAATCATTCATATCCTAACTAAAAAACGCCCTTCTGGGCGTTTTTTAGTTCTTCTAATTCATCACACTATACACAATACTTGCCACCTCCCCTCTCGTAAGAGCCTGATTGGGGAGAAAGCCATTATCCGTATCGAGTGCGTCATTGTCGACGACCCAGTTCGCATAGGCAGCAAACCAGTCACTCGATGCAACATCTGATAATCGTACAGCTGGTGCGTTTGCTGGTGAGAATCCGAGGATACCAAGGATGATCTTGAGACCTTCAGCTCGGGTCACTGGAGCATTCGGACGAAATGTGCCATCTGGATATCCACCTATAACAGAGAGCTCACGGGCTTTGTTGATGTATGGGAGAAATGCATTCCCTGCGAATACATCCTTGAAGTATGTAGCCTTATCGGTTGAGAGTGGAGTTTTTGCAGCATTGAATGCCATCTTGAGGACTTCCGCGCGGCTCACATTGGCGAGTGGAAAGAATTTCCCAGCTTGACCAGAGGCGACACCTGCACGACCGAGGAACTGGATCGCAGGTGCGTAGGATGTCGTCGGAGTGACGTCCGAGAACACTACCACATCAGCAATCACTGGCTGTGCAACTGACTGACTTACAACATTGGTTGCGATATGAACTTCAGCAGGTTTTACGATCACTGCAGGTGTTGGCTGACTCGATCCAACGCGATCGAGGAATACGAGCGGATTGACCGTGTATCGTTGACCATTTTCGATCCCAAGTCCGCGATTGACCGCTTCCATGAATCCAAGACCGAGTGCCTGTGCATCCTTGAAGGTAAACGGCCAATACGGATGAAACGGTGCATCCGCTACGTCGATCTGAAAATGCAGATGTTCTCCCGTCGACTGACCAGTGTTACCAGTTTTCCCGATCACATCACCCTCCGCAACCGTCTGACCTTTCGTTACAGAGAGTACAGAGAGGTGTAGATAGTTTGAATAATACGTCGCCTTCTTCCCTGTTGCAGGATCAAGAACATTGTCATGCTGAATTACAACGTAATTTCCTTCAGAAGGATTGGAAGTTGCGACAAGCACTGTACCTGAGAGCACGCTATAGACTGTATCATTGGGCGACATTGGGACAATATCTACGCCTGGGTGACTCCCAGCATTTTCATCATAGTCGCCAGAGAGATAGTTCCCAAGATAAACAGTTGTGTAGGCATTTCCTGTAGCTGCAAGATTGGCAGGATTGTAGGGTTTTGCTGTGCGAATTGGGTACATGTGCGGAAAATTACGCGGATATGATAGCCGAAATTTCTGTACTTATCGAATCGGTTTGAGTGGTGTTTTTGTATCCTTTGATTCTAAAGTATCCGCTGGGTGCACCACTCATTCTGAAGCCTCAGTATGTACCTCAGTCTTGAGATTGATACGATCAGCGGCAGCCGTTGCCTGAATCTGATTTTTCATCTCTTCTTTTTGTTCCGGAAGCGTCGAAGAGAAAATCTTATCCGCGAGTCGATCGAGCCATGCTATGAACTTATGACTTGAGAACCCAGCCAAGAACGTAAACACCGCGTACATATAGATACTCTGGATCGTAATCTCCCCTGCAACTGTTGCGGTCCCCTGAAGCAGTCCGAGTCCGCTGCGAGCGATAAAAAAAGCAATAATCCCGAGTACACTCGAAAGCACTGGCTGGATAAAAAACCAGTACACCCACGTATGATTGAACCGTCCTACATAGATTTCAACCGGTACAAGTTTCTGAAACTCAGCATTAGAAATATGTCCGAGCGAATAGTCTTCGTATGCAACACTGTAGAGATTTGCGTATTTCACACTCTGATAGAAGTCTTTGATCATGAAAGACACTCCACCGATGATCGCGACCGAGAGCATGAGCATGATAACCTTCACCTCTCGGGTGATGCTGTCAGGCAAGATACTATTCCCTGACAGCGCAAAGAAATGGTTGATATCAAACGTGATCGAATGGATCGCTACCTGATATGAAGCAAAGAGTAAAAACCCAATCCAGGTAATGATAACCACCTTGGCAATAGTGTTTTTTATTTCGAGTCGGTTCATACAGTGGCTGGTGAGAGAGTAGCATCTGTGAGACTTTTTTTGGTATCTTCGGTAGGATTGATGCGGAATTTATAATCATCTTCTACGAATCTACCTTTGAGTGCTGAGAGGCATCGTACCATATTTTCATGCCAGTTCTTTGGGCTTGAAGCATAGATTGGCTTGTCTTTGTTTCACCATCTTGAGAGATCACTGAGACTTTCATATTGCCCGAGGAATTTGTTGTTGAGCGTCTTCCCCATCCAGTATATACCATCGCGTGGCGAGATAAACGCTGAAGTGTCTCCAGAGTCTGTATTTCCGATATTTCCGACGTTGTATTGTGTCTTGAGACTACGTCCGAGTCCTGTCTCTGCAAGTCCGATACACATGAGGAAGCTTGGGTCGAGTTTCGCTTCGACCGCTTCTTCGGTCCATGTATCCCAGTTACGGAAATCTGCACCTGCATAGGTCTTGAGGAGGTATTTCTGTCGATCTATTTCTGTGTCTCCAGAGATGGCAAATGTATTGTATTTGTCAGTATTTGCCATGTATCCATAGCGGAGTTTAAGGTCTTCAACGAATTTGTATTTGTACTTCGTGGCAAGCGACTCAAATCGGAGCTTCGTGAGATCGAGAAGTCGAAGTGGATCGACTGTCTCGCGGTTGTGGTGTACTTCGAAGTGAAGATGTGCCCCGCTCGTCATAACTCCTGCACCCTTCGTCCCCGGTGCACCTCCTGACTTCGCAAACACCTGCCCCTTATCGATGAAATCAAACTTCTTCGCAAGGATTTCACTCACATGTCCGTAGACTGTTACATATCCATTTGCATGCTTGATTGCTACATAGCCGTACCCATTCTGAGTTGGCTCGTTGATATAGTACACATATCCCGGTGCTGGAGCGACGATGTTTGTCCCCTGTTCAGTTGGAATATCGATCGCTTCGTGCTCAGATCCTACTGATCCATAGTAGTCCGCATCCTTGTAGTAAGACGAAATATACTTCGGAGTTACTGGCCATTCGAATGGATTGGCAGCAGTATCATCAAATCCATGATCGCGGAGGTTCTTTTCTGATTCGTAATAATCTCGTAGATCAGCACACTTTGGAGGGCTGTTTTTGTCGATGATCACTCCGCCCGTTGCGGTGAGTTTACATTTATGACGGTTCGCAACTTCTTGGAATGCTCCGTCGTATGCCGCGATCGCAACCGTGAGTCGATCTTCGACCTTTTGCTCCTTTTCCTGATGATCGGCGATGTATTGATTGAAGAGAGTTTCCTGCCCCTGAGTAAGTGCGAGAAGCTGGAGTTTGTATGCTTTTTGCTCGTCGAGTTCTACGCGCTTTGCTTCAAGATCTTTCTTGAGAGTGATGATCTTGGCCTTATCTTCCTTGAGTGTGGCCGTCTTCACATAGTAATCCTTCACAAGTGCTCGTCGCTCCTCAATGAAGTTCTGACCCGTTACTTCGAGAATCGTCTTGAAATGGATATCTGAGAGAATATCCGAGAGATTTCCATCAGAGAGAACGAGCGTTCGGATAACATCGACCTGATTTTCTCCATCGTATACCATGTCCCCCTTCGAATACAGATACGAAAGATACCCGAGAATCACCTCTTTGTTCGCATCGATACGATCTTGGAGTTCTGCGATATTGCGAATGGTATCAGCAATAGTCTTGTTCTTGTCGCGGATGCGCTCTTCTGCATCGGCTACCCCCTGTTCATTTGTGGCAATATTTGTATCGAGATCAGCAAGCATCGTCGTGAGTGTGAACTTACGAGTCGTGACTTCGAGCTTCTGTTCTTTAAGGGAATTCTTAGCATCTTCGATGCGCTGCTTCATCTGCTCAAGCACGCGGATCTGTGATTCGCTATCAAAAATCCCGTACTCTTCCTCGGCAGTAAATGGTGCTTTCTCGAAGAGGATTTCTTTCTCGCTTTCTTTGAAATTGTCGAGAATTTTAGCGGTTCTGGATTTCTTGATGCCGACGAAACTCGTCGAATCTGCATCTGCTGCATATGTAGTAACACTGTGTCAGACTGCACTCACGAAACATACGAGAGCGAGTGAAAGTGCGGAAATCTTGCGAAACAAGGGTGGGTGGTTTTATTGGTGTATTTGTGGCTTCTGCAATACTAGCACAGTATTTCCACGAGTTCAAAAAAACCCCTTGACGGGAAGGGGTTCTATGTTCTATCTCGACGGTATACAAATAGTTTTCGTTCTTGGTCTGCAAGTGCGTAGGTGTGTACTGCATCGAGCTTGAGATGTAACTTGCGCAACATAGGTTCGCCATCCGCGATCTCCTCATCACTGGGGGATTTATAGAGTACGAGCATTCATTTCTCCTTGAGGAACGGCTCTGCCCAAAGCAGAATCGATGGGAGATACGCCGTCGCACGAGATACTACGAAATCAAATCCCTTGCGATACCCTTCCTGTTTGATCACATCTTCAGCACGTCCGTTTACTGCACGGATTCCTTCGAGTTCAAGATCCTGGATGAACGATTCACAGGCTCGTATTTTCTTCCCTACCGAATCCAGCAGAGTGACATCGAGTTCTGGAGTGAATATCTTGAGTGGAATCCCAGGAAATCCCCCACCCGTTCCGATGTCGAGGATTTTCCCACGAAGCTTTACGAACTTGAGAAGTTCGGCCGAGTCGACGAAATGCTTCACGATCACTCATTCCTCATCGCGGATCGCTGAGAGATTGGTGTGGGCGTTGTATGCCATGAACGCGGCTAAAAACCGCTGAAAAAGCCCTTCTTCAAGGGCACTACATTCGATAGATTCTTTCTGAAAATATTCTTTCACTAGAGGAGGGTTACACGTACGATTCCATTGCTGTGTCCTTCGAGGATCACTTTCTTGCCTGTAGCAAATCCGTCTGTTACTGATCGAGAATCAACGAGATAGTCGACACCATCGATCACAATCTTGTATTCATCGCGAGACTGTTTGAGTACAAATGTTTCCCCCACTGATCGGTCGATCCCGATCTTGAGTTCTTCACCTGGCTTACTCGCAAACCATTTCGGGAAGAAATAACAAAACACACCACTCGTCACCGCAAGGATAATCGCCTGAACGATCCCCACAGATGTCTCACCCGTGAAATACACATATACCGCAAGGATAAATCCTGCAAGACTGATCGAAAGCCCATAAAGTGTTCCCGTGAACATCTCGATCATAAGGAAGAATACTCCGACCGAAAGCCAGAATACAAGAAGTTCGTGCATGGTTTTGAATTATTTAATACCGAAGGCTTTTCCGATGCTCGTAAGGATGTCTCCATCGAGGATGTATTTTGTATTCCCACCTGAGAGACTGTTCTGGATAACACTCAGCTGTTCTTTAGTAACGGCAGCGCCCTTGAAGTATTTCTCTGCAGCGGTAGATTCGAGCTCGAGAGCACGAGCCTGAGCTTCTGCGATCGCGATCTTGGCCTGGGCTTCACCTTCAGCGCGGAGGATCTGAGACTGTCGTTCTCCTTCGGACTGAAGAATCTTAGACTGCTTGTCTCCCTCGGACTTGGTGATGAGTGCTTGACGATATCCTTCGGCCTCGAGGATCTGAGCGCGTTTTTCTCGCTCTGCCTTCATCTGTTTGCTCATAGACTCCTGAATATCGTGTGGGGGATCGAGACGCTTGATCTCGACACGCATTACCTTTACTCCCCACTTTCCTGTTTCACGATCGAGGGATTCGAGAAGGCGTGCATTGATCGCATCACGATTCGAGAGTGTTTCATCGAGACTCATCGTTCCAAGCACCGATCGGAGATTGGTCTGCGCGAGGTTTACGACTGCCACGAATACATTGGCGATCTCATACTGAGCCCGAACTGGATCAATGATCTGAATATAAATAATCCCGTCCACCGCTACTCCTACGTTATCCCGAGTAATAATCTGCTGTTCTGGCACAGCGATCACCTGTTCTCGGATTTCAATCTTGCGAAGTGTTTGGATTCCTGGGATAAGGAAACAGATTCCAGGCGATACTTGGCTTGTGAATTTTCCGAGTGTTTCTACGAGTCCAGCCTCTCCCTGATTGACCTTCTTGACGAAAAGTGGGATCACGATCGCAAGCAGAACCAGGAGATAAATGAGAATATCCATAAAATCGAATTGAAATAAAGTGCACTCATTCTAGAATCTCTCCATGAAAAATCAAATGCCGATCAATATTACTACCATCGGAGGTGGTACTGGAAGCATGAATGTGCTTACAGGTCTCAAACGTGTAAAAAATGTAGATCTCGATCTCAACCTCGCAGCTATCGTGACCGTAAGCGACTCTGGCTGAAGCGCTGGTGAGTTGCGCGATGAATTTGGTATATTACCTCCCGGCGATATCCGACGCGCCATAGCAGCTCTCGCAGAGAATACAGAAATGGTACGTCATCTCTTTGAACATCGATTCAAACGGCAAAGCCGTGTTCAGGGCCACACTCTTGGAAATCTCCTTCTTACAGGACTTGCTGAAATGACCGGTGATTTTGAGCAAGCAATCGCAATACTCTGTGAAATGTTTCACGTGCGAGGGAAAGTAATCCCCGTAACACTCGATGATACACAACTCGCTGTAGTACTTGAGAATGGTGAGACTATCATTGGCGAAACCAATATCGATGTTCCAAAGCACGATCCTAACCTTCTCATCTCTGATGCCTATCTCATCGGTGGTGGAGTACTCAATCCACATGCCCGCGAAGCGATCGAGAATTCTGACTATATCATCATCTGACCTGGTGATCTCTACACGAGCATCGTTCCAAATCTCCTTGCTGATGGCATGAAAGCAGCCTTTGAGAAGTCAAACGCCAAGATCATCTATGTCTGCAATATCATGACCAAACATGGTGAAACGACTGGTTTTGAAGTGATCGATTTCGTGAATGTTGTCGAGAAATATATTGGTACGGATATGATCGATTTTGTACTCGTAAACAACGGGCAGATCGAAGATGAGCTCGCACATAAATATGTCGAAACCGAGGGAAAAATCCCAGTTGTACTCGGTGATTTCTCGCAATTTCAGGAAAAATCATATAAGATCATCCAAAGAGATCTCTCAAGCAAGACGGATTTCATCCGACACGACCCGGAAAAACTCGGTCGTGTGATCAATGATTTTATAGAAGGTTGGATAAAATAATTCCCATGTCGAAGAAAACTGCCGATAAACATGAAATCCTCAAAGAAACCTTTGTCGAGAAAGAACTCCTCAATGCCTCCCTTGTTCAGCGCGAACTCATGGCGACGATCGAAGTGCTCAACGAGAACCTAAAGGCACTCAATGGAACACTCTTGCTCATCCGTGAGCACGAATTCGTCGAGCTTCATAAGTCAAAATGGAGGATTATTGCCTATCAGATAGCGCTTGGTATCCTATTCGCTATCGGGACTGTAATCGGATTGGCACTGATCTCGTGGGCAACCTATACATTCTTCAAAGACAACGAAATCCTTCGGCAGATCGTCGACAAACAACTCAGCAATCGAAATTTCAATCTCACAGAAATACGTGAACGAGCCACGAAAGATGCCGGAACGAACAAAGCAGCAACAGGAAGCACTTCTACCTGAGTCACAAAAGAGTCAAAATAATTGACTCTTTTGTTTAGAATCCCCGTTTTGTGTTTCAAAAACCCGTACCATTTTGGTACGGGTTTTTGACTTTAATCCTTCACAACGATAGAGAATAATTTATTCGGAACAAATATCTCACGAACGATCGTCTTCCCTTCCGTCCACTTCTTGATCTCTTCACTCGCATAGGCAGTGGCTGCAACTTCTTCTTGGGCGACACCATTGAGGAACTCAAATGTTGCGCGGAGCTTTCCATTGACCTGGATTGCAATGGTGACATCGTCGTCGATGAGCATAAACTCGTCGTATTCTGGCCAAGGTGCATGCTGGATAGATCCTGTGTGTCCAAGATGATTCCAGAGCTCTTCCGCGATATGCGGAGCGAACGGATGGAGGAGCTTGAGGTATGCCTCTTGCCACTCGGTTCGGAATTCTGGATCAGTCGGCACTCCTTCGTTCATGAGGATGTTGAGCGCAGTGATCGCAGTATTGAACTTGAAAGCAGGGATATCTTCTCCGACCTTTTTGATGGTCTTGTTGAGGAGCTTCATCGCCTTCATGTCATCTGCTGCAGCCTTCGGCGACTCAGTAAATGAAGCATAGATACGCTCGAGGAGTCGTTCTGCTCCAGCGATCGCATCGATATTCCACGGTGATGGATCACGGAAATCCGAGAGTCCGAGCATAAATACACGGAATGTATCCGTCCCGTATTTCTCAACTTCACGATCAGGATTTACGACATTCCCCTTAGACTTGGACATCTTGTTCCCATCTGGACCGAGGATGAGACCCGGTGAGAGGAGCTTCGCAAATGGTTCATCGTTCGGAACGACTCCGATATCGAAGAGAACCTTGTGCCAGAATCGTGCATAGAGGAGATGGAGTACCGCGTGTTCAGCACCACCAACATACTGATCAACTGAACCCCAGTACTGCGCAACCTCCTTCCCAACGAGCGCTTCAGTATTCTTCGGATCCATAAATCGGAGATAGTACCAGCACGATCCACCCCACTGTGGCATCGTGTTCGTCTCGCGTTTTCCAGCGAGATTAGAGGCAACTTGCACCTGCACGAATGAATCCACCGTCGCAAGTGGAGAATTCCCATCTCCTGCTGGTTCGTAGCGCTCTACTGATGGAAGCTCAAGTGGAAGACGATAATCACAAACGATCTTCGTATAGAGTCCATCGTGGATTTTGGAGAATTCTTTCCCGTCGACCATGAGATACTGCCCATCTGCACGATCTTCTACACTTGCTCCAGCAAGACCAACAGAGAACTTCGGAAGTCCTACTACATCCTTCGGATCAAGATGAATGAGTGGAATCGGCTCACCCCAGTAACGCTGACGAGAGAACAACCAGTCACGGAGCTTGTAGTTGGTTTTCTTGGATCCGAAACCTTGTTCTTGTGCATATTGTGCAAATACCGCACGCGCCGACTTTGAGTCGAGCCCGAGTACACGATCGAGGAGTTCATCATTTTCTCCACTTCCCTTGATGAGGTATCCTTCCTGACAATATGCCACATCACCCGCAAGTACATCTTCGATCTGATCCATTTCTTCGAGGATCACGTCCATAGATGGATCCTCGCTGTCAGTGAGCTGTGCATCGAGTGCATCGTATCGTGCATTTTCTTCGGCAGATACGATCACTTTCGTGATCGGGAGATCGTATTTCTTGGCGAAATCGTAGTCGCGTTCGTCGTGTGCCGCAACACCCATAACCGCACCCGTTCCGTATGAACCGAGTACGTAGTCTCCGATCCAAACTGGGATTTGTTCTCCGTTGAACGGATTGATCACGTAAGAACCCGTAAAGACACCGGTCTTCTCCTTTCCGTCGTTTTGACGATCTTGGTCGGATTTGGATTTTGAGGCATCGATATACGCCTGACAGGCAGCGGCATTTTCAGGGGTGATGTACTCCGCAACATTCGCATGATCCGGAGCGATGACCACCCAACCCATTCCATAGACAGTGTCTACGCGAGTGGTGTAAACTGCAAGTGACTTGCTTGCATCGTCAGATTTCACAAGAGAGAACTCAACTCCTTCGCTCTTCCCGATCCAGTTTCGCTGCATTTCTTTGATCCCTTCTGGCCACTGAAGAGTATCAACATCGGCGAGAAGACGTTCTGCGTAGTCGGTGATTTTGAGCACCCACTGTCGGAGCTTTCGACGTTCTACGAGTGTGCCACATCGGTCACAGGTGTTGTCCGCGAGGACTTCTTCGTTGGCGAGTCCGGTCTTACAGTTCGGACAGTAGTTGATCGGGAGATCCTGCTCATAGGCAAGTCCACGTTCGAAAAGTTTGAGGAAAATCCATTGCGTCCAACGGTAGTACTCAGGATCGGTCGTATCGATCTCGCGATCCCAGTCATACGAGAGTCCGAGGGATTGGATCTGACGCTTGAATGTGGCGATATTCTGTGCGGTTGTCACCGCAGGGTGTGTACCCGTCTTGATCGCATAGTTCTCGGCTGGCAGTCCAAATGCATCCCAACCCATCGGATGAAGCACATTGAAATTATTCGCACGAAGGTATCGCGAAAGTACATCGGTTGCTACATATCCCTTCGGATGACCCACATGGAGTCCCGCCCCAGAAGGATATGGGAACATATCAAGGACGTAGGCCTTCTTGGGTGCTTCTCCGACGAACGGAGGATTCTTGGCAGCGAAGGTTTTATTTTCGAGCCAGAATTTCTGCCATTTGGATTCGATATCGTGTGGTGAGTACATAGTTGTGGAGTGAGATTGTGGCGTATTTTAGAGAGTTTTGAAGGAGATGAAAGCTCTTGTGTAAAAAAGTCCCGCTCAAAGCGAGCGGGACTTGGTTCAAGTTTTCGAATTATGCCTGGATAAGACGAAGGATGAAGCTAACAAGTGAACTCGCAATGAAAATCACTAGGAGACCTAGAGCAGCCTGCATAAGGATTTTCTTACCACTCTTCACCTTTTCATCGTCACCTCCAGCAGTAAGCATGAGGAATCCTCCGTAAAGAACGAATCCTACAGCGATAAGGTAGAGGAGGTTTGTAACGAATGAGATCATGCTCTGAATACCTGTTTCGAGGTTGTCAGATCGTCCTTTGAGACGCTCATCAACTTTTTCTACACCGGCATTGATACCTGCAGCGAAGGTAGTCTGTGCAAGAGTAAGGGCTGCTACTGAACTGTAAGCGAGTGATTTAACTGCGTTCATAACTTGAACTTAGTGGTAATGAGCGCATTATATAGAGCTCAAAAAGGAAAGTCAAAAAAAACATCCCCGGAAACGCTGGATGTTTGCGAAAAAGTACCGAAAAACCACTTTAAATTTCAAAGAGCGAAGTCTAAAATGCACCTTGAATTTCCCAAACACAAAAAAGAGGACCATCTAAGGTCCTCCTAAAAATTTATTAATTTTCAATCTATGCGAGGCGGTGGAATGTGTGGAATAGCGGAAGCTATTCGAGCATCTCACTCAATAAGTAAAATACGATTGGGCTCTGCAACAAAAAAAGAGGGCCATCTAAGGCCCTCCTAAAATGCATTATTTTTTAGTTTATACGAGGCAGTCAGGTGTGTGGAATAGCGGAAGCTATTCGAGCACCTGACTAACGAAGTAGAAACAAAAAATTATGCATTTTTCTGCTTAAGGTCGAGAACGTATGGGAGGAGTGCCATATATCGAGCTCGCTTTACCGCCTGGGCAATCTTCTTCTGGTTCTTGAGAGTAGTTCCAGAGTAGTATCGTGGAGTAATCTTGTTGAACTTAGTGATGAACTTCTTGAGAAGTTCAGTGTCTTTGTAGTCGATGTGCTTGATTCCTTCAGCATCGATCGGGCACTGCTTTGACATGTCGAGTGATGATTAAAAATTATCTGAGAGATCCGAGAAATCGTCCATAACTGAACTGTGTTCAGCAGCAGCATATTCAGCTTCTTCGCGCTTAGAGAGGAAGATGAGCTCAGATATAACGACTTCGGTCTTGAAATACTTCGTACCGTCTTCTCGGTCGATTGGCCGAGTCTTGAGATGACCTTCGACGTAGACAAGTTTTCCCTTTACGAGAAATTGACTTGCTCGGTCTGCAATACCACCCCAGGCAACACAGTTTGAGAATTCTGATTCAGAGAGAGTTTCTCCTGCAGCATTCTTGAAAGTATGATTGGTTGCGACTGTGAAAAGTACAACCTTCTTACCGTTCTGTGTTGTTTTCACGAAAGGATCTTTCGTGATATTTCCTATGAGGATAACCTTGTTGATAGTTCTCATAAGGCAGGATTAGTCTTCGAGACGAACAAACATATGTCTCCAAAGAGCCTTCTTAAGATTGAAAGACTTTGCGAGTTCAATAAGCCCCTGACCTTCACTTTCGAGAATGTAGAGAACGTAGAAACCCTCAGCAGAAGCTCGGATCTTGTAAGCGAGTGTCTTAACACCCCAGATATCTTCGTGTGCAACATTAGCACCGTGCGCCTTGAGCTCAGATTTGAGTTCATCAAGAAGCGCAATTCGATCAGCGTCCGAGAGTGTCGGATCA